>JASHPX010000273.1 GCA_030037905.1 Gammaproteobacteria bacterium
CGGGGCCGAGCGCGATGCGCGGGCTGCCCGCCGGCAGGCGCGCCGCGGCCGCGTGAATCGCCGCGCACAGCGGCTCGGGCTTGAGCACCATCCCCGGACCACCCCCATAGGGACGATCATCGACGGTGCGGTGCACGTCCGTGGTGTGCGCGCGCGGATCCTCGGTACCCACGCGCAACAGCGCGCGCTGCACCGCCCGTCCGAGCACGCCATAGTCCAGCGCCTGCGCGATCAGCGCGGGAAACAGCGTCACCACTTCGATCTGCACAGTGCCTCCCGCCCCGTCGCGCTCAGAAATCTGCCGGCCAGTCCACCTCGATCTCACGGCGTGCGACGTCGACGCGACGCAGGCATGGCGGGCGCGCCGGCAACCAGCGCTCGCGCTCGCCGCGCACCACCATGAGCGCGCCAGCGGGTGCCTCGAGGAAATGCACCAGCTCCCCGAGTGGCACGCCCTCGCCATTGCGTACCTGGAAACCGAGCAGATCCTCGCGGTAATACTCATGCGCCCCCGGCGGCGGCAGCTCGGTGCGCTCGAGCAGGATGTCGCAGCCGCGCAGCCGCCCAGCGGCATCCCGGTTGTCCACGTCGGCCAGCGACACGCGCAGTGTGCGCCCGTCCCAGTGGGTCTCGCGAACCTCGACGTGTTGATCCGCACCGTCGGGATGACGCAGCAGCCAATGCGGATGATGCATCAGCGCACCCGGCGGCTCGGTATAGGACTGCACCCTGACCGCGCCGCGCACACCATGCGGCGCGAGCACCCTGCCCACTACGAGGTATCGGCTCAGGCGGCCGCCGGCGACTGACCCTGTTCCCTGCCGAGGCTCTTGCGGTAGCCGGACACGAGCGCGCGTACCCGCTCGGACTGCTGCGCGCCCTTGCCCCGCCAGTAATCGATGCGCGCGAGGTCGAGCTTCAGCGCCGTATCCTTGCCGCGCGCTACAGGGTTGTAGAAGCCCACCAGCTCCAGGCTCGCCCCGCCCTGTCGCCTACGGCTATCCGTAACCACGACATGATAGAAGGGCTGATTCTTGCCTCCGCGGCGCGTCAAACGAATGGTGACCATGGCGAATTCCGTCGCGCCTCCAGCCGGAGGCGCCCAAAAAAGAGGGCGGATTCTACGCAAATTGCGCGCGGCAAGAAAGTCGCGTCCGGGGGTAGGCGCTCGAGATCCCCAGCGCCGCCGCCAAGCCGTTCAGGTGCCCGGCTTCGGGTGCCGGGCTCCGGCTGCCCGGGCTTCAGGTGGCCCCCGGGGCGGGGTGCCCGGGGGTGCCCACGCGGGCTGCCCCACGCAGCCGCCCCCACGCAGCTGCCCCTACGCAGCTGGACGCCGAGGCAAGCGCCTAGCGGCGCATACCCGGCGGCGGCATCCCTCGAAGGCCGGCAATCAGGCGACCGAGTTTGCCGCCCTTCATCCCCTTCATGAGCTTCTGCATTTCGAGGAACTGCTTGAGCAGGCGGTTGACGTCCTGGACCTGGGCGCCGGCGCCCGCGGCGATGCGGCGGCGCCGCGAGCCGTCGATGATGCCGGCGTGGTGCCGCTCCTGCGGCGTCATCGAATCGATGATGGCGATCTGGCGCCGCAGCTCCCGGTCGGCCTGCTCCCCCCGCATGGCTTGGGCGCGATTGGCAAGCTGCGCGGGAAGCTTGTCCATGACCGCCGATAAACCGCCGAGCTTGCGCACCTGTTCGAACTGCTCGCGCAGATCCACCAACGTGAAGCGCTTACCCTGCACCACCTTGCGCGCGAGCTTTTCAGCCTGGCGGACGTCGACCTTGCGCTGCACGTCCTCGACCAGCGAGACCACATCGCCCATGCCGAGGATGCGCGAGGCCATGCGCTCGGGATCGAAGGGAGTGAGAGCATCGAGCTTCTCGCCCACGCCGAGGAACACGATGGGCTTGCCGGTCACGTAACGTACCGACAGCGCCGCGCCGCCCCGGGCATCACCGTCCGCCTTGGTGAGGATGACGCCGGTCAGCTCGAGCGTGCTGCCGAATGCGCGGGCTGCGTTCACGGCGTCCTGCCCCGCCATGGCATCCACTACGAACAACCGCTGATGCGAATGCACCGCCGCGTCGATGTGCTGCACCTCCGCCATGAGCTCGGCATCGACGTGCAGCCGCCCGGCGGTATCGATGATGAGCGCGTCGTATACGCCGCGGCGCGCAGCCTCGAGTGCCGCGGCTGCGATCGCCGCCGGCTGCTCAGCCGCAGCGCTCGGGAAAAAATCCGCGCCGACACTCTCGGCGATCCGCTGCAGCTGCAGGATGGCGGCGGGGCGGCGCACGTCGGTGCTGACCAGCAGCACGCGCCGGCGCATGCTCTCCTTCAGCCAGCGCGCGAGCTTGCCGGCGGTGGTGGTCTTGCCCGCGCCTTGCAGCCCCGCGAGCAGCACGATCTGCGGCGGCTGTACATTGAGCGCAAAGCCGCCCGCGCTCCGACCCTTGGCTGTCCCGTCGCGTGCAACTGCGCCCCCGCCGGCGCCCGCACCGGCGCCGTCCGCGCCGGCCGCGCCGGCCGCCTCTTCGCCCAGCAGCTTGGCCAGCTCCCGGTGCAGGATGCCGATGAAGGCCTGGCCAGGAGTGAGACTCGCAGCGACCTCGGCACCGAGCGCGTCTGCCTTGACCTTCTCGACGAAGCTCTTGACGACGGGCAGTGCCACATCGGCCTCGAGCAACGCCATGCGCACCTCGCGCAGCGTCTCGGCGACGTTCTCCTCGGTAACACGGCCGCGGCCGCGCAGTGTCTGCACGGCACGGCCGAGCCGCTCGGTCAGCTTGTCGAACATGCGGCGAATCCTCGGGGCGCAGGGCGCCCTATACAGCTCTCCAGCCAGCGATTATAAGAGACGCGTGACCAAGACGCCGACGCCGGTGCTGATCCTGCTGCTGCTGGTGCTGCTGTTCATCATCGCATTTGCATCGGGCACCGAGGTAGCGATGCTGTCGGTGAACCGCTATCGCATCCGCCACCGCGCCGGGCAGGGGATGCGCAGCGCACGCCTGCTGGAGCGGCTGATCGAGCAGCCGGACCGGTGGCTCGGCGCGAACCTGGTGATCCTCGCGCTCGCGAGCGTTGCGGCCACCACCGTGGTCACCCTGCTCGCGCTGCGTACCGGACATCGCGTGGCGCTGCCGATCATGGCCGCGCTGTTGGCCATCTTCATGATCATCTTCTGCGAGCTGACGCCCAAGATCTTTTCGGCGGTGCACGCCGAGGGCGTGGCACTCGGCTCGGCGTATGTCTACCGGGTCCTGCTGTGGGTGGTGGGTCCTCTCAGTGCGGTAGCGAACCATATCGCGCAGGGATTCCTATCGCTGTTCGGGGTACGGCGAGCGCAGAGCACTGCCCAGGCGCTCTCCCCCGATGAGCTGCGAATCGTGGTAGCCGAGGCGAGCACGCTGATTCCTGCGCGCCACCGGCAGATGCTGCTGTCGATCCTCGACCTGGAACGTGTCAGCGTCGACGACATCATGATTCCGCGTCAGGAGATCGCTGCGATCGACATCTCCGGCAGCTTCGAGGACGTGCTGGAGCGGTTGCGGCAGAACCCGCATTCCCGCCTGCCGGTCTACGATGGCGAGCTCGACAACCTCGTGGGCGTGCTGCACGTGAAGCGCGTCGCGCAGGAGATGGCGCGCGGCACCTTCACGCGCGAGCGACTCATCGAGATCGCCAGGTCACGCGAGCCGTACTTCGTTCCCGAAGGCACTTCGCTGACGCAGCAGCTTTCGCAGTTCCAGCGCACGCGCCGGCGGCTTGCCTTCGTGGTCAACGAGTATGGCGACATTGCGGGGCTCGTGACCCTCGAGGACCTGCTGGAAGAGATCGTCGGCGAGTTCACCAGCGATCCGGCGACCGTGACGCACCGGGACGCCCACCGCGACGCGGCCGGGAACTGGCTGGTCAACGCCGGCAGCACGATCCGCTCATTGAACCGCACGCTCGGCTGGGAGCTGCCGACCCTGGGACCGCGCACTCTCAATGGGCTGCTGCTCGAGAAGCTGGAGACCATACCGACGCCGGGCACGGCGCTGCGCATCGGCGACTACGAGTTCGAGATCCTGCAGATCGCCGACAACTCCATTCGGACGGTGCGCGTGCGACACATGCCGCAGGCGGGGGAGCTGGCGAGTGTCAGCTGACCAGCCCGCCCAATGTCGCAAAGTTCGCGAGCCGTGAGGGCGGCTCCCACGACCGGGGTCGAGTCTTCAACAACACCCAATTGCGCGTAAGTAACTGTGGATCATGTGGATCATGCCCGGTGCAACTGTGATCAGGGACGCGCATTGGCACGTCCGCGATGCTAACTTATGCCCCTCAGGGACACCGGGGTGAAGGGAGCCTGCGAGCACCGCCGGCGGGCGCCGGAGCGGGCACGCCTACAGTGTGACGTATTTCAAACTTTTCGGAAGCCAGCCGTAAAGCCAGCCGTATGCCGCGTGGTAGGGGCCGCCACAACCTGAAAGGCAAGCTGCGTTGCGTGGGCCTGACCGACGTCGGACGGGTCCGCGATCACAACGAAGACACCATCGCCTACGACGCCGAGATCGGGCTGCTCGTGCTGGCGGACGGCATGGGTGGCTACAACGCCGGTGAGGTGGCCGCCGGCATCGCCGTCAAGACCATCGTGGGACTGGTGCGCGAGGCCGTAGACCGCGAGGACTGGCGCGTACACGATCCCAGTGTGGGCCTCACGCGCGCTTCCATCATCCTGCGCGACGCCATTGTGCGTGCCAACAAAATTATCTTTCAAACCGCGCGCACGCAGCCGCAGTGCGAGGGCATGGGCACGACCGTCGTGGGCGCGCTCTTCTTCGACAATCGCGTCTCGATCGCGCATGTCGGTGACTCGCGCCTGTACCGGCTGCGTAGCAATGGCTTCGAGCAGCTCACGATGGATCACTCCCTGCTGCAGGAGCTGGTGGATCGGGGGTTTTACTCCGCCGAGGAGGCGCAGCGCGCGGCGAACAAGAACTATGTCACGCGGGCATTGGGCGTCGAGCCCAACGTCGACGTGGAGGTCCAGGAACACCCGGTGCATAAAGGTGACCTGTACCTCATTTGCTCGGACGGCCTTTCGGATATGGTCGAGGATGACGACATTCACTTAACCATCAGCACCTTTGGTGCTAACCTTGAAAATGCGACTAAGCAGCTGATCCAATTGGGCAACGATAACGGCGGCAAAGACAACATCTCGGTCCTCGTGGCAGAGATCATGGAGACCTTCCCCGCGCCGCGCGGTGTGTTCGACAAGATGTTGAGCTGGTTCGGCTCTACCTGAGGCTAACTGCATGGCTAGGTTGATATTGAGTTTGGATAGCACGGTGCTCGCGGAGTACAACATGAACCGCGAGCGCTACACGATCGGCCGCCTGCCGGACAACGATATCCGCATCGACAACCCGGCCGTCAGTGGTCATCACTCGCTGATCATCAACATACTCAACGACTCCTTCCTCGAGGACCTCAACAGTACCAACGGCACCTACGTCAACGGCAAGCTGATCAAGAAGCATGCTCTGCAGCACGGTGATGTGATCACGGCGGGCCACCACCAGCTGCGCTTCGTGGAAGACGACGAGGCCCAGCAGGACGAGTTCGAGAAGACCCTGGTGATCCAGCCTTCTGCCCGTCCGGTCGAAAAGATCCGCGCGGCGGTCAGTGAGGCCAAGCTCACCGATACCAGTGCCGGATCCAACATCACCGCGCAGGCGAATGCGATCCTGCGCCGCACGCTCGGCAACGGCACCCCGCCGCCCAAGAAGGCCAAGCTGCAGGTATTGTCGGGGGCCTTCGCCGGCCGTGAGCTCGAGCTGTCCAAGGCGCTGACCACACTCGGCCGGCCCGGCGTACAGGTCGCTGCCATCACGCGCCGTTCCGAGGGCTACTTCATCGTGCACGTGGATGCCGACAGCGAGAACAACTTCCCCCTCGTGAACGGTGCGCCCATCGGCGCTCAGGCCCATCGGCTGGCGGACAATGATGTGATACAGCTGGCCGGCGTGAAGATGGGGTTCTTCCAAGAATAACGCTCCGCCCCCCCGTCGGATACGATCAGGGGAGGCAATTCCATCAGCGGCATTGGGGACTCCCAAAGACGTTCGTCAAATGAACGTCTTTGGGAGTCCCCAATGCCGCTGATCGATTCAACCCCCTGAGGGTATCCGCCTTGGGGGCCGGAGCGTTATTCTTGGAAGAACCCCATGCTCAAGCTCCTGCTGTTTCTCATCCTGTTCGTGCTGTGCTGGCCGCTCGCGCTGCTGGCGCTGGTGCTGTGGCCCATCGTGTGGCTGATCTCGATCCCGTTCCGCCTGCTGGGTATCGTGACCGAGGGCGTGTTCGGCCTGCTGCGCGCGATCGTGATGCTGCCGGCACGCATCCTCGAGGGCGGCCGGCGCCCCTGAGCGGACGCATTCAGAGGAAACAACCCCAGCGATGGCATTAGGGATGATCCCCCGGATGCTTCCGACTCAGGGGCGCCGGCCACCCCTCCAAATGATGCATTTGTATCCCCGCGCACGAGCGCAGAGTGAGGGCGTCTTCACGGATGGCGCCGGCGTCATTGCGTGGAATGGGCTCCTTGAATTCATGTGCCAGGGAGGGTGCAGATCGAGGATCCATCATGTCACAGACCATGTCACAGACCTCGCGTCCGGCCAGCATGCTGCTCGTTGCTGTGCTGGGTGCCCTCGCCCTGAGCGCCTGCGGCGGCGGTAGCAGCAGCAGCGACCCGCCCGCGCAAACCTACTCGCTGAGCGCCACCATCAGTGGTCTGGATTCCTCCGGGTTGGTGCTCAGCGTCGATGGCGCCTCCGTCAGCGTGACGAGTGGCACCAGCACCCAGGTGCTGGCAGCCTCCCTCGCCTCAGGCACGCAATACTCCGTCACCGTCGCCGTCCAACCGACTGGACAGACCTGCTCGGTCGCCGGCGGCAGCGGCACCATCGGCTCGGCCAACGTGGCCAACGTGGTGGTCACCTGCTCGGATCAGGCCTACAGCCTCGGCGGCTCCATCACCGGTCTCGGCAATGACTCCGGCCTCGTGCTCGCCAACGGCAGCGACACACTCAGCGTCACTGCCGGGGCCACGAGCTTCACCCTGCCCACGCCTGTGGCCTACACCAGCAGCTACGACGTCACGGTGCAGAGCTCGCCCGCGGGTCTCGCCTGCTCGGTCAGCAACCCCAGCGGCACCATGCCGGCGGCCGCAGTCACTGATATACAGGTCAGCTGCACCGATCAATCCCTCTTCAGCCTCGGCGGTGCCATCAGCGGTCTGGGCGAAAATACCGGGCTGGTGCTCGCCAACGGCAGCAGCGCCCTGCTGGTCACCGCGGGGGCCACCAGCTTCACGATGCCCACCGACGTCGGGGACGCCAGCCCCTACGACGTGATCGTGCAGAGCGAGCCCTCGGGGCTGATCTGCACACCGAGCAACAACTTCGGCACGATGCCCGCTGCCAACATCAACAACATCCTCATCACCTGCTCGGATCAATCCTATACGCTCGGGGGCAGTATCAGCGGGCTGATCAGTAACGGCCTGGTGCTTGCCAACGGCACCGATACCGAGGGCGTCAGTTCCGGCAGCAACGCGTTCAACTTGCCCACGCCCGTCGCCTACGGCGGCCCCTACGACGTAACCGTGCAAACGCAACCTTCGGGGCTGACCTGCACACCGAGCAACAACGTCGGCTCGATGCCGGCCGGCAATGTCACCGGTGTCACGATCACCTGCTCGGCCAACACCTATACGGTGGGCGGCACGATCAGCGGGCTGGAAACCAGTGGGCTCGTGCTGCTGGACAACGGCGGGGACGCCACGACCATCGACACCAATGCTATTCAGTTCTCGATGAGCACAGGGATGGCATATGGGGCGGCCTACGACGTCACGGTGCAGAGCGAGCCCACGGGGCTGGTGTGCACGGTGAGTAATGGCGCGGGCACCGTAGGCGGGAGCGATGTGAGCAGCATCAGCATCGCCTGCGTCTCGAACACGACGATACTGTATTCCTTCTCGGGTAACCCCTCGCTGGGTGGCGACGACGGCGCATATCCCCTAGCCGGCCTTATCCAGGCCAGCGACGGCAGCCTCTATGGGACGACGGTGAGTGGGGGCTCCTATAACTGCGGCACGGCCTTCGGGATCGCCCTGAGCGGGACCGAGACCTTCCTGCATTCCTTCACCAACGACAACAGCCCGTGCGTCGATGGCGAAGGCGGCGGCGGCGGCGACGACGGGGGAGATCCCCGGGCCGCCCTGATCCAGATCAGCGACGGGAGCCTCTATGGAACGACGCCGGACGGAGGCGCCCACTACGTCGGCACCGTCTTCCAGATCACGCCGAGCGGGACCGAGAGCGTTGTGTACTCCTTCGCGGGGGGCACCAGCGACGGCGTAAGTCCCCAAGCCGGCCTGATCCAGGGCAGCGACGGGAACCTGTACGGCACCACGTCTTACGGCGGCACCAACAGCGAAGGCACGGTCTTCAAGATCAACCCCAGCACCGGCGCTGAGAGCATCGTGTATTCCTTCGCAGGGGGCACCAGCGACGGTGCGTATCCCGAAGCTGGCCTGATCCAGGGCAGCGACGGTAACCTCTATGGAACGACCGCAAATGGGGGCGCCAGCGGCGACGGCACGGTCTTCGAGGTCGACCCCAGCACCGGCGCCGAGAGCATCGTGTACTCCTTCGCAGGGGGCACCAGCGACGGCGCATATCCCGCAGCCGGCGTGATCCAGGGAAGCGACGGCAACCTCTATGGAACGACCGCGAACGGGGGCGCCAACGGCGACGGCACGGTCTTCGAGGCCAACCCCAACACCGGCGCCGAGACCATCGTGTACTCATTCGCGGGGGGCGCGAGCGACGGCGCAAATCCCTATGCCGGCCTGATCCAGGCCAGCGACGGCAACTTCTATGGAACAACCGCGAACGGGGGCATCAACGGCGACGGCACCGTCTTCGAGATCTCATCGGGCAGGACCGAGAGCATTCTGCATTCCTTCACGGGCGGCAGCACCGACGGCGCCAATCCGTATGCCGGCCTGATCCAGGGCAGCGACGGCAATCTCTATGGAACCACGCGTCTTGGCGGAACCGATGGTGTCGGCACGGTCTTCAAAACCGCTTTGCAATGAAGTTGCTCCGAAGGCGCCCCTGATCGGACGCATTCAGAGGAAACAACCCCAGCGATGGCATCGGACGAGCCCGAAGAAATTCATTTGACGAATTTCTTCGGGCTCGTTCGATGCCATCGTTCGAGTTGGACCCTCTGATCGCATCCGATCAGGGGCGCCGTCAGCCGCCGAACAGGCCTCGCAGGCTGGCGGCCAACGCCTTGGGATGCATGACAAAGCCGGCGTGATCTCCGGCGAATTCCACGAGCGGACAACCCAACTGCTGCGCCAGCGCCTCGGCGACCTGGCGCAGCCAGGTGTCTACGGAGGACTTGCCGGCTGCTGCAATGATGCGCGTGCCCGCGGTGCGCAGCGCCTCGATGGAAAGCCGGTAACGACCCACAGCCGGGGCGTCATGGGTCAGAAAGAACTGCAGATTTGCTGGCCGCCGGGCCGAAGGCTGAACCACCGGGAAGTCGGGCTCCCGGTCCTGCAGATTCAACTGCGCGACCCGCGCGTACTGCTGCATTGCAGTCGCGATGCCGCCGGCGCGTAACGCCTCCTGCACACTCTCGCGGGCCCGGATCGCCCGAGCGCGCGGCTCCGCCGGCAGCAGTTCCGGCACGGGTGGCTCGAAGGCAATCAGGGTGCGTACGCGCGCCGGATGCCGTGCGGCGAGCGCGAGCCCGATGAGGGCACCAATGCTGCCGCCGAATACGTAGGCGGGTTCGGCGCCGAAGGCTGCAAGGATTGCCTGGGCATCATCGGCGTGAAGCTCGATGCTGCTGGCCTGCTCCGGTTCGTCCAGCACGCTGCGTGACAGGCCGCGGCGATCGTAGGTTACGACGGTGTACTGGTCGCTGAGCAGCGGTGTCGTTAGATCGAATGCATCGGCGTCGCCGTCACCGCCCGCCAGCATCAGCAGCACCGGTCCGCTGCCGACAGCCTTGTAGTAAAGCCGCGCGCCATCTACCTGCTGGAATCCCTCCCGGTGCGCGCCCACCTTCCGGTGCGCGCTCATGTTTGTGGCCCATGCGCGCGCCTGTGGTCGCTCCTATGCGCGGATCCGCTCATCCGGGGGCGCCGCCGCGAGGGCCCCCGAGCGCTCTCGGGCCCCAGGCCATTCACGATGACCTCGAGCGCGCGGGTCACCTCCGCCACGTGACGCGCTCCAGCGGCGCCCAACCTGGCGGTGAGCGCCTGCACCAGCACCATATCGAGGGATCCGGGCGACTGGGGCGCTGCCGCGCCGGCGGCAACGGCTCCGGCGCGCAGCGGCCGCACCAAGGTGCGGCGCGTATCCCTCGGGTCC
>JASHPX010000274.1 GCA_030037905.1 Gammaproteobacteria bacterium
ATGAGCCGGATGCATTCGCCGCCGGCGAGCGCTACTTTCCCGACGACATGCCCGATCGTCGCTACTATCATCCGACGCCGCGCGGCCTGGAGCAGCGCATCGCGGAGGCGCTCGAGCGCCTGCGGTCACGGGCCTCCGGGTGCGCGCGGCCCGCAAAGAATCACAACGACCAGAAGAGCGATTCATGATCGATCCGAAGCTGCTGCGTGCCGACCCCGAGGCGGTCGCGCGCAACCTCGCACGCCGTGGTTACCGGTTGGACGTCGCCGCCCTGCAGGCGCTCGAACAGCAGCGTCGCCACTGGCAGATCGAGACGGACCGGCTGCGCGCGGCGCGCAACAGCCATGCCAAGGCAGTGGGCCAGGCCCGCAGCCGCGGCGAGGACATCGCCGCGCTGGTGCGCGAGGGCGAGGCCCTCGGCGAGCAGCTGGTGATCGCCGAGCGCGAGCTGACGGCGGTGCAGGCGGCCGCCGAGCGCTGGCAGCTGGAGCTGCCGAATCTGCTGCATGAGTCGGTACCGGACGGCGCGGATGAAAGCGCCAACGTGGAGGTGGCGCGCATCGGGGAGCCACGCCGCTTCACGTTCGAGCCGCGCGATCACGCGCAGCTCGGTGAACGGCGGGGCGGTCTGGATTTCGAAACCGCCGGCCGCATCGCCGGCGCACGCTTCGTGGTGATGCGCGGTGAGCTCGCGCGCCTGCAGCGTGCATTGACACAGTACATGCTCGACCTGCACACGCGCGAGCACGGCTACACGGAAGTGTATGTGCCGTACCTGGTGGCGGCGCATAGCCTCACAGGGACGGGGCAGCTGCCGAAGTTCGAGCAGGATCTATTCGCCGTGCGCGCCGAGCCCCCGCTGTACCTCATCCCCACGGCCGAGGTTCCACTGGCGAACCTCGTGCGCGAACGCATCCTCTCCCCCGAGGAGCTGCCGCTGAAGCTCGTCGCGCACACGCCGTGCTTCCGCTCGGAGGCGGGGGCTGCGGGGCGGGATACGCGAGGGATGATACGTCAGCACCAATTCGAGAAGGTGGAGCTGGTGCAGATCGTGCGCCCGCCCGATTCTTATGCTGCATTGGAGATGCTGCGCGCGCACGCCGAGGCAGTGCTCGCGGGGCTGCGCCTGCCATATCGCGTGATGGCCCTGTGCGGCGCCGATGTCGGCTTCGCGAGCGCCAAGACCTACGACCTGGAAGTGTGGCTGCCCTCGCAGCAGCGCTATCGGGAGATCTCCTCCTGCAGCAACTGCGAGGCCTTCCAGGCGCGGCGCATGCAGGCGCGCTGGCGCAATCCCGACGGCGGCAGGCCCGAGCCGCTGCACACGCTCAACGGCTCGGGCGTCGCCGTGGGTCGCGCGTTCGTGGCAGTGCTGGAGAACTATCAGAACCAGGACGGCAGCATCGAGGTGCCGGAGGTGCTGCGGCCCTACCTCGGCGGAGTTGCGCGCATCGGTTGAGCGGCGCTGCGGCGAGGGCGAGGGCGCGCGGCGGTCAGACGCTGCGGCCGTGCCAGATGCGCTGCTGCAGCGGACGCGCGCCGAGCGCGTGCACCAGCTCGGCAGGACTGTCGACGTTCCAGACGGCGAGGTCGCACCACTTGCCGCACTCGATCGTGCCGCGGTCGGCGGCGAGGCCGAGTGCGCGCGCGGCCTCGCGGGTGACACCGGCGAGACATTCGGAGCTGGTGAGGCCGAACTGCACGGCGGCGAGATTCATCGCGGTGAGCAGCGAGCTGAGCGGTGAGGTGCCCGGATTGCAGTCGGTGGCGACGGCGATCGGCACGCCTGCGGCGCGCAGCGCCTGCACCGGGGGCGGGTGGCGTTCGCGCAGAAAATAATACGCACCCGGCAGCAACACCGCGACGCTGCCCGAGCGGGCGAGCGCCGCGACACTCGCGGCATCCGTGTACTCGAGATGGTCGGCCGACAATGCGCCGTAGCGTGCCGCCAGCGCCGCGCCCTGCATGTCGGAGAGCTGGTCGGCATGCAACTTGACCGGCAGGCCGAGCGCGCGCGCACGCTCGAAGAGGCGCGCGATCTGTGCTGCGGAGAAGGCAAATGCCTCGCAGTAGCCATCCACCGCGTCGGCCAGGCCGCTCGCCGCAACTGCCGGCAGATCCTGCAGGCACAGCCGCTCGATGAACGCGTCGGCACCGCCGGGGTAGGCCGGCGGCAGCGCGTGGGCGGCAAGATAGGTCGTCGACACCGAGACGGGACGGCGGGCAGCCACCGCACGCGCCGCGCGCAACAGCATGAGCTCGGCGTCGAGCGTCAGCCCATAGCCGGATTTGATCTCCAGTGTCGTCACGCCCTCGGAGAGCAGCGCATCCACGCGCGGGAGCGCCGCCTCGAGCAGCCGCGACTCATCGAGCCCCTTACAGCTCGCCACGGTGCGCAGGATGCCGCCGCCGCCGCGGGCGATCGTCGTATAGCTCTCACCCGCCAGACGCCGCTCCGCCTCATCCGCGCGGCTACCGGCATAAATGATGTGTGTGTGGCAGTCAATCAGTCCGGGCGTGACCAGGCGGCCGCCGAGATCCAGGACTTCGTCGCCCGCTGCTGCGCGCAGCCGTTCGGCCTCGCGTCCGAGCGCGCAGATGCGGCCGTCGCGCGTCGCGATCGCGAGGCGCTCCGGCCGCATCGTGGATGCCTCAGCGCACAGCCGCAAGACACGTCCACCGATGAAGATGCGAGTGGCATTCATGGGCCGTCTCGGGGTATCGAATCGATAGCCTAATACGAAAAATCACGCCTCTCAGGCGGGTACACTCGAGCGGGGGCGTTCCTCAGCCCAGGGTTACCGGCATTGCAGACTGTCACATTCGCCCATCTGTGGGTCGACGGCGCCTGGCAGACCGACGTCGCCGTCGATATCGATGGCGGCCGCGTCCTGGCGCTGCGCTCAGGACGGGCACCCGCGAGGGGCGCGGCGCCGAGGGGCGCGCCGGCCGGCGACGCGATGGCCGGGAGCGCGACGGCGGGCGATATGCGCTCCGGGTACGTGCACGGGCTCACGCTGCCCGGTCTCGCCGATGCCCACTGTCACGCCTTCCAGCGCCTGCTGCCGGCCTGGACGCAGCGCGCCCGCGCCTCGCGTGAGCAGGGTGTGCTGCACGAGGATTTCTGGACCTGGCGCGAGGCGATGTACGTGGCCGCCGCGAACCTCGGGCCCCAGGAGCTGGAGGCCGTAGCGGCGCGCTGCTATCTGGAGCTGCTGCGAGGCGGCTATACCGCGGTCGCCGAGTTTCTCTACCTGCACCGCTTGCCGCAGGGCACGGCACCCGAGCGCCGGCGCGGCCTGGCCGCAGGCGGCGCGCGCGCGGCGCAGCTCAACGCAGACGTCGCCATCGTCTCCGCAGCACGGCGCGCCGGCATCAGGCTGATGCTGCTGCCCGCGCTCTATCAGCACGCAGATTTCGGGGGCGCTCCGGTCACGGCGGGACAGGCGCCATTCGAGCGTTCGGTGCAGCAGTTTCTGCAGGACTGGGAGGAGCTGAAGCGGCGTTATCCCGGTGATGACGCTGACAGAGGCGTTGGCGCGGCCACCAATGCCGGTGACACCGATGTCGATGCCGGTGACGTCGATGCCGGTGACGTCGATGCCGGTGACGCCAATGGGGCGGTCACGCTCGGGGTGGCCTTCCACAGCCTGCGCGCGGTGGACGTATCGACGGTGGCGGAGGTGGCCAAGCAGCTGGCCACCGATCAGAGCTGCCGAGCGGTTCACATTCACGTTGCGGAGCAACCCGCGGAGGTGATCGCGTCCATTGCGCATCACGGACGCAGGCCGGTGGCGCTGCTCGCCGAGCGTGACCTTCTCGGCCCGCGCTGGGCGTTGGTGCACGGCATTCACACCACGGCGGCGGAGCTGAAGCAGGTCGCGCTCTCGGGCGCGACGCTGGTCGCCTGCCCCAGCACCGAGGCGGATCTTGGCGATGGCTACGTGGACCTCGCGCACTACCTCGCGAGTGGCGGACAGCTCGCGATCGGCTCGGACAGTAACATCGGCCGCAGTGCCTATGCGGAACTGCGCATGCTCGAGTGGGGATTGCGGCAGCGGCAAGGGCGCCGCAATGTACTGACGAGCGCCGCGGAGCCGGCGGTCGCGGATCGGCTGCTGCGTGCGGTGCGCGCAGGCGGCTGGCGAGCATTCGGGCAGCCGCAGGCGGGGGCGCCGGGAGCGAGTGCCGATTTCGTGACTTTCGACGCCGACGAGGGCGACTGGCCGCTGGTGCCTCCGGAAAACTATCTATCGGCGCTGGTGTTCGACGCCGCAGCGCCGCAGGCGCGCGACGTCATGGTTGCGGGTCACTGGGCCATCCGGCGCGGAGTGCACGTGCAGCAGGCGCAGATCGAGCGGCGCTACCGGGCGGCCCTGATGCGGCTGCAGCCAACGCTGCGGCAGGCGCTAGCGCGCCACGAGGGCAAGTGACCGGGGCTGCACAGCAGGCTGCACGGAGAGGACACGAGCCATGGCCAACGAGTCGGAACAGCTTGGCGCGGAGAGCGCAGCGCCGGGCGGGCGGGTCATACGCGCGCCGCGGGGCGCGCAGCTGTCGGCCAAGTCGTGGCTGACCGAAGCGCCGCTACGCATGTTGATGAACAATCTGGATCCGGAAGTGGCCGAGCGGCCCGACGAGCTGATCGTCTACGGCGGCATCGGCAAGGCGGCACGCAACTGGGAATGCTTCGATGCGATCGTGGCCGCCTTGCGGCGATTGGAGGCGGATCAAACACTCCTGATTCAATCCGGCAAGCCCGTGGGCATCTTTACCACCCACGCGGACGCACCGCGCGTGCTGCTGGCGAATGCGAACCTCGTGCCGCATTGGGCGACCTGGGAGCAGTTCAACGAGCTGGATCGGTGTGGGTTGACGATGTTTGGTCAGATGACCGCCGGCTCGTGGATCTACATCGGCAGCCAGGGCATCGTGCAGGGGACCTATGAGACCTTCGCCGAGATGGGACGGCAGCACTACGGCGGGGATCTGCGCGGGCGCTGGATTCTCACCGCTGGTCTGGGTGGCATGGGCGGCGCCCAGCCGCTCGCGGCAACCCTGGCCGGAGCTTCGCTGCTGGCGATCGAATGCCAGGAATCGCGTATCGAGCGGCGCCTGCACAGCGGCTATCTGGATCGGCGCGCGGCCAATCTCGAGGAGGCGCTCGCGCTGATCGAGGAGTCCTGCCGCGCGCGGCGGGCGCTGTCGGTGGGGTTGTGCGGCAACGTTGCGGAGTTGTTGCCGCAGCTGCTGCGCCGTGGCGTGCGGCCCGATGCACTGACCGACCAAACCTCGGCACACGATCCCGCCAACGGCTACCTGCCTGTCGGCTGGAGCGTGGCGCAATGGGAGCGCGCGCGCCGCGAGGAGCCGGCGCGCGTAGCGGCTGCGGCGCGCGAGTCGATCGCCGCGCACGTGCGCTGCATGCTCGAGTATCACCGGCGCGGCGTGCCGGTGTTCGATTACGGCAATAACATCCGTCAGGTCGCCTACGAGAGCGGCGTGAGCGACGCATTCGAGTTCCCGGGGTTCGTGCCCGCCTACGTGCGGCCGCTGTTCTGCCGCGGCGTGGGCCCGTTTCGCTGGGTGGCGCTATCGGGCGATCCGGCCGACATTGCAGCGACCGACGCGCGCGTGAAGGCGCTGCTGCCCGAAGACGGACACCTGCATCGCTGGCTCGACATGGCGGGGCAGCGCATCCGCTTTCAAGGGCTGCCAGCGCGCATCTGCTGGGTAGGCCTCGGCGATCGGCACCGCCTCGGGCTCGCCTTCAACGAGATGGTGGCGTCCGGCGAGCTGCGCGCGCCCATCGTGATCGGCCGTGATCACCTGGACTCGGGTTCGGTCGCGAGCCCCACGCGCGAGACCGAGGCGATGCGCGACGGCTCGGATGCCATCTCGGACTGGCCATTGCTCAATGCGCTGCTCAACACCGCGAGCGGCGCCACGTGGGTGTCGTTGCATCATGGCGGCGGGGTGGGTATCGGATACTCTCAGCACGCCGGCATGGTCGTGGTGTGTGACGGCAGCGCGGCGGCAGCGCGGCGGATCGCGCGGGTGCTGTGGAATGACCCCGCCTCGGGTGTCATGCGTCACGCGGATGCGGGCTACGAGGCTGCCATCGCGTGTGCGCGCGAGCAGGGGCTCGATCTACCAATGGTGGGCGCAATGGGCGCAAGCCGATGACTCACGTGGGCGGTAGCTGATGGCCTCGCGGGCGCTGACGTCCTCGCGGGCGCTGGTAGTGCCGGCCGAGAGGGAGCTGGATCTCGCCACGCTGCGGCAAGTGGCCGCGCGCGCGTGCGAGGTGCGGCTCGCTCGCGCGCAGCTGGCACGCGTGCGCCGCGCGGCGCAGCTGATCGAGCGCGTGGCGGCCGGCAGCCGCAGCGTATATGGCGTGAATACCGGCTTCGGCTCGCTCGCGCAGACGCCGATCGCGCGCGAGGAGCTCGAGCGCTTGCAGCGCAACCTCGTGCTGTCGCACGCGGCCGGCACGGGGCCGCCGCTGCCCGACGGCGTCGTGCGGCTGGTGCTGGTCCTGAAGATCGCCAGTCTCGCGCAGGGCCACTCGGGCGTGCGCGCGGCGACAGTGGAGGCGCTGCAGCGACTACTCGCGACGCAGACCTATCCGTGCATTCCCGCGAAGGGCTCGGTGGGAGCCTCCGGAGATCTCGCGCCGCTGGCGCATCTGGCGGCGGTGCTGATCGGCGTCGGTGAGGCACGCCATGGCGGCCGGGCGATGCCGGCCACTCGGGCGCTCGCGCGCATCGGGCTTGCGCCGCTGAGGCTCGCTCCCAAGGAGGGCCTGGCGCTGCTCAACGGCACCCAGGTATCCACGGCGCTGGCATTGGCGGGGTTGTTTGCGATCGAGGCGGTATTCGCGGCGGCTCTGGTAGCCGGTGCGATGTCCGTGGACGCCCTCAAAGGCAGCGACGCGCCGTTCGATGCGCGCATCCATCGGCTGCGACGTCAGCCGGGTCAGCAACGTGTCGCGCGGGCGCTGCGGCGGTTGATTGCCGGCAGCCGCGTTCGCGCCTCGCATCTGCAATGTGCGCATGTGCAGGATCCCTACTCGCTGCGCTGCCAGCCGCAGGTCATGGGCGCCTGTCTCGAGCTGATCCATCAGGCCTCAGCGGTACTGCTGCGTGAGGCCAACGCCGTGACCGACAACCCGCTGGTATTCGAGGCCGATCGCGCGGTGCTCTCCGGCGGCAACTTTCACGCCGAGCCGGTGGCATTTGCGGCCGATCAGCTCGCCCTGGCGATCGCGGAGATCGGCTCGATGTCCGAGCGGCGCGTGGCGCTGCTGACCGATGCCAAGATGAGCGGCCTGCCCCCGTTTCTGGTAGAAAACAGCGGCGTGAACTCCGGATTCATGGTGGCGCAGGTGACCGCGGCTGCGCTGGTCGCCGAGAACAAATTGCTCGCGCATCCGGCCAGCGTCGACAGCATCCCGACCTCGGCGAATCAGGAGGATCACGTCTCGATGGCAACCTACGCGGCCCGGCGACTCACCGAAATGGCCGAGAACGCTGCCACGATCGTGGCGATCGAGCTGCTCGCCGCAGCGCAGGGTCTGGAGCTGCACCGCCCGCTGCGCAGCTCCCGGCCTCTCGAGGCGGCGCTGCGCCTGATACGCGCGCGCGTACCGCGCTACACCCGCGACCGGTACTTCGCCCCGGATATCGATGCGGCCCGGCGGCTGGTGCGCTCGGGCGAGCTCTCGAAGCTGCTCGAGCCACAGCCGCTGCCGTGACGTCCGCCGAGCCGCATGCGACCTATCGCTTCGTACAGGGGTGCTCGCCGCTGATCATCAGCATGCCGCACATCGGCACGGCACTGCCGCCGCGAATCGAGGCACAGCTGACGAGCGCCGCACGGGCGCTGCCGGATACGGACTGGCACGTCGATCGGCTGTATGACTTCGCGGCCGCAAGCGGCGCGAGCCTGCTGGCGGCGCGTTACTCGCGATACGTCGTGGACCTGAACCGCCCGCCGGATGATAGCCGGCTGTATGCCGATCAGGTGCATACGGGGCTGTGTCCGCTCCATAGCTTTGCGGGGGAGCCGTTGTACCACGACGCCACGAGCGCATTGTCGGCGCAGGAACTGGAACTGCGGCGCGAGCAGTTCTGGCGGCCCTATCACGCGGCGCTCGCCGCGAGCATCGCCGAGACCCGCAGGCGCCGGGGCTGTGCGCTGCTCGTCGATGCGCATTCGGTCCGCAGCCGCGTTCCACGGCTATTCTCCGGACGCCTGCCGGACGTCAACCTCGGCACCGACGACGGCCGCTCGTGCGACCCAGGCATGGTGCAGCCGCTGCTGGCGATTCTCGCAGCACAGGAGCGCTTCAGTTTCGTGCTGAATGGCCGCTTCAGGGGCGGGTACATCACGCGTCATTACGGCGCGCCGGGGCGGGGCGTGCATGCGCTGCAGATCGAGCTCGCGCAGACGAGCTACATGGACGAGACCGGCTGCGCCTATGAAGAGAGCCGCGCCGTTCCGTTGAAGCAGCTGCTCGAGCAGCTGCTGGACGCGCTACTCGAGACAGGTCCATGCTCCGGGGGCGACGCTTCCGCTCAAATGAGCTCGTAGAAATAGAAAAGGCCCACCGCAATCGCTGCGGTGGGCCTCGCGAGCTCGTCGCTACGCTCGCTGCTGGATCGCGACGGCTATTTGCTCGGCCGCGGCTAGCGCTCCGCCACGCGCGTGCCGAGCGCGTCACGCAGATCGTTGGCCTGATGGTTGCGCACCATACCGGTCAGGATCGTGCGTGGCGTCGCGTCACCATGGTAGTAGGCGTGGTCCAGATGGTTTTCCGGCGTGATGTCGGTGACTCCAGCCGTCAGTCCACCATACAGGCCGCGTGTATCGGTCCAGGCGACGATGTCGCTACGGGGAGCGCGCGTACTGAGCTGCGCGTTACCCGAGTAGCGAACTACCGTGAGGTCCACACCCGCATGCAGCGACCATTTGCCCCTGCTGTGCTCGAATCGGTCCACGGCGCGCTGCGTCATCAGAATCATGACGATCGAGCCGCCGGAGGCGCCGGCCTGCCAGCCAATGCTGCCCCCACCGATGTTGAAGAACGCCGGGTCGGTCCAGCGGCCATCGTGCCTGGCCAGCACGACACCGTCGCCGCCCTGGGCGCCCACGATGAAGCCCGCCTTCCCGTAGTGCGGGACTATGAATACGCCACGCGCCTCACTCAGCAGCTGGGCGAGGTTTGGGTCCTGCTGCATGTGGTTGATGAGGTGCGCAGCGTCATCGACGCGATTTTGAGCCTGGCCGTATGCGTCGGCATGCGCTGCCGGCGCAGCCAGGGCGGCCGTCATCAGTACCGATGCGATCGTCGAAAAGAGCTTCGTACGTGGATGCATGGCTACCTCCGTAGCAGCTGTATCCGATGTGCCCAGCGTACGGTGCACGCGCGTCCTGCGATGTCGTCCTTCGATGAGGATCTCCGCTACCTGCGCGTGCGATATGGAAGCCTGAAGGGTCCTACGTGCGACGCGATCGCAGTCGAGCAGCGTAAGTGAGGGCCTGAATATCGCGTGTCATTCAGCGCGCATTCAGTCAGCGCAAGCCGCCGTGTTGATAGGGAGCGAATGGCTGACCCAGCGGCAGCTGCCTTCCTACGCTCTGCAGTGGCGCGCTTCGAGCAATCATCGGCCCACGCTTACAGCGCTACTGATGCCCGAAGAGGCAGAAATAGCATATCGCCAGGCAACTGCAGGAGCTTGCCATGAAAGTACAGAGCATCAGCGTCGCGATGGCCGTGCTGCTCGCGGCCGGTCTGGGGGGCTGCGCCAGCACCGCTACCGAATCGAATGACCAGGCAGTCGCGGACTCCACCATCACGGCCAACGTCAAGGCGGCGCTGGTCCAGGATTCGGACACCCGGGCCAGCAACATCATGGTCAACACCATCGACGGAACCGTCGAGCTGACGGGATTCGTCAATTCGCGCGGCCAGCGGCGCGAGGCAATGGATGTGGCCCGTAACGTCGCAGGAGTGCGTTACGTCAGGGACGAGCTGCAGGTCAGCGGCCCGGGCGAGGCCGTGGGTGCTGCCGATACCGACGCGGACATTACGCAGCGTGTCGAGGCAGCGTTGCAATCCGACCCCGATACTCAATCTGCATCGATCAAAGTGTCGACGTCGGACGGCGTGGTACAGCTGGCCGGATTCGTCAGCAGCAACCAGCAACGCGATTCGGCCGGGGATGCGGCCAGCTCGGTACGAGGGGTGCGGCACGTCGATAATGACCTGCGGCTCAGTCCCGACGCGGGCGGCTGAGAGCGGCAACGCCCTCTGCGCCTGCGGCGCAGGGGGCTCGCGACTGGCGGAGAGGGTGGGATTCGAACCCACGAACGGGTTGCCCCGTTGCCGGTTTTCAAGACCGGTGCATTCAACCGCTCTGCCACCTCTCCATGATCGGCTGCATCCGCGGCCAGTGCGCGATTTGCATCGATGCGGGTCGTCGCCGTGACCCGTGTTTTCCATTTTGTTTCCACTGGCGCCCAAAGTCGAGTCGTCGCATCGATCGACCGTGCGCCTGTTTATAATCATAGTACCAGCGGATAATCACGTACCGGCGGAGTGGACGACGAGCTGGCGCAGATCGCTGGGCCTCGGCCGGCCAACGAGGCGAAGCATTGGTTAGTCAATCGCCGGTAATCGCCGGGGATCATTTGGCAGGGGACATCTGGTTGGACGTACGGGCAGTACCGGCGCCACCACAGGGAGAAGCGCGGTGTTTCATCAGCTATTGACCCCCGTACACGACAATCTACCGCTGTCCTTTCTGATTGCGCTCATACCGATCGCCGCTGTTCTGATCCTGCTGGGGGTTCTCAAGAGGCCCGCGTGGCAATCTTCTCTGGCGGGGCTCGTGCTCGGGCTGCTGATCGCGATCGTGGTGTGGCGTTTCCCGGTCGATCTCGCGGTCGAAAGCACGCTAGCAGGCGTCGCTTTCGCATTGTGGCCGATCATGTGGATCGTGTTCGCGGCCCTCGTTCTCTATAACATCGCCGTCATTTCCGGACAGTTCGATGCGTTTCGCCGATGGATTCTCCAGCATCTGCCGGACGATCGCCGCATCGTGCTCATCGTCATCGGCTACTGCTTCGGCGCATTGCTCGAGGGCGTCACGGGTTTCGGCGCACCCGTGGCGATCACGAGCTCGCTGCTGATCATGTTGGGCTTCGACGTCCTGGATGCGATCGTCTATTCGCTGATATTCAATACTGCGCCGGTGGCGTTCGGCTCCATCGGCGTGCCGATCACTACGCTCGCCGGGGTGACCGGGCTCTCGGATACCGCGCTGGGTGCGATGGTGGGACGTCAGCTCCCGTTCCTCGCTTTGCTGCTACCCTTCTATGCGATCGCAATGTACGGCGGGTGGCGTTCGGTGCGCGCTCTGTGGCCGGTCCTGCTGGTGGCCGCGGTCACCGGCGCGCTCGCGCAGTTCGCGACGGCGAATTACATCAGTTATCAACTGACGAATATCGTCTCATCGCTCGTCTCGCTGGCGTTGACCGTCGGTTTTCTCAAGGTCTGGAGGCCGGCGCATGATCCGGCCTATTCGGTCCCCCGGCCGCCCAGCTCCATCGAACAGGCCCATGCTGACGTCGCCCCATGGCAGGGCTGGATCCCCTGGCTGATCGTCGCGGCTGTGGTGACCACCTGGACGATCTGGAAATTTGCCGGCTTCCACCAGATGAACCTTCCATGGAAGGGCCTTAACGATGGGGTATTCATCACCCTTTACGACAAGCCCTATGCCGCCGTGTTCAATTTCCAGCCGCTCGCCACCGGCACGGCGATTCTGCTATCGAGCATCCTGACGGCGCTCGCGGGCCGCGTGAGTGTGAACGGCTATGGGCGCGCCGTGATGACCGCATGGAAGCAGATTCGTCTGCCGACCCTGACGGTCACGGCCATCGTGGGGCTTGCCTTTCTGATGAACTATTCGGGCATCGCCTACACGCTCGGTCTCGGCGTGGCCTCCGTTGGATCGCTGTTCCCGCTGTTGTCGGCCTTCCTCGGCTGGCTCGCGGTGTTCCTGTCGGGAAGCGATTCCTCGGGTAATGCGCTGTTCGGCAATCTGCAGGTCGTTGCCGCCCGGCAGCTGCATCTGAACCCCGTGCTCATCGCCGCCACCAATTCCTCGGGCGGTGTAATGGCCAAGATGATCTCGCCGCAGAACATCGCCACCGGCTGCGCGACCACTCACCTCATAGGTCACGAGGGTGCGATATTTTCGCGCACCTTTCTGCACAGCGTCTTTCTCACCGTGCTGCTCGGTTGTCTCGTATGGCTGCAGCAATATGTGTGGCCGTGGATGATCGCGAAGTAGCATCACGCGTCGAATCCACCGACGCGAATATTTTCGCGCGGCACGGGGATTTACGGTCGCAGGCGTCAGTTGTCCGTCAGTTGTCTCCGGTTGAAATGGATCCTAGAATGACGCGTAGGAGGCTGGGTGCCATGGCTAGCTCGATATCACGGCGCAAGCTGCTTACCGCAGCGGCGCAGATTTCAATGGGCGCGGCGCTCGTCTCAACCGCGGGTGCCGCCGAAAATGTGTGTGTCGATCTGAAGAAGATGAGCGCCGACGAGGTCACGTCGCGCAACTCGCTGCACTGGACCGCCATGTCAGCGCATCCGGACAAGAGCTGCTCGATTTGTAATTTTTTTACTGCGACCTCCGGGGGTTGCGGCATGTGCCTGATTTTAGGTGGTCCTACATATGCCACGGGCTACTGTGATTCGTGGACCGCGAAAGGATCCTGAGGCGCGGATCCCGACGCGGCACGCCGGAGAACGCCACGTGTCCGACAGCCCACCCTCGGATCGGCCTCACGGCCTCGCAATCCGTCACGTGACTCGCTGGCTGTCGTATCTGGCCGGGGCTGCGCTGCTCGCTGCGGTCATCCTGCCGGTGACCGCGCGAGCCGACGATCAGGACGTCATCGACTACCGTCAACACATCATGAACACGATGGGCGATCAGATGGTCCTCATCAATCAGATCCTGCAGAAACAGGCGTCTGCAGACAACCTGGCCACGTATGCGCAAATCCTCGCGATAAGCGCCGGCACCGCCGAGAGCGCTTTCAAGCCCAACGTTGCCGGGGGTAAATCCAAGCCGAACGTGTGGACGAACTGGACGGATTTCTCGAAGCAGCTGGACCAACTCGTGGCCGGCGCCGCCGATCTCCAGAAAGCCGCGGCAGCGGGCGATACGGCAGCGGTGGCCTCCAAGGTTGCAGCGCTCAACTGTATGAGCTGCCACAACACCTACATGCAGAAGTAACCGTGAGGCAGGCGCCTCCAGTAGCGCGCGACGACGCGGAGCGATGCTGAGTATTTGCGCTTGCCAGTGTCTTTTGCCGGTGGTATACGAATGACCATAGAGTTTGCCGAGTAGAAGCAAGAGCCGGCAGCCGAAAATAATAGGGAGCATATCGATAGGTCACAGATACCAAGTAGCGGTTTGGCAACAAACACGTTGAGTGCCTTCGGGGCGAGGGGACCGCGGGGCCGCTGCGCTGGCTGGTTGATTTTGCTCGGGTGGACCTCGCGGTCTCGTGTTCCACGCACCCGTCGTCACTGGGACGCCTATGGATTGGTCTGTCTGCACGTATGCATGTATGCACGTAGGCGCACCCCAGACAAACACCAAAGGGAGTGCAGAGCAGTGGTAAGAAAATCAAGAGATCCAATGAATGGAATTGGGGTAACCGCCATCGTCTCAGCGGCCATGGGTCTGATCGTTCTGGCGTGGCTGCCGTCGGCCGCCTGGGCTCAGGCTGCCGGCGACCAGGCAGCACAGAACAACGGCCAGGGCGCATCGCAACAGGCCCAGAACGGCCAAACCAGCGCCAACGGGAGCCAGCTGCAGGAAGTCGTGGTGACGGCCGAGAAGCGCACCGAAAACATTCAGACGACGCCGATCTCGATGGAGGCGATCTCCGGCACCCAGCTGGAATCGACCAACGAGAAGGAGATCATCGACTTGCAGACCACCGAGCCGGGCTTGCAGGTCTCCAACATCGGTGTGGCATACACCGCCCCCAACATTCGCGGCATCGGCAACGACCAATTCTCGGCCGCTGAGACCCCGGGCGTCGCGACGCTGCTGGACGGCCTGTACCTGGAGGGAATTCACGATACCACCGATCCGTTCTACGACATGGCCGACGTCGAAGTGCTGCGCGGCGCGCAGGGCGACTACATCGGTGTCAGCTCGACCGGTGGCGCGATCATCATGACCTCGGCCAACCCGACCTTCAACGGCACCAATGGCTATCTGGAGATGCAGGTCGGCAACTACTCCGATAAGAGGGTCGACGGCGCGTTCAACTCCCAGATCAGCGATACGTTCTCGGTGCGCCTGGCGTACAACGTGGAGGAGATGGGCAGCTTCTACCGCGACATCGGCTCGATCGTGGATCCGGACGCTCCGGGGGGCAATGGCACCGGTCCCATAGAGGACCCGGGCTCCACCGACGTCAAGAGCTTCCGCTTGAGCACGCTGTGGAAGCCGACCGACAACTTCCAGATGCTGCTGAAGCTGGAGTACAGCTCCTCCAACCCGGGCGCCCTCTCGGGAGAGCCCAATCAGGTTCCGTTCACCCTGCCCGCCGGGGTCACCGAATGCCCCGACTCGATATCACCGGGTGGCCTGGCGCCGGCCGGTCCCGGCAACACTTGCCACTCGGTCTACTATCCCTTCTCCACGCATGAGCCGTTCGTGCTCAATTACGGCTGGGGCACCGATCCGGGTGAGGCGGGCAACATATATGAGCGGCTCCCGGCGCTGGGAGAGCCGTTCGTCGACTGGCGCAACGGCCTGCACCTGCAATACACGCTGCCCGACGGCATACAGCTCACATCGCTCACGGGCTTCCAGCAGCAGCAGTGGAACGACCTCGGGCTGAGCTGCGCCTGCGACGACGCGGCTTCGGGCGTGGGCTACGAGTACGTTCCGAAGGATGATTACTACAGCCAGGAGTTCGACTACCTGACGCCCGCCACCTGGAAGGTCAGCGCGGTCGGGGGCGTGATGGAGTTCGCGCGCTGGTCGGGGGTGGACGACATAGGCTTCACCTCGACTCCGCCCTACACGCTGACGGATCCGGAGATCGTCGCGAGCAATACCCTGACGGTCAACCGCACGGTGGGCGTGTTCACTCGCGTGAGCTGGCAGATCAACCCCGCCTGGCAGTTGCAGGTCGGCGCGCGCGACAACTGGGACAACGACTACGGACGTGGGCCCATCGATCAGGTCGAGGAGGCGGCGCTATACCCGAAGGACAAGTGCACGGAAGCGCCCGCGCTTCTGCCCGACTACGGCTGTATCAACCTTCCGGACGTCAGCCAATTCAAGGACACGGTACCCACCGGCAAGGCGACCCTGAACTGGAACCCGGTACAGGGACAGTTCTTTTATCTCTTCTATGCCCGCGGATACACGCCCGGCAATTACATCGCCGGCACCAAGGCACCCTATAGTCCGGAGCACACCAGCGATTACGAGCTGGGCTGGAAGACGACCCAGCTCGACGGTCATCTGCAGGGCTCCCTGGGCGGCTACTGGACGATCTACCAGGGCATGCAGCAGACGGTGTACGACATCTCCACCGGAACCTCCGGTACCGGGAACCTCGGCACCTCGGAGCTGAGGGGCATCGAGACGGCGTGGAATCTGCGCGAGGGAAGCTGGGGAGCCAACCTGCAAGCCGCCTACGAGAAGTCATCCCTCGGCGCCATCACGACGGTCGCGACCTATGCCTTGCCGCCGTCGGCGGCGAATAGCCCCAATTGCACCGGGCCTGGTCATACGCTCGGGTCGGGGCAGAGCACGTGCTTCAATTACGCGCCGTACTTGGTGAACCTCTCCGGCGAGCCAAATCCCTTCGCGCCGAAGTTTTCGGGCGGCGTGACGGTGGACTACCGCTTCCCGCTGTGGGGCGGCACGCTGGATCCGAAGGTCCAGTTCACCTACACGAGCAAGATGTATGGCTCGATATTCGACATCCCGTACTATGAGATGGATACGCGGCATCTGTTGAACGCGTACCTCACATACGACAACGGCCACTGGGAATCGGAAGCGTACATCACCAACGCGACCAACCAGGTCTACATCAGCGGCAACTTCGGAGGCTCCGACGTCTACTACGGCAATCCCATGCAGGTCGGGTTGCGCTTCCGCAGGGACTTCTAGCGCCATCGTAGAGGCCATCGCGAGCTTCGAGACCAACGGCGGGCCCGGCAGCGTACGCTGCCGGGCCCGCGCTCGTGGATCGTGCTGGCGGCGCTGCTACGTTGCCGTCGCGCAGCCGCACGCCTAAACTGATCCACTCAGGCTGACGTCCCGTCCGCCTTCCCCACGGTCCAACTGAGCGCCGTTCGGCTATGAAGGCAATCCGGTTCGTCAATTTTGCGATCGCAGCGGCGCTCACCGTAGTCGTCAACACGGGGTTCTCGAACGGGCAAGCGGCTCGAACCAGCGACGCGCCACAGCCGCTGCGTGTGGTATCCGGCAGTTCCGGCAGCGCAAATTCCATGATCGAGCAAGGCAAGTACCTCACCGACGCCGGGAACTGTATCAGCTGTCACACCCGTGCAGGTGCCGCAGCGTTCTCGGGTGGCGAGCCGTTCGTCACGAAGTGGGGCACGATCTATTCGTCCAACATCACACCCGATGAGGGGACTGGAATAGGCAATTGGACCGTCGAAGACTTTCGGCGGGCCATGCACGATGGTCTTGCGCCTGGCGGTCGCCATCTTTTTCCGGCATTCCCCTACACCTCGTTCACCAGAGTCAGCGATGCAGACGTCGATGCGATCTATGCTTACCTGCGCACGCTGCAGCCGGTGCGCTACACGCCACCGGCCGACAGCTTTGTGTTCAGGCAGCGCTGGGGCATGGTTTTCTGGAACCTGATGTTCTTCAGAGCACAACGCTTCCAGCCCGATCCCAGGCAATCGCAGGAATGGAACCGCGGTGCCTACCTCGTGGGTGGTCTCGGCCATTGCGATGCCTGTCATAGTCCCCGCAATTTCTTCATGGCCGAAGTAGCCAGCCGGGCTTATTCAGGCGGTACCCTGCAGGAGACGGTGCAGGGAGGTCGGGTCCGCCCATGGTCGGCAGTCAACCTGACCTCGGCCAGGACCGGACTTGCTGCCTGGTCAGTGGATGATCTGGCCAAGTATCTCGAGAGCGGCTTTTGCCTGCGCGCCGGCGTGTTCGGTCCGATGAGCGACGTAGTCGACAACAGCCTCAGGTATCTGAGTACCCCGGACGTACACGCCGTGGCGGTGTATCTGAAGAGCTTGCCGCCGCTGCAGTCCAGCGAGGCGCCGGTTCCCGAGGCTGCGGTGCGGGCGGGTGCCAAAATCTACAGTGACCATTGCCAGGAGTGTCATATGTCCTCCGGCCGCGGCGGCCTTTTCAGCGCGCCGCCGCTGGCAGCGAGTGCGGTGGTGCAAGCGGATGATCCTGCGTCGCTGATCAATATCATCCTGTACGGGCCCGATGCGCCCAAGGATGTCTCCTCCGGCGGTTGGCAAACCATGATGCCTTACGCGGATGATCTGAATGACGTCCAAATTGCGGCGGTAAGCAACTATGTTCGTGGTAGTTGGAACAATAGAGGCAGCGAGGTCACGCCCGCAGAGGTTGCCGGACAGCGCTGAAACACCGGATCAGGCAAAGACGTTGATACTCATGAGCAGCAGCAGATACCTGGTGCGGGTCACACATCGCCGGAACGGCCGGGCCTGTGTACTCATCGGCCTGCTGCTCCTGGCCCTGTCAATTCCGGTGCAGAGCAGGTCTGCCAGCGCGCACCCCCGGCCCCTCGATGCCTGCGCGATGTTGAGGGCGAGCGAAGTGGCGACGCTGCTGGGTATGCCCGTGGCAGCCGGGGAACGTCATGATGACGGTCTCACCTCCCTGGGTGCATATTCTTCGACGTGCATATGGAAGGTGCGCAATGCTCGGCTGCTGCTTCACGATCCGCATGCCAGCCTCGGAGGCGCCGATTTCGCAATCCTGGATGTGTTTTCATGGCCCTCCGGAGACGCCGCGGAGAGCTTTTTGCAGTCATTCTGGAGCGCCGCGAAGAGCAACCTGATTCCCATGCGCCCGGTAGCCCTGCACATCGGCGATGACAGCCTGTGGTGGGGTGATGGGGTGGCCGTGCGTTGCGGGGCGGTGAGCTTCGGCGTCTCTGTCGTGGTGAACGCGGCGGATCGCGATAAACGCCGCCTATGGGAAGAATCGCTGGCCAGAGTCATCGCAGCCCGAATTCATCCCCGCGGGATCAGGAGCTGAAATACGGCATCAAACGCCAGTCGCCTTTCACGCCGGCACCGGCCGGCATATCGGGTTTATCGTGCAGATGCGTGTACACGGGGTGCTGCTCGAATGCCCATTGCCGTCGACCGTCCTTACGAACGACTATGGTCCAATCGCCGAGTGGTTTTTCACCGGGCAGGGCCAGAAGCGGAATCCATTGCTTTGCGCACGCGCTATTACAGGTGGATTTGCCGGAGAGCGGCTCGTAGAGGTACAGGGGAAGATCGTTGGAAGAGCTTTCAAAGGTCCAGCCCAGCGGCTGCTGTACCAGTGAGGCTTCCGCAGGGTAGGGCAGCTGCGTGATCGACGTGGTCCGATCACTCTGCGAGGCATGACCCGTGGGACTGCCAATCAGTCCGAGAGCCAGTCCGAGGGCCCCAATCGTCCGCGGGATCGAGCTACGCATCGACGAGCTCCGGAACTTTCGCGCACATGCGAGGCTAGTATACTCATGTGGGCACGCCGCATAATTGATTGCGGGCCAGATCTGCTCGGGTGGCTCTGCTCGAAGGCCTCTGCTCGAGCGGCGGATGAAGAGCATCGCTACGGGGGTCGAGCGGTGAAGATGCGAAATCTGCAGCGCCTCGCGATGCTACTGGGCATCGCAACCGTACTGTCCTCGGGATGCTTCGAACCTATGGCCGTCGCATGGGCTGACTCTGCGCCGCAGCACTGGCTGTCGACGCATTCCACGCGGTTGACCACGGACGGCCGGGTGCACTCGTTCCCACTGCCGCAGCCGCGCAGCGGTCCGACCACCCTCGCGCTCGCGCCCGACGGAAGCGTGTGGTTCACGGAGTCCGCCGGCAATCGTATCGGACGGATCAATCCGGACGGCAGCGGCCTGATGGAGTTTGCTCTGCCGCATCCGGCAAGTGCGCCGCGCATCATTGCCCTCGGCGCCGACGGCAATATGTGGTTCTCGGAGCACACCGGCGACCGCATGGGGCGGATCACGCCGAACGGAACAATTTCCGAATTCGCGATTCCGACACCGGCGAGCCAGCCGCGAGCCATTGCGCTGGGCGCTGATGGCGACATCTGGTTCGGTATGTTCGCCGCAGGCAAGATCGGCCGCATCACCCCATCCGGGGTCATCACCGAGTTTCCGATACCCACACCGAACAGCGGACCGCGCGCACTGGCAGCGGGGCCGGACGGCAACATCTGGTTCTCCGAGTATCGTACCGACAAGATCGGCCGCATCACGCCCCGAGGCCGGATCACCGAGTTCAGCCTTCCGCGGCCCAATTCCGGCCCCGGAGACATTACCGCCGGTGCGGACGGGGCGATGTGGTTCGTCGAGCTCTCCGGCGGCATGGATGGCCAGGTGACGAATGGCAAGCGCGTCGGCCGCATTACGATGCACGGCGTGATCACCGAGTTCGCGATGCCGATGCAGGGTCCCTCGCCGATCAACATTGCGGTCGGACCGGATCGCAACATCTGGTACACGCG
>JASHPX010000275.1 GCA_030037905.1 Gammaproteobacteria bacterium
CGCCGCCGCGCCACCCGCTGGCCCACCACCCCCCGGCCCACCACCCGCTGACCCACCACCCGCCGCTGCGCCCGCGGCCCCGCCGGCCGCCGCGCCCTCCCCTTTGGCCTCTGCCTTACCCTCGGCCGTAGCGGCGGGCGCCTCCTTGTCGGCGCCGGCCAGGTTGCGCTTGCGCTCCTGGTCGGACTTGAAATCCGTCTCGTACCACCCCGACCCTTTGAGGCGAAACACCGGGGCCGAAATGAGCTTTTTGAACGTGCTCCGGCCGCACGCGGGACACTTCTTCAGGGGCGCATCGGAGATCTTCTGCATGACCTCCGCATAGTGGCCACAGTGACTGCACTGATATTCGTAGAACGGCATGGGAATCGCTTACCCGACAATCTTCCGACAGACCATGGGACCAATTCAATTATAGACAGCAGCCGCGGTTAAGCAGCAGCAGCCGCCGCGGTTAGACAGGACCTGCGGCCAGCCGCTGATACAGCTCCCAGAACCGCTCGGCCGCGCGCGGCAGGTTACTCTGCCAGTCGTTCGCCGCGGCGTGGTCGGCGCCGTCGGTGATGTACTTGGCGCAGCCGAAATCCGCCCCCTCGACGAGGCACACCTTGGCGAGCGCGTACGCCTCCATATCGATGACCTCGCAGTGCAAGCGCTCGGCTCCGGTCTGAAACGAGTCGCCGCTGCCGCACAGACCGGCGGGCAGGTCCGGAAACATCGGCGGGAGCTCCAACTGCGCCGGAAGGTGCTCGAACGGGGTGTGCCCCAGTGGGAAACCCAGCGCGCTGACGTCCATATCACGCTGCACGAAGCGATGGCAGGCCACCAGAGCGCCGGTCTCGAAGTGGTGACTGCCGGCCGTGCCGAAGTTCACGACGCGCGGCAATGGCCCGCCGCCGGCGCGATACGCCGCGAGCGAGCGGGTCAGGCTCATGGCCGCGTTGATCTTGCCGAGACCCGTGAACAGCACCGGCACTCGCTCGCGCTCGAACACGCCCTGCGACTCGATCGGCAGCGCCATCACCACCAGCAGCGCGGGTGGGTGCGCCCGCGCGGGTCGCTGCGCCGGGGCGGTCACTGCACCTGGCCCCTCAGTCATAACGTATCGCCGCGCGCAGCGCCATCTCCCTCCATGTGAAATCACCCGACAGGCGCAGGTCGATCAGCACCGCCAGGCCCCGCACGGCGTAGCCGGCGGTGGTGCACAGCTCGGCCGACGCCTGCATCGTGCCGCCGGTGGCGAGCACATCGTCGATGATCAGCACGCGCCCGGCCCCACGCTGCATCTCCAGCACGCCGCTGCCGTATTCGAGCGCATAGCCGGCCGAGACCACCGGCGGCGGAAGCTTGCCCTGCTTGCGGATCGGCACGAAGCCCTTGCCGCGCCGAGCCGCCAGCCCCGCGGCCAGCACGAAGCCGCGCGACTCGATGCCCGCGAGCGCATCGGCCTCGCGCCACTCCTGCTCGCCGAACAGCCGCTCGATCGCATCCAGCGTCGCGCTGAAGTGATGGCGCAGGAGCGGGGTGATGTCCCGGAACAGAATCCCCGGCCGCGGAAAATCCGGTACATCGACGATGTGACGCTCGAGGTCCGACATTCGAGAAGCTTACCGCGCCGCAGGAATCCGTGCAGACCCTTGGCCCAATGCTGATCAGCCCAGCTTGTCGCGCCCGTCGGCGCATATGCCTGCGGGAGCGGTGGGGCCACCGGGCGAATCGATCATGATTTATTCGCCCGGTGGCCCCACCGCTCCCGCCGGCACACGCACCATCAGGTGCAGGAAGCCCGCCTGATCAACATTGGGTCAAGACGCTGCCCGAACTGCGCGCCGCTTCTCGAATGTCAGCTCGCCGCCCCGCACTCCGATGCGCACGCGGTCCCCTGGCCCGAACTCGTTGCCCAGGATGCGCTGGGCCAGCGGGTTCTCGATCTGCTGCTGGATCGCGCGGCGCAGGGGCCGGGCGCCGTACACCGGATCGAAGCCGGCCTCGCCGATCAGGTCGCGCGCCTTGTCGTCGAGCTCCAGCTCGATGTTGCGCTCGAGCAGCCGGCGGCGCAGGTACTGCAGCTGGATCTCCACGATCGCACGGATCTGCTCCGTGCCCAGCGGATGGAACACGACGATGTCGTCCACGCGATTGATGAACTCGGGACGGAAATTCTGCTGCACGATCTCCATCACCGCATTCTTCATGCGCTGGTAGTTGCCCTCGCCGGCCATCTCCTGGATGACCTGCGAGCCGAGATTGGAGGTCATGATGATCACGGTATTGCGAAAATCGACCGTGCGCCCCTGGCCGTCGGTGAGCCGGCCGTCGTCGAGCACCTGCAGCAGCACGTTGAACACGTCCTGGTGAGCCTTCTCGATCTCGTCGAGCAGCACCACGGCGTAGGGCCGACGACGGATCGCCTCGGTGAGGTATCCCCCTTCCTCATAGCCGACATACCCCGGTGGCGCACCGATCAGCCGCGCGACCGAATGCCGTTCCATGAACTCCGACATATCGATGCGCACCATGGCCTCTTCCGTGTCGAACAGGAACTCGGCGAGCGCCTTGCATAATTCGGTCTTACCCACCCCCGTGGGCCCGAGGAACATGAACGAGCCGGTCGGCCGCCGCGGATCGGACAGGCCCGCGCGCGAGCGGCGGATGGCGTTCGAAACGATGCGCACGGCTTCGTCCTGGCCGACGACGCGCTTCTCGAGCGCCTCCTCCATGCGCAGCAGCTTCTCCTTCTCGCCCTCGAGCATCTTGGAGACGGGGATGCCGGTCCACTTGGAGACCACCTCGGCGATCTCCTCGTCGGTCACGCTATTGCGCACCAGCTGCGTGGGCGCCGCTTCCGCGCGCTGCGCCTGTGCGAGGCGCTTTTCCAGCTCCGGGATGCGCCCATACTGCAGCTCAGCCATCTTCGAGAGGTCACTCGCGCGGCGCGCCTGCTCCAGCTCCACGCGCGTACGCTCGAGCTGCTCCTTGATCTGCGCGGCGCCCTGCAGCGCCGCCTTCTCGGCTTTCCACACTTCCTCGAGATCGGCGTACTTCTTCTCCTCGCCCTCGAGCGTCTCTTCCAGGGTGGCCAGCCGCCGGCGGCTCGCCTCGTCCTCTTCCTTCTTGAGCGCCTCCTGCTCGATCTTCAGCTGAATGATCCGCCGCTCGAGCCGGTCGAGGACCTCGGGCTTGGAGTCGATCTCCATGCGGATGCGGGCCGCCGCCTCGTCGACCAGGTCGATCGCCTTGTCGGGCAGCTGCCGGTTGGTGATGTAGCGATGCGACAGCGTCGCCGCCGCGACGATCGCCGGATCGGTGATCTCCACGTGATGGTGGACCTCGTAGCGCTCCTTGAGGCCCCGCAGGATCGCGATCGTGTCCTCGACGGAAGGTTCGTCCACCAGCACCGTCTGAAAGCGTCGCTCGAGCGCCGCGTCCTTCTCGATGTATTTGCGATACTCATCCAGCGTGGTGGCGCCCACGCAATGCAGCTCGCCGCGCGCCAGCGCGGGCTTGAGCATGTTGCTCGCGTCCATGGAGCCCTCGGCGCGCCCGGCGCCGACGACCGTGTGCAGTTCGTCGATGAACAGGATGATCTGGCCTTCCTGCTTCGCGAGGTCGGAGAGCACCGCCTTGAGCCGCTCCTCGAACTCGCCGCGGAACTTCGCCCCCGCGATCAGCGCGCCCATGTCGAGCGCGAGGATGTGCTTGTTCTTCAGCCCCTCGGGCACCTCGCCGTTGACGATGCGCTGCGCGAGCCCCTCGACGATCGCGGTCTTGCCCACACCCGGCTCGCCGATCAGCACGGGATTGTTCTTCGTGCGCCGCTGCAGCACCTGGATCGTGCGGCGGATCTCATCGTCGCGGCCGATGACCGGATCGAGCTTGCCGCTGCGCGCCCGCCCGGTCAGATCGATGGTGTACTTCTCGAGCGCCTGCCGCTTCTCCTCGGCCGCCGGGTCCTGCACGCGCTCCCCGCCACGCACTTCGTCGATGGCTTTCTCCACGGCAGCGCGCGCCGCGTGCGCGTCCTTGAGAGCCTTGCCGAGCGTCCCGCGATCCTCGAAGCAGGCCAGCACGAACAGTTCGCTGGAGATGTATTGGTCGCCACGCTGTTGCGCCAGCTTGTCGGTGACGTTCAGCAGACGGTTCAGATCGTTCGAGACCTGCACGTCGCCGGCCACGCCCTGCACCTTGGGGAGCCTGTCCAGGAGGCCGGTGAGCTGGCTGCGCAGGCGGTTGACGTCGGCGCCGGCCTTCATCAGCAGCGGCCGCACGCTCCCGCCCTCGCTCTCGATCATCGCCAGCAGCAGGTGCGCCGGCTCGATGAACTGATTGTCGCGCCCCACGGCCAGCGACTGCGCGTCCGCGAGCGCAGCCTGAAAGGCGCTGGTGAGTTTATCCATTCGCATGATGCTGTTCCTGAAGTCCCCGGGTTGCGGCCCTATGGTGCCCGGCTGCCCGACCGGCTGCCCGACCGGCTGCCTGATCGAGGGGCCCCTGCGCTCGAGGCTCCCTTCCGCCGGTGGTGGGGGGCCGCAGAGGCGATTTCAAGCCGCCGTTTCCGCAAAATCTGTGCAAACTGGGCCCATTTGCACCGCGCCGTCCCACCGCCATTGAGGCAGAATGGGCAGACGAGGATGGTCCCATGGACTCCGGACTGGCGCTCTATAATGCCCTGGTGAAGATCAACGTCCCGCACGATGCGGCCAGAGACGTGGTCTCCGCCTTGGAACACGACATGTCCAGCGCCCTCGCGACCAAGAGCGATTTCGACGTCCTGCGCAACGCCACGCGCGGGGACATGGAGACGTTCCGCGCAGCTTCCAAGGGCGACTTCGAGGTCTTCAAGCTCAGTATCCGCAGCGACTTCGAGGCCTTCAAGGCCGCGATGCGCAGCGAGTTCGACGCCTTCAAGGCTGCCTCACACAGCGAGTTCGACGCGTTCAGGGCGGCCTCACACGGCGAATTCGAAGCATTCACGGCTGAAATGCGCAGCAAGTTCGAAGCGCTCAAGACTGAGATGCACAGCGCCTTCGAAGCATTCACGGCTGAAATGCGCAGCAAGTTCGAAGCGCTCAAGACCGAGATGCACAGCGCCTTCGAAGCATTCACGGCCGAAATGCGCAGCTGGTTCGAAGCGCTCAAGGCCGAGATGCACAGCGCCTTCGAAGCATTCAAGACCGAAATTCGCGGCGAGTTCGAGACGTTCACGGCCGAGATCCACACAGAGCTCGAGGCATTCAAGGTCGAGATCCACACAGAGCTCGAGGCATTCAAGGTCGAGATCCGCACCGAGCTCGAGGCATTCAAGGCCGAGATCCACACAGAGCTCGAAGCACTCAAGGCCGAGATCCACACCGAGCTCGAGGCATTCAAGGTCGAGATTCGCCGCGAGTTCGCAGCCTTCAGGGCGGAAACTCAGCGCGAGTTCCAGGCGGTCCGAACTGAACTGGAGTCCTCCCGGGCTGCCGCCAAGGCGGACAATGTGGCGCTGCGCGAGCTGCTGGAGACCAAGATGGCGAGTCTCGAGTCGCGCATCGTCGTCAAGCTCGGGGGCATGGTGGCGGCCGGTGTCGGCGTCATGGCGGCGCTGTTCGTACTGCTGCGTCCCTGATCTGCACACCCGCGCGCCACCACCGCGCCACTGCACCGCACCAGCGCGCCCACCGCACGCCGGGGCGCTCGCGCTCTTCAACGCTCCAGCCAGATCAGCGCCGCGACCCTGCCGGTCCTGCCGTCGCGTCGGTACGAATAAAACGCCTGCGACTGCTGGTACGTGCAGCTCGGGACACCGTGCACGGAGTGCACGCCGAGGCTCGCCAGGCGCTGGCGTATGAGCTGTGCCAGGTCGCACTGCCAGCGGCCGCGCGCGTTGGGCACGAAGGCCTGCGCCGCGCGGGGCTCGCCCTCACAGAGCGCCGCTCGCACCTCCTCGCCCACCTCGAAGTGGTCCGGACCGATGGCAGGGCCGAGCCAGGCATGGAGCGCCCCGCCCGGACAGGCGAGCGCCTGCACGGTCGCCTCCAGCACTCCGGCGGCCAGGCCACGCCAGCCGGCATGGGCGACCGCCACGGCGCCGCCATCGCGGCGCGCGAACAGCACCGGCAGGCAATCCGCGACCAGCACCACCAGCACTCGGCCGGCGAGACGCGTAACCGCTGCATCGCCCTGGGGTGGCGCGGCGATCGCGGCCTCGCCAGCCGGCCGATCCGCGTCCACCACGGTCGAACCGTGCACCTGGGAGAGCCACAGCGGCTCGGCGGGCAGCGCCAGCGCCACGCGCAATCGGCGCCGGTTCTCGGCGACTGCCGCGGGGTCATCGCCCACGTGCGCGGCGAGATTCAACGCGTCAAAGGGTGGGCGGCTGACCCCGCCCGCGCGCAGTGTGACCACCGCGCGTACGCGAGAGGCTGCCGGCCACGCCGCCTGCAGCGCCTCCACGGTTGAACCGGCAAGGGGCGACGTAGCACCGGCAGAATTCATTTGCGTCGACCCCCACCTGGGCGTCGATCCCGACCTGGCTGCGGGTCCCCCGCGGGGCGCGCCTCCCCAGTTGAACGTCGATTCCCACCCGGCCGCCGCTCTGCCCCTGAGCGCCGGCCCTCGGCCGCGCGCAAGTCCTCATCCAGCGCCGCCAGCAGCGCCGCGAAGTCGTCCGGCAGCGGCGCTTCGAACCCCAGCGCCCGCCCGCTCGTCGGGTGGCGCAGCCGCAGCCGCTGCGCGTGCAGCGCCTGGCGGCGAAACG
>JASHPX010000276.1 GCA_030037905.1 Gammaproteobacteria bacterium
CGAGCTCGCGGACGATCGGCTCGGTGCGCGTGTCCTGCCAGACCAGCGCAGGAGACAGAGGCACGCCGGATTTGCGGTCCCAGAGGATCGTCGTCTCGCGCTGATTGGTGATGCCCAGGGCGGCGAGATTCCCCGCCGTCAGATTTGCAGCGCGTAGTGCCGCCTCGATCACTTCCTGGGTGTTGTGGAGAATCTCCAGCGCGTCGTGCTCCACCCAGCCCGGTTTTGGATGGATCTGGCGATGCTCCTTGCGAGCGCTCGCGATCACCTCGCCTCTACGGTCGAAGACCATGAGGCGCGTACTGGTGGTGCCCTGATCAATGGCACCGATGTATCTGTCCATGCTCCGACTCTTCGATCCGCGGCCGCAAGGCCTCTCTGACACATCAGCGTTAGACATTACTTCCGACGCTGGAGCCACTCCTGCTTGTTGATGTAAAGCTGGACTGATTCGCGCACAGATTTCCTGCTTCCGTCCTTGGCAATGTAGACCTTGGCGATGAACGGGCCTGGGGTCCGCTCGATCAGAAGCTCTACTCTGCGCCGCACGAGTAAAAAGTTATCTGCCAGTTCGCGTGCGGTCTTCTTGCCTCTGAGAATAAATAGACGCACGTCCGCTCTAAGCGCCGCGGCAATTAGTAGCGAATCCTTGGTGATTTTTCGATCGTGCGTTAGACCTATCCAGCCCTCTGCGCCTACCCTGGCTAGCCACTCGTCATCGGTCGTCTTTTCGTCAAAGAGAGCGGAATACTTTACAATTCGCAGCCCAGCGGCCGCTAGCGCGTCAGGAAGCTGATAATTGCCGAGATCTCGGTCAACAAAGTATGTCGGCTCAGGCAGCGAGCCGTTCAAAGCTGATCGCGTCCCCAACCTCGCGCTCCTCGAGATCGTAATCCGCAGCGATTTCGGAGATCGGTTCGCCCGCATCGGCACGGTCTGAGATGGCAGCTGTTGATATGCCGCGCTTCGCTATCACTGGGCGGCCGAAGGAGATGCGCGGATCGACCACAATGACGCGCTCCGACCGATCCCTTTGCGTTGGAGAAATCGGCCAATATTGTGAAGCGAGATGTCCCTGGTCATGCACAACGCGCTCTAACCGGTCGTAGAAGATCGCTCGCAATGCGTATTGCTGAGCATTGGTCAACTCGACAAGCTGCCCATACTTCTCAAGAAACAGCTTGCCGGCCCCAGCAAGCAACTCCTGCCGAATAAACAACCGGTCTATACCGTAATGACGCTCTGCGGCCACTTGCGCGGCCCGGACCTTCGCCATCGGTATCTGATGCACTTGGCGGATAGCCCAAAGCACGTTTGCCTCGACCAGGTTTAGGAATGACAGTCGAGGATCGCTCTTTTCTGGACGCTTGATGAGTGCCTCGAACCGCTTCTTGCCATCGCGCACCGGGTACGATCTACCCACGATCCACGAACTGAGCGTAGCTAGAGAGAGCGACAGAATGCGCGCCCCGGTGCCGAGCGTGTACAGCGGGATGTCGCGGGGATCACGATCGCCGTAAATGTCCTCTTTCACTGCAGCACCATTGCCGATGGCGAGATCCGAGCATCCTCACATGCATCGTAGCACGTTTCCGCTCGGCCTTTGAGTGCGTCAGGCGGCATGAGCCGATACGCCTGACGAAGCAAGGGTTGATCCCGGCAGCGCGATCACAGCAGCGGCGCTATACCGCGGCGCTGGATCTAAGCGCGTCCGGATCCCCTTCATTCCAGGCCTGCCGGTGGCCGGATGGATTGACCGCGACCTGTTGCAGGTAGTTGATCGCAGCCTGAACGCCTCCCTCGTGATGAGCTATCCCGGCCGTCTTCAGACCCATCTCGACTCCGGCGAGAGTGCCGATCACGATCAGCTGGTGAAAGTCACCGATGTGACCGATGCGGAATACCCTGTCGGCGACCTTGCCGAGACCGGCGCCCAGGGACATGTTGCTGGCCGCGAGAATCGCCGCGCGCAGCTTGTCGGCCGAATGCCCCTCGGGTACACGCACCGCGGTGACGGCCGGCGAATACTCGGCCGGCACGCGGCACTGCAGTTCCAGACCCCAGCGTTGCACGCAGCGTCGTGTCGCTTCGCCCGCGCGGCGGTGCCGTTCGAACACCTGCTCGAGGCCCTCCTCGTGCAACAGATGAATCGCTACCCGCAGCGCCTGCAACAGGTTGGTATTGGGTGTGTACGGAAAGTAGCCGGTTTCATTGGAGGAGAGCATGTCCTGCCAGTCCCAGTAGGCGCGCGGCAGGCGGGCGCTGCGGTTGGCGGCGAGCGCCTTGCTCGAAATCGCAATGAACGCCAGGCCCGGAGGCAGCATCAACCCTTTCTGCGAGCCGCTGATCGTGACGTCCACGCCCCACTCGTCGTGTCGATAGTCGGTAGCGCCCAGCGAGGAGACGGCATCTACCATCAGCATCGCCGGATGATGTGCTGCGTCGATGGCGGCGCGTACGGCGGCGATATCCGAAAGCACTCCAGTTGCGGTCTCGTTGTGGACCACGGCGACGGCCTTGATCCGATGCTCCCGATCCTCGGCCAGGCGTGCCTCGATTGCCGCGGCGTTCACACCCGAGCGCCAGTCGCTCGCCAGATACTCGGCTTGCAGGCCCAGCCGCTGCGCGACGCGATGCCACAGCGCCGAAAATTGGCCCGTCTCGTACATCAGCACCGCATCGGCTGGCGACAGCGTGTTGACCAGCGCGGCCTCCCAGGCGCCGGTTGCCGAGGAGCTGTAGATGACCACCGGCTGGGTGGTTCGGAAGATCGAGCGGATATCGGTCAGCACCTGGCGAGCCAGGCGGGCGAATTCCGGGCCGCGATGGTCAATCGTCGGTAGGGCCAGTGCCTGCAGCACTGCGACCGGGCTATTGGTCGGCCCGGGGACCTGGAGGAAATGTCGGCCTGGCTGATAGGGCATGGGAGGCTCCGTGGCGGCGTCTGGGAGGTGCGGGACTGCGAATTGCGGGGACTGCGAATTCTATCGTGGCCGCCGGCGATGTGCCCAAGCCCTTACGGGCCCTGACGGTCAAGGCAGCGCTGACTCCAGTACGCGCGCTACGTGCAGCGCCTCGCGCCCCAGGCAGTCGCGGATCTGCTGCCGGCAGCTGGTGCCATCGGCGATGACGAGGTCCTCACTGCCGGCGGTCCGCAAGGCCGGCAGCAGCGACAGCTCCGCCATGGCACGCGAAACCTCGCGGGTTTCGGCCGCATAGCCGAAGGCACCGGCCATGCCGCAGCAGCTCGACTCGATGGGCTTGACCGTCAGTCCCGGCACTCGACTGAGCAGACCCTGCACGGCCCCCATGGCGCCAAAGGCCTTCTGATGGCAATGCCCGTGCAGATGGGCTATGCGCCCAGGCCGGTCGGACAGCGCGAGCTGGATGGCGCCGCTGCGCAGATCGGCCTCGAGCAGCTCCTCGAGCAGCAGCGCAGCGCGCGCCAGCGGGGCCACTTCGGAGGCCGGTAACAGTGCGGCGTATTCATCACGAAAAGTCAGTAAACAGGAGGGTTCCAGCCCCACGACGCGTGCCCCTCTCGTCAGCCAGGGTTGCAGCGCCTGCAAGGTGCGGCGCGCCTCACGCCGGGCATTGTCGATGTCTCCCACGGCGAGATAGGTGCGGCCGCAGCACAGCGCGCGGCCGCCGCGCGCGAGCGCTCGGTGCAGACGATAACCGGCCGCCTCCAGCACGCGCTGCGCGGCCGTGAGATTCTCCGGCTCGAAGTAACGATTGAAGGTGTCGTCGAACAACACCAGGTCCCTGCCGTCGCCGCGCACCGAGGTGTCAGCGATTTTCGCGGGCGCTGCATCGCCGCCGCGGTCCGCTCGGGGCTCGCGAGACGGGCGCTCGCCGCGCTCGCGCGGGCGCGCCTCCGGGCGCCAAGGCTTGCGCCACGCGGGCAACCTGCGCTGCGCGCTGAATCCCAGCAGCTTTTCGCTGAGCCATGCGAGACCGGGCAGCGCATCGCGCGCATTGCTGATGGGCGCAAGCGCGGCGGCCAGCGGCGCATAGCGCGGCAGGTGTCCTATCAGCCGCTCGCGCATCGGTCGGCCATGGCGCGCGTAGTAATGATGCAGGAACTCGATCTTCATGCGTGCCATGTCGACGCCGGCCGGGCAGTCGCGCCGGCAGCCCTTGCAGGACACACACAGCTCGAGCGTGGCCTTCATCTGCGGCGCCGTGAAGGCGCCGGGGCCGAGCTGTCCGGAGATCGCGAGCCGCAGGCTGTTGGCGCGGCCTCGGGTGCTGTGCTGCTCCTCGCGAGTTGCCCGGTAGGACGGGCACATCGTGCCACTCACGAATTGCCGGCAGGCGCCGTTGTTGTTGCACATCTCCACGGCACCGCCAAATCCACCCCACTCGGACCAATCGAGCGCCGGCCGTGCCGGCTCGGTCACGCGATAGCCCTCGGGGTAGCGCATGAGGGAGCGGTCGTCCATACGATAGGGTCGCACGAGCTTGCCGGGATTGAGGCGGCCCTGCGGATCGAACGCATCCTTCAGGCGCCCGAAGGCCTGCGTCAGCCGCGCACCGAACGTCGGTGCGATGAACTCGGAGCGCGAGATGCCGTCGCCGTGCTCGCCGGAGTACGCGCCCTTGAAGCTCTTGACGAGCTCGCAGGCGGCCTCGGCGATCGAGCGCATCTTGTGAACGTCCTGCTGCTGTTTGACGTTCAGAATCGGCCGCACGTGCAGACAGCCGACCGAGGCATGTGCATACCAGGTACCGCGCGTGCCGTGGCGGCTGAAGAGCTCGTTGACCGCGTCGGTATAGGCTGCCAGCTGCTCCAGCGGCACGGCACAATCCTCGATGAACGAGACGGGTTTGCCATCGCCCTTCATCGACACGAGGATGTTGAGACACGCCTCGCGCATCTCCCAGACGCTGCGCTGGCGCGCCGGCTCGGTGACGGGTACCACCGCGCCGGCGAAGCCGTGGTCGGCCATGCATACGTCCAGCCGCCGCAGATTCTCCTGGAGCGGCTGCAGCTCCTCGCCGGCGAATTCCACCAGCAGCAGCGCGCGCGGGCGGCCGCGTACGAGCTCGGCGAGCGTGTGCTGAAACAGCGGCAGCTGCGCCCCGAGGGTAAGCACGTTGTCGTCCATGAGCTCCACGGCCGTGGGACCCAGACGCACGATGTGCTGCGTCGTCTGCATGCTGTCGCGAAACGAGGGGAAATGGCAGATCCCGAGCACGCGATGCGCAGGTAGGCGCGCGAGTTTCAGATGCAGCTCGGTGAACAGCGCGAGCGTGCCCTCCGAGCCGACCAGGAGCCCGGGCAGATTGGGCGGCGCATGCAGCAGCTCATCGAGGTTGTAACCGCCGACGCGGCGTTGCAGCTTCGGGAATCGTCGCTCGACCTCGTCGCGCTCGGCGCTCGCGAGCTCGAGTATGCGGCCCGCGAGCTCGCGTACGCGCTCACCGCCGCCCACGGGCGCTGCGGACGGCTGCGCAGCCGTCCGGTCTGTGCCGGCAGGCGACTCGTTGCCGGAGGGCTGCCGGAATTGAAACGGCGCCGCGTCGGCCAGCAGTCCCGCAACGGCGCTCACGCTGTCGACCATCTTGCCGTAGCGCAGGGAGCGCGCCCCGCAGGAGTTGTTGCCGGTCATGCCGCCCAGCGTGCAGCGCGATGCCGTGGATGGCTCGATCGGAAAGAACAGACCATCCGCGCGCAGCTTCGCGTTGAGTCGCTCCAGCACCAGTCCGGGCTCGACAACGATCTCGCAGGCGGCCGGATCGTAGTGTTTCACCGCGTGCAGGTGGCGGCTGAAGTCGACGATCAGGCCTGCGCCGAGGGGTTGCCCATTCTGCGAGGTGCCTGCGCCGCGCGCGATCACGCTGACACCCTCGTCGGCAGAGATCTTCAGCACCGCCTCCACATCGGTGGCGGTCCGCGGAAACACCACACCGGCCGGCATGATCTGATAGATCGATGCATCGGTCGCGTAGCGCCCGCGCGTGAAGACATCGAACGAGACTTCGCCCTGCAGCGCTGCCGTCAAGCGACGCTCGAGAAGCACGTTGCGGACGGGGAGAGAAGTCAAGAGTGCGTCGATGGTGAGCCGAGTTACCTGGAGTTCAGTATATCGCCTCAGCGCGCCCGCTGGGCACGCTGCCTCAATGCTCGTACGCAGCTGTCAGGTCTTTCAGCACGGCCCAGAAACGCAGTCGGGTGTAATCGGCCGTCCATTGACCCGACCGATCGCACAGCCGTGGCCTGATGTGCATTTGGACGCTTTCCAGATAGTCACGTCGCTCCTCGCTGGGGAGTACCGCGGTGAAGCACTGGGCGAACGTAGTGAGCCAGCCCATCATGTCCGGTATCGGAGTCGGCCGCGGAATCAGCTCAATGTATCGAATTTCGAATCCCGCTCGCGACAAGTGGGTCCGGTACTGATCCGGCGAGGGGAAGTACCAAGGGCTCGCAGACGCACCGTCATGTCCCCGGCGATTGAGCTCCTCAACGAGCGCATTGCGGATGGTTTCGACGCATTGGTAGCCACCCATCTCCGCAACGAACCGCCCATCGGGCCGCAGCGCACGCGCGATGTTTCCCACCACTCGATCCGCATCCTTCATCCAATGCAGCGCAGCGTTGCTGAACGCCGCGTCGAACTGGCGCTCGAATCTCATGTCCGACGCGTTGCACTCCAGGATTTCGAGGCCCAGGCGCCGCGCGGCTATGCAGAAGTCGGGACTGCTGTCGAGTCCAACTACTTGGCTGCCCGCTTCTGAGATCCTCTTGGTGAGCACCCCGTCGCCACACCCGACATCGAGTATTCGCTCGCCAGGCATGGGGGCGAGGAGCTCCAATACGGGCGCGCCCAAGTCGGTGACGAAGCGCGCATTCTTGTCGTATCCGGCAGCATTCCACGTTTGAGCAGTCATTTGGCTTTCCCAGTATCGGCCGGTGGATCGCAGCCCATGCTTTCCGTAATGCTTATATCATGGGTCGGCGGGCCGGGGCCGGGGGCCGGCGTGGGCTCGGAGTCCGCGACGAGGGGGTTTGAATTCGACGGCGGAAGGAGACCGTAAATGGCGCATCAGCAGCAATGGGTCCAGGCGCAGGACGTCGCGACGGTAAGGCGCACGAACTATCCGGATCCATTTGCCCGGCGTGTCGCGGGGCGCGAGCGACGACGGCTCGGTGAGGTCTTTGGGCTGCGAAACTTCGGCGTGAATCTCACGCGCCTCGAACCCGGCGCAGAATCAGCACTGCGCCACCGGCATAGCAAGCAGGACGAGTTCGTCTATGTGCTCGAGGGCCATCCGAGTTTGGTGACGGACGAAGGCGAGACAGTATTGGGGCCGGGATGCTGTGCGGGATTCGTCGCTGGAGGGGGGTCGCATCACTTCGTGAACCGTACCGGTGAGGACGTTTTGTATCTCGAGGTCGGTGATCGCACTCCAGGTGATACCGTCGGTTATCCTGCCGACGATCTGGCGGCAGCTCTGGACGCCGACAACCGCTGGGTGTTCACGCACAAGGATGGCCGGCCGTACTGACTTATCGGTTGCGCGGTACCGCCGATTGCAGGCGGACGCGAATGGCCCAGATGTCCCCGACTCCTGAGATCGCTCAACCCACCGGCTCAGCGTGCTCTATCTCTTTATCCCGCGCTGCCAGAGCACGCACAAGGCAGTGTTGTATAGCGCAAGCGCGGTCGTAATCTGCCCCAGATGATTGTTGTGGGTCGATAAGTAAGCCGCTCGGTGTAGCACGTCCGCATGCAAGTTTCCTTCGGTGGAGCAGTCGATGATCACGGCGCCGTCTTTTACGTTGCGCACCAAATCCGCTTCGGATTGCGCCGGGAATGCGGTCACGATAATGTCAGCGCTCTCGAGATATGCTTCCCGGTCTTCCGGCCGAGTCTGCGGATGGATCAGGATGGCCGTGGCCCCGATCCGCATCAGCATACTTTGCAGCGGAATGCCGATGCGCGGCGAGCTATTGCAGATCGCCACCGTCGGACCGCTCTGCTGGGCAGCGTGCGGAAACATGTTCTTGATCTCCACGTGCTGGTGCAGCAGAGTGAGGATCGCCTTTGCCGTGCAGGGCACGACGCCTTCGTACTTCTCTTCTTCGTCGACTGTCTTGATGTTCAGTGCCATGCG
>JASHPX010000277.1 GCA_030037905.1 Gammaproteobacteria bacterium
GCTGACGCGGCTGCGCTCGCTCGGTTGCGACATCGCTCTCGACGACTTCGGCACCGGCTACTCCTCGCTCGCCTATATCACGCGCTTTCCTCCAGACCGGTTGAAGATCGATCAGAGCTTCATCTGTCGCCTCGATCAGTCGCCGCGCGACGCGGCCATCGCGAAGGCGATCCTCGCGCTGGCGCATAGCCTCGACGTCGTGGTCACCGCAGAAGGGGTCGAGCGCGCCGGCCAACTCGAGTGGCTGCGCGCTCACGGTTGCGACGAGGTACAGGGATTCCTGCTGTCGAGACCCCTGTCGGCAGAGGAGCTGGAGAGCCGGCTGTCAGCAGGCGCAGCAGGCGAGGAAGGCGCAGATGGCGAGGAAGGCACGGATGGCGCAGTCTGCCGCGGCGCGGACGGCGCTACTCGAACCGGCTGTTCCTAGCGACGTACCGCCTCGACCACCGAGGTTGGCGAGCGCGTCGGGACGACGCGTGTCAGCTCGAAGCCCGCGCGCGCGAACAACGCGCGAAATTCGCTGACGGTGCGTTCGCGTCCTCCGGTGAAGGCCAGCATCTCGATATCGACGAATTTGCCGTGGGAGGGCTCGGGGCCGTCGGCAATGCCCGATTCGAGCACGCAGAGGACAGCGTGCCGTTCGCCCATGGCGCGCGCGATCGCCTGCAGGATGCGCACGGCGTGCTCATCGTCCCAGTCGTGCAGGATGAGCTTGAGCAGATAGGCATCGCCCCCCGGGGGTACCGACTCGAAGAAGTCGCACGCAACCGCCTGGCAGCGCGCCGCCAGGCCGGCAGCCTCGATGCGCGCACGCGCGCCCTCTGCAACATGACCGAGCTCCGCCACGATGCCGCGCACGGCAGGGCAGGCCCGCAGAATCGACAGCAGCAGCTCGCCGTGGCCGCCGCCGACGTCGACGATCGTATCGAAGCGCCCGAAGTCATATGCCTCGATCGCCGCCTGCGCCGCGGCTGCGCTCAGCGAGGTCATGGCTGCATTGAAGATCTCGGAATAGTCGGGATGCTTGGCGAGGTACTCGAACACCGGCTCGCCCAGCGTGAGCTCGACCGCTGGAACGTGTCCGGACAGAGACGGCGCCAGGTTGGCGTAGACGCGAAAGTGCATCGGATCGGGCAAAAAAGCGGCGATACCGTGCAGCGAGCCCGGCGTGTCCTTGCGCAGCAGCCGTGCGGCGCTCGTCAGCGCGAAGCGTCGCGAGGGCTGTTCCGCGAAGATTCCCAGACTGGCGAGCAGTCGCAGCACCCGATAGAGGCCATCCTCCTGCACACCGCAGAGCCTCGCGAGCTCGGCGACGTCGCGCGCACCGCCGGCGAGATGATCGGCAACGCCCAGCCGCGTGGCGGTATACAGCGCCGCGGAGCCGATGTACCCCTGAATGACTCGTATGACCTGCTGCTGGGGATCGTCGCTCATTGTCGTAGTCACTCTATTGTTCTGGTCGATTGTTCTGGTCACTCACGGTGCTTCTCGTGAGTCGCAAGCGCTGGCCGCTACCTAGCACACGGCGCTCGTCCTCGCAACCGGATCGCCTCTGCGCGGCGTACCGGCGGCGCGCAGGTTGCGCGCGGGGGCGCTGCCTGAGCATCCGTACAGCCGCGGCGGAATACGACAAATCGGCCAGTACAGAGGCGGCGGCCAGGCGGGTGGGCCCCCAGCTTCTGTAACGCGGCGACAAAGCGGCGCTGCCCGGTCGGCATCGGCGGCCGGGGATTGTGACGGAGCGCACACGCGCGGCGCCAGGGGGCTCGCTAGAGTGAACAGTAGATGACACGCGGCCTTCGCAATCCAAGCTCGGTGGTGCGCCGCGCATCGGTACGCCCCCTCATCCTGCCGGCGGCGCTCATGCTGGCGGCGCTCATCCTCAGCGGCTGCAACCTGGGCCTCGCGGGCGGCAGCCCGCAGAGTAGCTCGACCGGTACGAGCAGCGCGAGCGGCAAGACCACGGCCTACAGCATCGGCGGCAGTATCAGTGGCCTCTCGGAGAGCGGCCTGTCGCTCATGGCGGCGTCCAGCAACACCGTGACGGTCCCCGCGGGAGCCACGAGCTTCACGCTGCCGACGCCGGTGGCCAGCGGGATGACCTATGAGGTCAGCGTGCACTCGCAGCCGCAGGGCCAGACCTGTAACGTCGGCAATGCCGAGGGCACCGTCGGCAGCGCGCCCGTGACCAATGTGCAGGTCACCTGCACGATGAATACCTACCCCGTCGGCGGGATCGTCACGGGCCTCAATGCCGGTGGGCTGGTGCTCGCCAATGGTACCGATACCGTTTCAGTATCCCTGGGCAGCAGCGCTTTTGTGTTTCCGACCCAGCTTACCCTGGGCACGGCGTACGCGGTCACCGTGCAGACGCAGCCCACCGGGCTCACCTGCCAGGTCGTCAACGCCTCGGGCACGATGTCCGCAGCAGCCGTGACCAATCTGCTCGTCGCTTGTGGGCAATGGACCTGGATCGGGGGCGCGAACCAGACCGGTGCCAGCGGGAGCAACAGCGTGCCGGGCGCACGCAGCGGGGCTGCGTCCTGGATCGATAAGTCCGGAAACCTCTGGCTCTTCGGCGGCAGCGACGCGGCCGGCCTGCTGAACGATCTGTGGGAATACAGTCCGGGTAACGGTAGCGGCGCATGGACTTGGGTCGGCGGCTCGAGCACGACCGACACGCCGGGCTCCTATGCCATGCAGGGCCAACTCGACGCGGACAACGTACCCGGGGCACGTGAGGGTGCCACCGCCTGGGTGGATCACGCCGGCAACCTGTGGTTGTTCGGCGGTCAGGGTTACGACGCCAGCGGCACGAACGGTAGCCTCAACGATCTATGGGAATACGACGTCGGCGAGCAGGAGTGGATCTGGGTCGGCGGCGCCTCCACTGCCTGGGCCAGCGGCGCGACGCCGCCGAGCGGGCAACCCGGCGGCCGTAGCGGTGCGGTCGCGTGGGTGGATGCGTCGGGTGATTTCTGGCTGTTCGGCGGCAACGGGCCGCTCGGGCTGACCAACGATCTGTGGCAGTTCGTGCCGGCCGCGGGCCCGCCGCTCAGCGGCACCTGGACGCTGGTCAGCGGCTCGCAGACCACGGCGGGTAACACCGGCGTCTACGGCACGCAGGGCATGGCCGCCATGGGCAATACTCCGGGCAGTCGTACGCAGGCGGTTGCGTCGACCGACGCTTCCGGGGATCTCTGGCTGTTCGGCGGCCAGGGCTACGGCTCGATCGGGGGCACAGGCCTGCTCAACGATCTGTGGGAGTTCACTCCCGGCTCCCAGAAGTGGACGTGGATGGGCGGCTGGAACACGGTCGGCGCGGCCGGCGTCTACGGTACGCGCAGCGCCAGCACCGCCAATGATCCAGGTGCTCGCTATGGAGCGACCGCGGTCACCGATGCGAGTGGGGACCTGTGGTTGTTCGGTGGAGTAGGTTACGACGTCAACGGCAAGCAGGGTCCACTCAACGACCTGTGGGAATACGACACGAGCACTGCGCAATGGATCTGGATGGGTGGCGCGCAGACCACCGGCGCTGCCGGCGTCTACGGCACACAGGGCACCGGTGCGGTGGGCGATGGGCCTGGCGAGCGCTCGCTCGCGGTCTCGTGGATGGACTCGGGCGGGAACCTATGGCTGTTCGGCGGTCAGGGTCTGGCCGCCAGCGGCGGTGTCGGGCTGCTGAACGACCTGTGGCAGTTCGCGCCCTCGCCCTGAGCGCCTCTCAACGCGACGGCGACAGCCCCCGCCGGCGAGGCCCCCGGGGCCAGGGCTGATCGTTCAGTCAGCGCTGATCGCCGAGCCAGGGCCGATCGCTCAGTACGATATCGAGGCTGATCTTTGCGCGGCACAGCCACAGCACGCGCGCTGGGGTGATCGGCCGTCCGTGATGGTCGTATAGGTAACGGTAGAAGCGGATGCAGCGCAGGATCCTGCGCGTGGCGGTGAAGCGCTTGATCCACCGCCCGAGGATGCCCAGCGGCTTGAGCTTCAGATAGCAGGGATGCAGTGACAGGTGCAGTGTCGGCCGGTGTGCGCGCAGGTACTCGACCATCGTCGGCAGGATCAGATACTCGCCGCCTTCAATGTCCATCTTGATGAAGTTGCAGTCGCGGATGGCGTACCGCGCGATGAAATCCGCGAACGACAGCGCCTCGACGGTCCAATGCGTTTGCTTTTTTGCGAACAGAAGGCTCGAGGTCGAATCTCCGCCTGCGCCGCGGCTGCCGAAGGCCACCTCGCCCGATTCGCGCGCGATGCACAGATTGGCCAGCTCCACGTTATCGGTGGTGGGCCGGTTCAGCTCCACGTTGCGCTCCAGCTCCTCAAAGGCGATCGGGTCGGGCTCGAGCGCATAGGCCCGGCGGGCGAGCTGGCAGCCATACAGCAGCGTAGGTCCTATCCAGCAGCCGATGTCCAGATAGGTATGACCCGCGTCGAGGAAGCGCTCGAACACCGCGAAGGTCTGCGATTCCCATCTGCCATCCGCCACTGTCTCCCAGAAGGCCGCATTGCGACCCGGATCGACGCGAAACTCGCGCCCACGCACGCGGATGAGCATCGGCCCGCGCTCGGCGGCTCGAGGCTGCGCCGGTCGTTGGGTCTTGCGGGAGTGGCTCGTCACGGCACGTTAGTGTGCCAGATGGGCAGCGCGTCGGATGGATTCTCAGGCCGGATGGATTCTCAGATAGGGAAGTGCGCCAGCCCCCGAGCGCATATCTTTGGACATATACGCTCAGGGGCTGGCGCACTTCCCTGTCTGCCGAGCCCTTCCAGCGCCGTTGTCCGGCCGCCCGGGTAGCCGCTGACGGGGCCGTCCGACGCGTACTACCGCCGGCGCATCTCTGGCGATGGGCCGCGGCCCGCGGCACTCTGCGCCGGGCCTCTGTCTGTGGAGTAGCCGCCATCGTCGAGAACCCGCAGCCGCACGGCGAGGCGGTGATCCATACCGATATCCCCGCGCGGCTGGACCGGCTGCCGTGGAGCCGTTTCCACCTGCTGCTGGTGGTGGCCCTGGGTATCACGTGGATCCTGGATGGACTCGAGGTCACGATCGTCGGTTCGATCGGACCGGTGCTGCAGGATGCGCACACACTGCACCTGACGAGCTCGGAGGTCGGCGCGGCCGCCTCAGCCTATGTGATCGGGGCAATCTGCGGCGCGTTGCTGTCGGGATGGTTCACGGATCGCAACGGCCGGCGGCGGGTGTTCTATATGACGCTCGCCGTCTATCTGGCCGGGGTGCTGCTGACCGCGCTGTCCTGGAACTTCGTGAGCTTCGCGGCTTTCAGGCTGATCACCGGCGTCGGGATCGGCGGTGAGTATGCCGCGGTCAATTCGGCGATCGACGAGCTGATACCGGCGCGCTATCGCGGGCGCATCGATCTCATGGTCAACGGCAGTTTCTGGTTGGGGGCCGCCGCGGGTGCCGGAGTCTCGGTCGTGATTCTCAATCCCCACTGGCTGCCTCCGCAGGCCGGCTGGCGCGTGGGCTTCGCGCTCGGGGCCGTGCTCGGCGTGTCGGTGCTGTTCCTGCGCCGCCTGGTGCCCGAGAGCCCGCGCTGGCTCGTAACACATAACCGCGCCGCCGAGGCTGAACGCACCACGCAGCGTCTGGAAGCGGAAGTATCCGCCCTCACAGGTCGCGCTCTCCCGCGGGCCAACGAGCGCATCGAGCTGCATCCACGCCGCGCGTTCGGTCTGGGTCTGATGTTTCGCACCATGCTCGGTGAGCACCGCGCGCGCAGCGCTCTGTCGGTGGTGCTCATGACCTGCCAGGCATTTCTTTACAACGCGGTTTTCTTCACCTACGGGCTCATTCTGACGCGCTTCTATCACGTGCCGGGTGGGCGCGTGGGCCTCTACATGCTGACGCTCGCAGCGGGCAATCTCTTCGGCCCCATCGTGCTCGGGCCGCTGTTCGATACGATCGGCCGCCGGCGCATGATCGCCGGCACCTTTGCGGTCAGTGCGCTGCTGCTGCTGGCGACCGCCGCGCTGTTCGCGAGCGGGCAGCTGACGGCCTTCACCCAGACGGCCGCCTGGATGGCGATCTTCTTCTTTGCCTCGGCGGCCGCAAGCTCCGCGTACCTGACGGCGAGCGAGATCTTTCCGCTCGAGATGCGTGCGCTGGCGATCGCCTGTGCCTATGCGATCGGCACGGCGCTCGGCGGCAGCCTCTCGCCCCTGCTCTTCGGCTGGCTCATCGGTTCGGACTCGGCCGTGCGCGTCAGCGCGGGCTATGCGCTCGCGGCGCTGTTGCTGCTGGCCGCCGCGGGCACGGAGATCGCTCTCGGGGTGGATGCCGAGGGCCGCGGGCTCGAGAGCATCGCGGCACCGCTGTCGAGCGGCTCGTAGCCGTTCTGAAGGCGACAGGGCAACAGCGTCGGACGGATCCTAAAGACAGGCAAGTGTGCGATCCGCCCGGCGTATATGTTGTGACATATACGCCGGGCGGATCGCACACTTGCCTGTCTATCGGGTCGATTCGGGCGCTGTTGCCCTGTCGCCTCCAGAACGGCACCCGCCCCGTAGCGCGCGGCCCGCGCTCGTTGCATGCTATCGTCCGGCCGGGTCTCGAGCCCGGTCGACGCTTCGCGCAGCCGCCGCCGGCAGGGCATTCGCGGGAGCGCGGCGTCGAGGTCGTACCGCCGAGGTTGTATGCAATACCGCGACTACTACGCCATCCTGGGAGTGCAGCGCGACGCCAGCGAGGAGCAAATCAAGCAGGCTTATCGTAAGCTCGCGCGCAAATACCATCCCGACGTCTCCAAGGAGTCGGGCGCGGAGGAAAAATTCAAGGAAGTCGCCGAGGCCTATCAGACGCTGAAGGATCCGGACAAGCGTGCGGCCTACGACCAGCTCGGCAGCCACAGACCGGGAGAGGATTTCCGCCCCTCTTCCGAGTGGCAGCACCAGTGGCAAGGGCAGTGGCAGGGGCAGTGGCAAGGGCAGCCTGGTGACTCGAGCTTCGCTGACTCGGCGTTCGGCGAGCAGATGGATCTGGCGGATCTGTTCGCGCATCTGGGGGCGGCAGCGGCACGGCCGCGCGGGCAGCGGCCGATCGTCGGCCAGGATTTCGAGATCTCCGTGCCGATCACCGTCGAGCAGGCTCATGAGGGCACGCAGATCGATCTGGACCTGAAACTGCCGGAGTACGACGAGCAGGGAAGACTGAAGCGCGTGCCGCATGCCTTCCGGGCACGCATTCCCAAGGGCGCCATCGAGGGCCAGCGGCTGCGGCTTGCGGGCAAGGGCGGGCGCGGCGCCGGTGGCGGGCGCAACGGCGACCTTTACCTGAACATCTCGCTGCGCCCGCATGCGCTGTACCGTGCCAGTGGGCACGACCTGTACCTGGACCTGCCGCTGGCACCCTGGGAGGCGGTCCTCGGTACCACCGTAGAGGTGCCTACGCCAGCGGGCCGCGTGCGCCTCAAGGTGCCGGCGGGCACGCAAGCGGGGCAGCACCTGCGTCTGCCGCGACGTGGGTTACCCAAGCCCAAGGGAGGGGAGGGAGATCTGTACGCGATTGTTCAGATCGTGGTGCCCAGCGTCACCGGCGAGCGTGAGCGCGCACTCTACCAACAGCTGGCCGATGCTTCCGACTTTGATCCGCGCGTCAAGCTCGCGGCCGAGGGCAGCCACGCGGCGGCGGAGGGCAGTCATGCGCATTGAATTGAACGAAGTGCTCTGGCTCGAGGACCACGCGCTGTCCTTCGAGGAGTTGGCTGATCTGTCGGGCCTGCCGCGCGCGCTACTGACAGAGCTGGTACAGGCAGGCGGCATTGCGCCGCTGGGCGTCGCCGAATCGGACCCGCGCTTCGGCGCGGTGGCGCTGGCGGCGGCACGTCACGCGCGGCGGCTGCGCGAGGACTTCGATCTGGATGTCTCGGCGCTGCTGCTGGTGCTTGGGCTGTGTGATCGGGTCGCGGAGCTGGAGGTGCGCTTGAGGGAGTTGGAGGCGAAACTGCCACGGCGCCACTCGTTCTGAAGATAGCCACACCAGCACTGGGTGGCTCCTGAGAGAGGGATGTGCTCGATCTCTCGGGCGTATACGTCAAACGTATACGCCCGACGGATCGAGCACATCCCTGTCTCCGGGCCGATCCGGTGCTGCTGCGGATCTTCTTTTACTGTACCGCTGGCTTGCCAGCCACCGACACCCCGACCGTCAGCGCAGTGTCCACTTCGACCTCGGCTGCCAGCCAATCCTCGGCCTCGTGGCCGGGCGCAAATCCGCGACGCTCTGCGCGATAGTAAGCGGCTTCCGCGATCAGTGCGCGGCGGCGCTCCGGATCGATCAGCGCGGTGCCACCAGTTCGCTGTGGCTGCGGTTTCGGCTGCTGTTGCTGTGCGCGCGCGGTCTTGGTCGCGGTGGCCTTGCGCGTGCCGCGAGTGTTGGACGTCGACTCTATTGCCATGCGCCTCTCCTCTGGATAGCGTAATTGATTGGGATGTAAATCGCTGCGCGGCATCGCTGCGCCGGATCTATCCATGATGTGCTGAGCGGAAGTCGGGCACGCATTTTATCTTCTCTCGACCGACCGCCGGGGGCAATGACTTTTCTGTCGCCGATCGAAGACTCACGCCGATCGCGGCGATACGCGGGCGCCGATGCGCGGGGCGGCGATACGCGGGCGCCGATGCGCGGGGCGGCGATGCGCGGACTAGTCTTGGCCTGCGAGCTGCAGCGTGGTCGCGACGGTGTCCGAGTTGGTAACGTAGATGAACCAATCGACGCAGCCGTAGCCGAGCTCGCCGGTGGCATCACGCCAAGCCCGCAGTGCAGCGAGTGTGCCGTCCATGGAACCGAGCGAGTCGGGCAAGTCTGATCCCAGATATTGAATGTCGCGCGTCGCGGGTTTCGACGCACCTACGAGAGGGTCGGATGCTGTCATGGGACCGGCCTCTGCTGATCTGATCAAGGCGGGCGTCGAAGTCTAATCCGTGTAGAGCCGGTGTGCACTAAGGGTTTGTCCTACATGTGCCTGCCTGCGCGTTGAGCATACAACGAATCCCCCATGCCGGAGTGGGCGGTCGGCCCGGCGGATGGGATAATTCTTGCGAGCGCCAGCGCCACTGCCGTGCGACGGCGGCGCAAGGTGCACCGCAGAATTCAGCACGGAGAGTCCAGCATGGCCGTGGAAGGCGACGGAGTCTCGATGTGGGCGCGCGCAGTCGCCTTGCTGGAAGAGGCGGAGCGGCGTCACCGGCGCTTCTTTGAGCTGCTCTCGGCTGCACCGCAGCGCCAGCCCGTATGGGAGCCTCCGGTGGACGTGTTCCTGCTCGAGCACGAGCTGCGGGTCGTCGTGGCCATGCCGGGCGTGCGGCCCGAGGACGTCAGCGCGGAGCTGGTCACCGGAGGATTGGTCGTGCGCGCCGAGAGTCGCTGGACGGTCCCGCCCGGCCACGCACGCATCCTGCGGCTGGAGATTCCCTACGGGCGCATGGAGCGGCGCGTCGAGTTGCCCGCGGGTCGCTATGAGATCACAGGCCACGAGTTCCGCGACGGCTGCGTGCAGATCCGCCTCCTCGGAGAATGGCTGTGAGCGCCGAGAATGAATCGGGAGCCAACGACACATCCGGGTCCGGTCCGTCAGTCCCCGCAACCGCACCGGCGGCCCCACCCGTACCCGCGGCCCCACCGGCACCCGCCGCCGCGGCTGTCCAGGAGGATGTGCTCATCATTCTGCCGGTGCGCAACAGCGTGCTGTTCCCCCAGGTGGTGCTGCCGATTGCGATTAGCCGCGAACGCACCGTCGCCGGCGCGCAGGAGGCGGTGAAATCGCGCCGCAAGGTCGGACTGCTGTTGCAGCGGGACTCGGCCGAGGACGATCCCGCGCCGGAGGGGTTGCACCGCGTAGGTACCATCGCCAGCATCGTGCGCTACGTCACCGCCCCTGACGGCACACATCACCTCATCTGCCAGGGCGAGCAGCGCTTCAGCGTGCTGGATTTCGTGAGCCGCAACCCTTTCCTGGTGGCGCGCATCGAGGCGCATCCGGAACCCACGACGCTCAACCCCGAGATCGAAGCGCGCGGGCTGCGGCTGCGGGAATTGGCGCTGCAGGCGCTGCAACTGCTGCCACAGGTGCCCGCGGAGCTGGCCACGGCCATTGAGAGCATCGAATCGATTCCGACGCTGGTCGATCTGATCGCGAGCTTCATCGACCTCAAACCGATCGAGAAACAGGAGGTGCTCGCGACCTTCGAGCTGCGCCAGCGCCTCGACGTGGTGCTGGAATTCCTGCGCCAGCGCGTCGAGGTGTTGCGTATTTCCCACGAGATCGACCAGCGCACGCGCGCGGCCTTCGACGAGCGCCAGAAGGAGGCCGTGCTGCGCGAGCGGCTGCGCCAGATCCGCAAGGAGCTCGGTGAGGATGAGGAGGGGACCGATGAGCCCGCGCAACTCGAGGCGGCACTCGCCAAGGCGGGAATGCCGCCGGAGGTCGAGGAGCACGTGCGCAGCCAGATCAGACGGCTGGAGCGCATGGGCGAAGGCAGCGCCGAGTATTCGATGACGCGTACCTATCTGGACTGGATGCTCTCCCTACCGTGGTCGAAACTGGACACCGAGCAGATCGATATCGAGCGCGCGCGCCGCATCCTCGATGAGGATCACTCCGGTCTGGAGAAGATCAAGCGACGCATCGTGGAGTTTCTCGCGGTGCGTAAGCTCAACCCCGAAGGTCATAGCCCAATTCTGTGTTTCGTCGGCCCCCCGGGCGTGGGCAAGACCTCCCTCGGACAATCCATCGCGCGCTCGCTTGGACTGAAATTCGTGCGCGTGAGCCTGGGCGGTGTGCATGACGAGGCGGAGATCCGCGGTCACCGCCGTACCTACGTCGGCGCGATGCCGGGCAACATCATCCAGGCGTTGCGCAAAGCCGGTGTGCGCAATCCGGTCATGATGCTCGATGAGGTCGATAAAGTGTCCGCGAGCTTCCAGGGAGATCCCTCCTCGGCGCTGCTCGAGGTGCTCGACCCCGAGCAGAACCACACCTTTCACGACAACTATCTGGGAGTACCGTTCGACCTGAGCAAGGTGCTGTTCATCGGCACGGCCAACGTGCTCGACAGCATGCCGGCGCCGCTGCGCGATCGCATGGAGATCATCCAGCTCGCCGGATACACCCAGGAGGAGAAGCTGGAGATCGCCAGGCAGCATCTGCTGCGTCGCCAGCTGACTGCCAATGGGTTGAAGGAGCAGCAGGTGCGGATCAGCGACGCTGCCATACGGGGCATCATCAGCGATTACACCCGCGAATCGGGCGTGCGCGGACTGGAGCGGGACATCGGTGCGGTGCTGCGCCACTCGGCCGTCACGATCGCCGGCGGACAGACTGGACCGATCACCGTCGAGGCCGAGGATCTGCCGTCGATCCTGGGTTCGCCGCGCTTCGAGAACGAGGTGGCGATGCGCACCAGTGTGCCGGGGGTGGCCACGGGGCTCGCCTGGACGCCCGTGGGCGGCGATATCCTGTTCGTCGAGACCAGCCGGGTCCCCGGCAGCGGTAAGCTCATCATCACCGGGCAGATCGGGGACGTGATGAAGGAGAGCGCGCAGGCGGCCGTGACGCTGGTGAAGGGCCAGGCCGAGCGGCTCGGTATCGACGCGCAGGTGTTCGAGAAATCGGACCTGCATATCCACGTGCCGGCCGGCGCAGTGCCCAAGGATGGTCCGAGCGCCGGGGTGGCAATCTTCACCTCACTCGTGTCGCTGCTGACGCAGAGGACCGTCCGCAAGGATGTCGCCATGACCGGCGAGATCAGCCTGCGAGGGCTGGTGCTGCCCGTCGGTGGCATCAAAGAGAAGACCGTGGCGGCTGTGCGCTCGGGCATTCGCACCGTGGTCCTGCCCGCGCGCAATCGCCGCGATCTGGAGGACATTCCAGCCAGCGCGCGCGAGGCGCTGCAGCTGGTGTGGGCCGAGCGCGTCGAAGATGTGATCGCCGCGGCCTTCGAGGGCGAAGTCGCCCGGCGCGTCGCCGCCTGAGCGCCGCCTGAGCACCCCTGAGCGCCGCGAACCCGGCCCCATGCGAGCCGGCGCCTGTCGCGGCCGTTTTGCTGCAGTTGCACCGATGGCTTATCCTAGGTTGCACAAGCAGCGGTCAAGCGCGACAACGTTGGGGAGTTCCCGTGAGGATGACGAGGCATGGAGCCGGATTGGGGCTCGGCCTGCTGGCACTGTGTGCGCAGGCATTCGCGCAGCCGCCGCAGGACGCAAACGCGGACCAGGACCAGCTGTCGGCCGTCACCGTGACGGCAACGCGCGTCGCCGAGCCCAGCTTTGACGTGCCGGCTTCGATCAGCTCCGAGTCCATCGCCCCCGATGCACTCGGGGTGAACGCGGCCGAATCGCTCGGCGACGTACCCGGCCTGATTGCGCGTGACCGGCAGAACTATGCGCAGGACGAGCAGATCTCCATCCGCGGGTTCGGTGCCCGTGCGCCCTTCAACATCGCCGGTATACGCATCTACATGGACGGCATTCCGTTGACCCAACCCGATGGGCAGGGCGATATATCGGAATTCAACCTGGCCAGCGCCCAGCGCATCGAGGTACTGCGCGGGCCGTTCTCGGCGCTGTACGGCAATTCGGCGGGCGGAGTCATCCAGATGTTCACCGCCGATGGCAGCGGGCCGCTGCACGCGAGCGCGGCGGCGGTCTATGGCAGCTTCGAGCAGCGCCGCTTCAGCGCAGATGTGCTCGGCGGCGACAGCGCCTTCAACTATAACGTAGGCGTTTCGCAGTTTGGCACCGCCGGCTCGCGCGGCCACAGCGCTGCGCAGCGCAGCTCGCTCGGCGGCAAGTGGGGCTTTCAGTTCGCCAATGCCACGCATCTGACGCTGCTGCTGAACCTCTTCAATGGTCCCGAGGCGCAGGACCCGCTGGGCTTGACGCGCGCGCAGTTCAACGCCTCACCCCAGGGCACCGCGCCGAGCGCGGCGCAGTTCAACACACGTAAGAGCACCGATCAGTCGCAGCTCGGCGTGATCTACGACGTTCCCATCGATGAGGCCAACACGCTGACCTTGACGGCCTACGGAGGTCATCGCGACGTGCTGCAGTTCCAGGCCATCCCCGTGGGTACACAGCTGGCGCCGGCCAGCCCCGGTGGCGTGGTGTCGCTCGACAACGGCTATGGTGGGTTCGAGCCGCGCTGGAACTACCATTCGCAGCTACTCGGGGGGCCATGGGACATCATCGCCGGGCTGGACTACGACGTGCTCGATGAGCACCGCGAGGGTTTCAACAATTTCATCGGCTCCACGCTCGGGGTAGAAGGCGCCTTACGGCGCGACGAGATCGATGAGGTCGACGACCTCGACCCGTATCTGCAGACGCAATGGGGGCCGATCGAACGCTGGACGTTGCTGGCGGGCGTGCGCCGCAGCACGGTGGACGTGCATTCGACGGCGCTGTACACGCCGCCGGGAGGCACGAACGGCAGCGGCGCGGTGGACTACGGCGCGACCTCTCCCGTTGCTGGTGTGCTCTACCAGGTCAGCCACGACCTGAATCTGTATGGCTCGTATGGCGAGGGTTTCGAGACGCCCACGCTCGATGAGCTCGCCTATCGCTTGAACGGCACTGCCGGACTCGATTACTCGCTGCGCGCCTCGCTATCGAGCCAGTTCGAGCTGGGCGCGAAGCTGCGCCTGGCGCAGGGCAGCAGTGCGCAGCTGGCGCTGTTTCGCGCCGACTCCAACAACGAGCTGGTGCTGGAGTCCGACACCGGGGGGCGCTCGGCGTACGGCAACGCGGGGCTGACGCGTCATCAGGGCGTGGAGGTGAGCGCAGACGCGCACCTGTTGCCACGGCTGGCGCTACAGCTCGCCTACACCTACTTGGATGCGCGCGTGGATACGTCCTATTACGCCTGCTCGGCGGTGCCCTGCGCGAAGCCGAATACACTGGTTGCGGCGGGCAACTACATTCCCGGCCTGCCCGAGCACGATCTGTACAGTCAGCTGCAATGGCAGGTCACGGACCATTGGGAATGGCTGCTGACCGACAGCTACGAGTCCAAGGTGTACGCCAACGATGCCAACACCGTGTATGCCGGTGCCTATGATGTGCTCGGGATCGACACGGATTACACCTGGCAGTGGCGCCCTGGACAGCTGCGCGCCTTCCTACGCCTGGACAATCTGCTGGATCGCCGCTACGCCGGCTCGGTCATCGTCGACAACACCAGCGCCGAGTACTTCGAGGCCGGCCCACCGCGCGCGATCCTCGTGGGTGTGAGCTATCAGATGCATTGAGCCGGCGCGCCGGTGCGCGCGCTGCGGCTCTATTCGGTCGGCAGGTGCTGCAGCAGGTGCTCGAGCGCCAGGCGATAGCCGTCGATTCCCAAGCCCATGATGACGCCCTTGGCTGCCCCGGATAGCAGCGAATGGGCGCGCCAGGGCTCGGCGCGGCGGTGAATATTGCTGATGTGCACCTCGATGACCGGGCATTCGCAGGCGAGCAGGGCATCCAGGATGGGCACCGAGTGGTAGCTGAAGCCGGCCGCATTGATCACGATGCCCGCCGAGCGACGTGCCTCGTGCAACCATCCGATCATCTCATGCTCGGCGGCGGTCTGGCGGAAGGCCAGCTCCACGTTGCGACTGGCAAGCACGCGCCGGCATAGCGCTTCGACGTCCGCAAGCGTGTGCGTTCCGTAGATGTGCGGCTCACGTTCGCCGAGTAGATCCAGATTGGGGCCGTTCAGGACAAAGATGCGCAGCGATGGCAAAGAATCCCTCCCTTCCGCAGCGCGCGCGGCCGCGGACCGTGCACGGCGCTGCGGGTACACTGTGCGGCGATCATACTGCAATAGCCGCAGCGCGGCAGTATCGCTCGGCCGACCTCGAGGTGGCAGCGGCGCGCCCGGCAGCGTCACCGGCCTACAGATTCGCCTGTTGGATGTGCTGACACTGGAGCTGCATCCCTGGAACTGCGCTCCCGAGCGCCTCGAGGTCCCAGGCCGCCTGGTATTCGATCTGGATCCCGCTCCGGACGTGCCCTTCGAGCAGGTGATCCAGGCAGCGCTGCAGCTGCGCGAGCGGCTGAGCGCCCTGCGCCTGGAGAGCTTCTGCAAGACCACGGGCGGCAAGGGCCTGCACGTGGTGACACCACTCGCGCCCGAGCGCACGGCGCTGGCGCTGTTCGAGCGCAGCACTGCCTGGCAGCACTACGGCGAGGCCGCGCGTTCGCTGCGCGCCGCGATCGAGCAGCTCGGCGCGGCAAACCTACCGAGATCGCCGCGTGGCATAGCGATTGCAGATCATCGATCGTCCAGGAGGTCCTTCGTTGCAGGAAGCAGTCACGCACAGAGGAGATGATCATGCCGAACAACAATCCGAGCGGTCACAACCAATACACCAATCCGGAGAATCGTAGCCAGAAATCACGCCGCGGCTTCGCATCGATGGACGCGGAGATGCAGCGCGAGATCGCGAGCAAGGGCGGGCAGAGTCAGGGCAAAGAGAACAACCCCGGCAACTTTGCCAACGATCGTGAAAAGGCGCGCGAGGCCGGCCGCAAGGGCGGCGAGGCGCACGGCGCAAATCGGTGAACGTGGGGTAGCGGAGCTGACGGTCCCGTCAGCTCCGCCTCTCGAGAAAGCTGCTCCAACCGCTGCCGCCCGCTCAACCAGCCCGACGGTTGCCCCCCGCTTCTGAAGCGACCAGTTGATTGGACATGTTCAGGTGGTCCTGCAGCATGGGCAAGCTCATGCCGGCGAAATTGCGCACTGCAGGAGCGATGCGCGGATCCTGCTCGGCACGCTTGAACAGCGCAACCACCTGCTGATGGGCGTGTTCCTGAGAGCGCGAATAGGCCGCATTGAACGGCTGGCCGTGGCGCTGCTCGATCCGCGAGAGATCGGCGCGATCCTGCCGGCTCACACCGAGCGGTGTCGTGTAGCCCTGTGCCATCGCGATCGTAGTCAGCTGATCGTTGGCCTTGGTGTGATCGTGCAGCATCTTCTGTGCGAATTGCTTGACCAGGGGACTGCGCGAATGCGCGATCGCATAGCGTGCCGCCGCCATCTCCGCGAGATTCGCATACGCGGCCTCATTGATGAAGGTCTGCGTGTCCGTGCGGCTCACACCGGGATTGACGCCACCGCGGCCGAGGCCGGGCGTTGCGGCGCTCGGAGCCGCGGCGTTGTTCGACGTGGCGGCGTTGCTCGGCGCGGTCGCCGAATCCGGGCTGGCGGGATTGGTCGCACCGGTCGGCTGCGCCATTACCGCACCGCAGCCAAGTGCTGCCGTGCAGAGCGCGATTGCGCCCGCGGTGATTAGACGATGGATGCTCATACTGCCTCCGTGCGATGTTTGGAACGAGTGCCGGAAGGAAGTGTATTTCGGCCGCGTGCACGCCACAGGCGGCCGTGGCCGCGGCGCGTGCTGATCGAGTCCTACGGAATTTTTGCTGTCCCAGGCAGTAAGGAATTACAGATGCACGCGCGAGATGCGCACGCACGGACAGGCGGAGACGCGCAGACGCGGACACACGGACACGCGCACACGCGGACACGCGCACACGCGGACACGCGGACACGCGGACAGGCCGATGCGCGGTGCGCGGATGCGCGGCAGTGCGGCGTCGCCGCTGCGGCCGCAGCGCCGCACGGAGCGATCACTGCGGATCGGTGGTGCCGAGCAGCTCGCGCGCGATGATGAGCCTGCGGATCTCGCTGGTGCCGGCGCCGATCTCGAGCAGCTTGATCGAGCGGTACAGGCGGTTGATCTCCGACTCCCAGATGTAGCCGCCGCCGCCATGGATCTGCACCGCGTCGCCGAGCACCCGCGCCATGGCTTCCGCTGCATACAGCACCGAGGCGGCGCTCTGCGCATGAATGGCGCCGCGTCCGCCCTGCTGTGCACCGACCGACTCGGCCACGGCGAGCACGCGGTAGATCAGGCCGCGCATGGTCTCGATGCCAACGAACATGTCGGCGAGCTTCGCCTGGATCATCTCGAAATCGGCGATCGGCCGGCCGAACTGACGTCGACTCTTGGCGTACTCGACCGACAGCTGCAGCGCTCGTTCGGCGATACCCAGACAGATCGATGCGATGGCGGCACGCTCCAGGTCCAGTCCGGTCATCAGAATGCCGATACCGCCGTTCTCCGCGCCGAGACGGTTCTCGAGCGGCACGTGGCAATCGTCGAACACCAGCTCACCGGTCTGGCTGCCGCGGAATCCCATCTTCGTGAGTTTCTGCGCCACCCGTACGCCAGGACAGGTCTGCGGCTCGACGATGAAGGCGGACACGCCGTGCGCGCCCAGTCCGGTGTCCGTCTTGGCATAGGTCAGCAGTACATCGGCGATCGGACCGTTGGTGATGAACATCTTGGTGCCGTTGAGTACGTAGTGATCGCCTGCGCGACGTGCGCTGGTGCGCATCGAGCCGAGCGCATCCGATCCGGCGCCCGGCTCCGTGAGCGCGAGCGCGCCGATTTTGCGGCCATTGCACAGATCCGGCAGATGCCGGCGGCGCTGCTCCTCGCTGCCGTTGCGGTACAGGTTGTGGACGCACAGGTTGTCGTGTGCGATCCAGGAGAGCCCCAAGGCGTGGTTCCAGCGCGAAAAGGCCTCGGCGACCAGCCCGGCGCTCAGCAGATCGAGCCCCGCGCCACCGTAAGTCTGGGGTACGGTGATGCCGAGGTAGCCCTCGGCACCGAGGCGCGCGAATGCCTCCTGCGGCCACCATTCCTCCTCGTCCATGCGGCGCGCCAGGGGATAGAGCTCCTGGCGGGCATAGCGATCGGCGGCCTCCAGCACGGCTCGCTGGTCGGCCGTCAGATAGGGATACGCGGCAGCCGCGAGGTCGCTGCCGGCGAGGGTATCGTCCACGGCGAAGATCCTCCGGATGCGATAATGCCTCGGTGCACAGCGACGGTCGAGCAGCGCGGGTGCCGGCGACCCTGAGGGCTCTGTGGCGCGCCGATGAGACGCAGTGCGTACCGCCGCTGATCGCGAGCGCGCGGCTTACCCCGCAGCAGGCGGCGCATGCGGGGACGCTCGCCGCGCGGCTGATGGATGCAGCGCGCCGCGGCGCCGGCCGCAGCCTGCAGGCGGCGCTGCTGGACCGGCTGGCGCTCGACACACCCACGGGTCTGGCATTGCTGTCGCTGGCCGAAGCACTGCTGAGAGTCCCCGACGATGCCAATGCCGATCGCCTGATCCGTGATCAGCTGGTGCGCTTGCCGCTCGGTCCGCACGGCAGCGGCGCGCTCGCTGCGGCGCTGCGCCTGATGGGGCCGCTGCTGCGCGTGGGCACGCGCGCGGCCATGCGGCTGCTGGGCGGACAGTTCGTGTTCGCCTCCGACATCCGAGCGGCCCTGAGGCGTGCGCGGCGCGATGCGGGCCCGTGGTGCTATTCCTTCGACATGCTCGGAGAGGCAGCACTCACCGCCGCGGATGCGCAGCGCTACTGGGATGGCTATGCGCAGGCCATTCGCGCGGTGGGCGCAGCCGATCATGGCCAGGCACCTCTGGCTGAGCACGGCGTGTCGGTGAAGCTATCGGCGCTGCACCCACGCTTCGGCTATACGCAGCGGGCCCGCGTGATGCGCGAGCTGTTGCCGCGGCTGTTGGAGCTTGCGCGTCTCGCGCAGCGCTGGCGTATCCCCCTGACGATCGATGCTGAGGAATCCGATCGGCTCGAGCTGTCGCTCGATCTGGTCGAAGCCCTGATGCTCGATCCGACGCTGAGCGAGTGGCCGAGCCTCGGGGTCGCGGTGCAGGCCTATCAGAAACGTGCCCCGGCGCTCATCGAGCAGCTCTCGGTGCTGGCGGCGCGGCGGCCGCATGCGCTCAGGGTACGGCTCGTCAAGGGAGCGTACTGGGATCAGGAGATCAAGGTGACACAGATCGAGGGGCTCGCGGGTTACCCCATCTACACGCGCAAGCCCTACACGGACGTGTCCTACCTCGCCTGCGCACGCCGGCTGCTGGCCGATGGGCACCTGGTCCCGCAGTTCGCGACCCATAATGCGCGCACGGTCGCGGAGATCCTGGAGCTCTCGGCCAGCGCCGGCGGGCCGCTTGCTGGCGGGCCGCTCGAGTTCCAGCGTCTCTATGGCATGGGCGAAGCGCTGTACCGGCAGTTGCTGCGGCATCCGCAGGGCTACGGGGCCGTGCGGCCACGGGTGCGGGTGTACGCGCCGGTCGGCGCGCGCGCGGCGTTGCTGCCGTACCTGATGCGCCGGCTGCTCGAGAACGGCGCGGGCAACTCTTTCGTGCATCGCGCCCGCCGCGCGAGCGCCGCGAAGCTCGCGGCCGACCCGGTGGCGATCGCGGCGCACCTCGGCGGGCTGCCACATCCGCGCATTGCCCTGCCACGCGAGCTGTTTGCTCCCGCTCGTTGCAACAGTGCGGGGCTGGATCTGCAGAGCGAGGCGGTGCAGGCACTGCTCGCGCAGGCGCTGCAGGACAGCCGGCGCTCGCGCATCGCGGCAGGGCCGATGCTGGCCGCGGACGATGCGCCCGGCGCTGCCGCGGGGGTCTGCTGGGAGATTCGCAATCCTGCCGATCGCAGCGAGCTGCTCGGAATGGTGCGCGAATCCGCCGCCCCCTGTCTGCAGGCAGCGCTGGCTGCGGCCACCGAGGGTGCGCGCGCCTGGGGCTGCACGGCCATCGAGGCGCGCGCGCGGTTGCTCGAGCGCGCCGCGGCGCATTTCGAGCAGCACACCCCCGCGCTGGTCGCGCTGATCGTGCGCGAGACCGGCAGAATCCTGGCGGACGCGCTCGGGGAGGTGCGCGAAGCGGTCGACGCGCTGCGCTACTACGCGGCGCAGATCCGCGCGCACTTCGACCCTGCGACGCATGTACCGCTGGGAACGGTGCTGTGTATCAGTCCATGGAATTTTCCGCTCGCGATCTTCACCGGACAGGTTGCCGCCGCGCTCGCGGCAGGCAATGCCGTGCTGGCCAAGCCCGCGGAGCAGAGCACTGCCACCGCGGCGTTGGCAGTCACGCTGTTGCGCGAGTCGGGCATACCGCGCTCGGCGCTGCAGCTGCTACCGGGTGACGGTGCACGTGTGGGGATGAGCCTGGCCGCTGACCCGCGTGTGCGCGGTGTCGTATTCACGGGCTCGACCGCCACGGCGCGCTCGATCGCGCGCACACTGGCGCGCCGCGCCCATGTGCCGCTGATCGCGGAGACCGGCGGCCAGAATGCCATGATCGTCGATTCCAGCGCGCTGCCCGAACAGGTCGTGGCCGACGTGCTGCGCTCGGCGTTCGATTCGGCCGGGCAGCGCTGCTCATCGCTGCGCGTGCTGTGTCTGCAGCAGGAAATCGCAGTGCCGGTCCTGACCATGCTGCAGGGTGCAATGCGCGAGCTGACGGTCGCAGATCCCTCGCAGCTGTCCACCGACGTGGGTCCGCTCATCGACGAGCAGGCGCGCGAGCGCATTCAGGCGCATGTGCAGGCCATGCACACGCGCCTGCTGTGCCGCAGCCCGGTGCCGCCCGACTGCGAGCGCGGGGTGTTCGTGGCGCCGACGCTGCTGCAGATCGGCTCGATCGCCGAGCTCTCGGCGGAGGTGTTCGGACCGGTGTTGCACGTGCTGCGTTTCGACCGGCGGCATCTCTTCGAGCTGATCGATGAGATCAATGCCACGGGCTACGGCCTCACGCTCGGCATCGCCTCGCGCATCGGCAGCACGATCCAGAGCATCCTCGAGCGCTCGCGCGCCGGTAACGTCTACGTCAACCGCAACATGATCGGCGCGGTCATCGGCGTGCAGCCCTTCGGCGGGGAGGGCCTCTCGGGTACCGGGCCGAAGGCCGGTGGGCCACTGTACCTGCACGCGTTGCTGCAGCGCTCGCCTGGGCCACTCCTCTCTGGGAGCGCCTGCGGCGCGACGGCGAAGGCAGTGCCGGCGGGGCTGCAGGAGCTGCAGGAGCTGCGGGGCTGGTTGCAGCAGGCCGGCGCACCGCTGGCTGCAGAGGAGCGCGAGCGTTTGGGCAGACGGGCTGAAGCGTACGCGCGGCGCACTCTGCTGGGCACGCGGCTCGCATTGCCGGGCTACGCCGGTGAGAGCAACGAGCTCAGATTCCGGCCCCGTGGGCGGCTCGTGGCCACGGCGCGCTCGCCGGCTGCTCTGGTGGACCAGCTCGCGGCAGCGCTCGCCACCGGCAATACGCTGAGCGTCGAGCGCGGGCAAGTCGCCGACTCGCTGGCGGCGGCGTTGCCTCAGAGCCTGCGCGCCATGCTGCGGGCTGCACCGGCGGACGCGGATGCCTGCCAGGCCGTGCTGGTGGATTCAGCGGATGCGGCGGCGGATCCTGGCTGGCTGCAGCGCCTGCGTAGCGCGCTCGCGGCTTCCGAGGGACCCATCGTGCCGGTGCTGATTGCAGAGGCGCCGGAGGGCTATCGCCTGGAGCGGTTGCTGGTCGAACAGACCATCACGATCAACACGGCGGCCGTGGGAGGAGATGCCCGGCTGCTGTCGCTGCAGGATGAGGCAGAGGACTGATCGATCGCCGGGCGTGCGTGTCGACCTGCTGAGCTACCCGCGCCGCTCTCAGGCGAGCGTGTGAAACACACGCTGCACGTCTTCCTCCTGCTCCAGTCGGTCGATCAGCTCGAGCACTTCGGTGGCCTGCGCCTCGGGCAACTCCACGGGGGCAGAACAGACATATTCGTGCTCGGCCGACAGCGGCGCGATGCGCCGCGCCTCCAGCGCCTCCTGCAGCTTGCCGAAATCCTCGAAGGCGCAGCGCAGAACCAGTTGCGGTTCGCCCTTCTCGCCCGTGCTCTCGCCCATCTCCTCCAGGCCATGATCGATCATATCGAGCTCCAGCTCGTCCTGGTCCAGGCCCGCGGGATCCAGGCGGAACACTCCCATCTTGCGGAACTGAAAGCCGACGCTGCCGGTGGTGCCGAGGTTGCCGCCGTGTTTGGTGATGATGTTGCGCACGTGCGCCACGGTCCGTGTGGGGTTGTCGGTCGCCGTTTCGATCATCAGCGCGATGCCATGTGGGGCGTAGCCCTCGTACAGCACCTCGTGATAGTTGGTGGCGTCGCGGCCGCTGGCGCGCTTGATCGCCGCCTCGACCTTGTCCTTGGGCATGTTCACGGCGCGTGCGTTCTGCATGATCCGGCGCAGGGTCGGGTTGCCGGCCGGGTCCGACCCGCCCGCCTTGACCGCCATGTTGATGTCCTTGGCGATGCGCGCGAACTGCTTGGCCATGCGGTTCCAGCGCGCGAACATCGCATGCTTGCGTACCTCGAAGATGCGGCCCATAGATGCCCCGCGTGCTGTGCTTGGGAAGGCGGCGCCGATCGCGCAGCCATGAGCGCTGCGGCGATCCGTCAAGCCAACCATCATGCCACGGATACGGCCGGTCGCGGGCGATCGGCGCGAGTGATCGCCTGCAGGTGCGCTCAGTGGTGTGGGCGGTCGGCCACGCGCATGCGAGGCGCGGCCGCGCGGCGCTGGCCGTAGGGGGCGGCAGAGGAACCGCCGGACGCAGTGGTATCGCGCGCCACCTGCCGGCGCCCCACGGGACCGCCCCACGGACCGATGTAGGCGGCGGGGGCGGCGATCATCATCATCGGTGCACGCTGAGGCAGCTGCACCGGAGAGAACTCTGCGGCTGTCGCGACCGCGGCCGGCAGCGGCACGTGCCGTGCGAGCGCCGCCAGCTCCGAAGGCGCCGCGGTCTCCTCGGGTGTGAGCAGCAGCCGGTGTGCGCGCAGCCAGCGGCCGAAGCTGCTGCGACTGGTCAGCACGGTGAAGGGTACCGGAATCAGCATGCCCGCGATCACCGGTAGCATCCACCAGATGAATGCCGGAGCGAACTCGAGGATGGCGGCACCCCAGATCAGGCCCAGGGCCACGTGCCAGCCGTGGCGCCTGAGCGCCTCGAGCCAGGTGACGCCGCGATCGCCGCGCGCCTGCGCATCCCAGCCGACGTTCCTGCCGAGCAGTGCGCGCAGCACGAAGGTCGAATGAAACAGCATCATGGTGGGCGCGAGCAGCATGCTCATGAACTGCTCGAACAGCACGCTGCCGATCAGGCGCCATGCGCCACCGAACGAGCGGCGCAGCACGCGGTCGCGCAGCGCCAGGCAGGCACCCAGCAGCTTCGGCAGCATCAGCAATATGATCGTCATCGTCAGCAGGGCCGCGATCTCGCCGTCCCGGTAGTGCGGCCAGCTGGGGAAGAGCGAGTAGGTGCCCGGCAGGAAGTACTGGTGGCTCGAGAGCGCCGCAAGGCAGGTCACGATCGAGCTCAGCACCAGTACCAGCAGCCACATCGGAGACGTTGCATAGGAAAGCACGCCGGTGAGCATGTGCACGCGGCTCAGCCAGTGCAGCCCGCGCATCGGAATGACGCCCAGGTGCTGCAGGTTGCCCTGCGCCCAGCGCCGATCGCGCGCCGCGAAGTCGATCACGTTGGAGGGCACCTCTTCCCAGCTGCCGCCGATGTCGGGCATCAGCCAGATCTGGTAACCGGCGCGGCGCATGAAGGCCGCCTCGACGATGTCGTGACTGAGGATCTCGCCTCCGAACGGCGGCGTGCCCGGCAGGCGCGGCAGCGCGCAATGCGACGCGAAGGCGCACAGCCGGATGATCGCGTTGTGGCCCCAGTAGTTGCTCTCCCCGAGCTGCCAGAACGCCAGGCCGCTGCCGAACATCGGCCCATTCAGCCGCACCGCGAACTGCAGCAGCCGCGCGAACAGCGTCTCGCGCCCCGCCAGCAGCGGCAGCGTCTGCACGATGCCGACCTCCGGGTGCGCGTCCAACACCTGCGCGAGCGACACCAGAGCCTGGCCGGACATGACGCTGTCGGCGTCCAGCACGATCATGTAGTCGTAGGCGCCGCCCCAGTTGCGCACGAATTCCGCGATGTTGCCGGCCTTGCGGCCGGCATTGTCGCTGCGGCGCCGGTAGAACAGCCGGCCGTTGGCGCCGAGTCGCTCGACCAGGGCCTGCCACGCCACCTCCTCGGCGCGCGCGACTTCGGGCAGGCGCGTATCGGAGAGAATGAAGAAGTCGAAGCTGCTCTGGTCACGCTGCTGCATCAGCGACGACCAGATCGCCTCCACACGCGCGAAAACCCTGGCGGTATCCTCGTTGTAGATCGGCGTGACGATCGCGGTGCGGCTGCGCACGCTGCGGTGGGAGGTGGGCGCGGCGGTCAGAATGGCGGGGTCGCGGCCGATGAGACGGATCACGAAACCGGCCACTGCGGTCCAGAACGCTCCAGCGATCCAGGTGAACAGCGCCGTGAACATCACCAGGCCGGCGATATTGAGCCCCGTGAGGCCGTTGGCGCGCAGCACATCGAACATCAGCCGGCCGCCGGTGTACGCGGTCGCAAGCGTCAGACCGAAAAACAGCCCTCGGCGCCACAGCGCCTGGCAGCGCGTGGAGGCGCCCGGTATCACGATCCGCTGCAGCGGCTGTCGATTCACGGTGTCCACAGATATGTCCAGGTCTCGGTCAGCGCCTCTCCGTAGAGCGTCAGGTAACAGCGCAGGTCGACGCTCTGGCCGGGCTTGGGGGTCAGCTCGAAGGCGACACGCCACACGCCGTTCTCCGCCAGACGCTGCACCGTGACGTTCCTGACGGTGCCGTTTTGAGCACTGATCTGCGCCTGCACGGGCTGCACGCCTTCCAACAGTCCAAGGTCACCACCCCAGAAGTCGATGAGGAAGCGATGGGTATTGTCGGCCGTATGCGCGGGGACGGTAGCAATACGAGTCGCAACCGCGCGTCCGCCGGGCGGCCACAGCGGCGAGTACATATAGGCAGACAGCAGGTAAGAAAAGCTGAATGGCTTGCCGGGCACGAGCTGGGTTGCGGGCACCCAGTAGGCGACGATGTTGTCGTGGATCTCCTCGTTGCTCGGGATCTCCACCAGCTCCACTCGCCCCTTGCCCCAGTCTCCCAGTGGCTGCACCCAGTAGCTGGGTCGCAGCTGGTAGTGCGCCTCCTCATCCTGATAGTCGGCGAAGTCACGATCGCGCTGGTCGAGGCCGAACCCCCGCGGATGCACATCGGCCAGGCTCGTGACCGTCAGTGTGTGCGGATTGAGCAGCGGCCGCCACAGCCACTCCCCGGTGCCGCTCTCCTCGAGCAGCCCGTCGCTGTCGTGCACCTCGGGACGAAACTCATTGACCGCGAGCGGGCTGTTGAGCCCGTACAGGTACATCGAGGTCAGCGGCGCAATCCCGAGCTTGGTGACGCTGCGGCGTGGATACAGCGTAGCCGTCACTTCCACATCGGTAGTGCCACCGGGGCGCACCTCGAAGTGATATGCACCGGTGAGGCTGGGGCTGTCGAGCAGCGCATAGATGGTCATCGTGCGTTGCTGCGGGGGCGGCTTCACCAGCCAGAAATCGCTGAAGTAGGGGAATTCCTCACCGCCCGGAGTGGCTACGTTGATGGCCAGCCCGCGCGCCGATGCGCCGTAGCTCTCACCACGGCCGAGTACGCGAAAGTAGGATGCCCCCAGGAACACGATCAGCTCGTCCTTGTAGTCGGGACGCTGCAGCGGGTAATGCACCCGAAAGCCTGCGAACCCCAGGCTCGATGACAGCGTCTGCGGATGAACGCCGGCGGTGGTGCCACCGAAATCGAAGTCGGATGGGTCGTAGGGGACGGGACGCAACGTGCCGTTCGGATCCACCTCGGTGATATTGACGCTGCGGGTGTAGTTGAAGCCGCGCTGAAAGAACTGCACTTCGAACAGACCCTGGTTGCGCCACAGCGCGCGCTCGGGCCGAAAGCGGATCTGGCGGTACTGGTCGTAGCTGAGATGCGCCAGGCTGTCAGGCAGCGGCGTGGATCGGTCCACATACGGCATCGAGGCGCGCTGCTGTGCGAGGCGCTGAACATCGTCAAACCCAAATACATGGGCAGGTGGCGCGGCGGGCCGTGCTGCCGGCTGCGCCGCCGGGGCCGACTGTGCGGTCGGCCGTGCTGCCGGCGCCGACTGTGCGGCGGGCCGTGCCGCCGGGGGCGGCTGTGCGGTCGGGGGTGCCTGAGCCGCTGCCGCACTGGAGTACTGAAACAACACTGCTACGACGAGCAACGTGTGCCACGGCCACGGTCGAGCGCGCACGAAGTACTCCTGAGGTTGACGACGCAGGCACGTTCCAGGTGCCCATCGACAGGCGATGCCGCTCGTGCGGCGCGCGTGCTGGACGGCGCCCGGCGGCATGATCGCAATGGTACTGGGAGGGAATGACCGCTGCAGCTTCCGAAAGCGGTGTCGGACGTCTACGCACAGCGATGCATGCGCCGAATTTCATGGGCGATGAGGCTACTCGCTATCGATGAATCTGCGCTGAATATCAGCGGCGCAATACCTCGCACGAGCCTGCACGAGCTCGTCGGATAGGCGTCGAACCACCTGCGAGATCCACCGCGCCGCGACGCTTCGGAGCCCCAGAGCCCCAGAGCCCCAGAGCCCCTGAGCCCCAGAGCCCCACAGCCGCCGTCACCTCGGGGGTGCTCGGCGGGCTCGCTCGGCGTGATTTCGGCATGGAAGCGCTCTGCCGCGCCTGCACGGGCCTTGGCCGGCAGGCCTCCTCTCGAGCTCGAGCCCCGGTGGCCTACCCCCGGCCAGGGGGTGCTGCGGGTCCGCCGGGGCGGCGGCGGTGCCATGGAGTGCCGGGGGTGGCGGGGGTGCCATGGGGTGGCGAGGGTGCCGGGG
>JASHPX010000278.1 GCA_030037905.1 Gammaproteobacteria bacterium
CGCATCGAGGGCATCGCCGGTTCCCCGAGCTACATGTCCCCCGAGCAGGTGCAGAGCCTCGAGCTCACCCACCAGTCGGACCTGTACTCGCTCGGTGCGGTGATGTATGAGCTGCTCACCGGCGTGCGGCCGTTCCGCGCGGGCAACCTCGCCAAGCTCCTGCACCAGATCGTGTACGCGACGCCCGCGCCCATTCACACCTTGCGCGAAGGCGTTGCCGAGGAGATCGAGAACGTCGTCGGCGTGGCCATGCAGAAGGAGCCGGCCCGACGCTACCGCTCGGGCCTGGATCTGGCCGCCGAGCTGACCCGCGTACACCAGAAGCTGCGCCAGCAGTACTCGCGCATGGATCAGCAGGAGCAATTCAGCCTGCTGCGGCGGCTGAAGTTCTTTCATGATTTCTCGCACGCCGAGATCCACGAGGTCATGCGCGCGAGCCACTGGCAGGACTACGCCAGCGGTGAGGAGATCGTCAAGGAAGGCGAGATGGACGATCGCTTCTATATCATCGTGTCCGGCCACTGTGCCGTGGAGCGGCACGGGCAGGCCACGGGGATGCTCTCGGCCGGTGAATGCTTCGGGGAAACCAGCTATGTGCCGGGGGCCAAGCGCACCGCGACCATCCGCGCCGTCGACACCGTGACCGCGCTGAAGGTCAGCTCGACGCTGCTCGAGCAGGTCTCGGCCTCCTGCCAGCTGCGTTTCAATCAGGTGTTTCTGCGCACGCTGATCAGCCGTCTGCAGAGCGCCGATCGCCACCCGCGCGGCTAGCATCCGACGCATGTCGTCCATGTAGAGGTGGGGAGGCTTCTGGGGGATACGTGAGATGTATCCCCCAGAAGCCTCCCCACCTCTACGCGGATAACTGCGCCGCTAGCGCTGCGGCTGTTGGTCTTTGCGCTCGGGAGCGCGCCCCTCGCGTCCCGCGGGGGACCGCGCCGGCGCAGCGTGCTGCCCTGGCCGCGCGTGTTGCTGTTGGGCCCGTTCATCTGGTGCGTGCTCGGGTTGTGCGCGTTCCTGCACGTTGCGTCCCTGCGGGCCACCCTCCTGACGCGCTCGCGACTGCTCGGCAGAGCGGCGCACGAGTCCGGGGCCCGCTCCGTGGTGGGCGATGTTCGCGCGGATCGCCGGGGCGCCACGTGCACCCACCACACCGGCTCCCGAGAAGCGGCCTGCGTGCGCCGTTGCCGCAATGGTCGGCCGCCCGTGGTTGTTGGCGAAGCGCAGCGCAGGATTGCGGCCCGCGAGCTGCTCCTCTCGGCGTTGGGCCGCGACGGGCATCAAATGCGGACCACGTGCCGCGGCGAGCTCAGCGGCCGTCGCGTGCGCCTGGATGCCGCCCACGCCGCCGTTGAAGCTGATGTGTACGTTGACCGCCGGCACGGGCTGCCGGTAGACGTTGGCGATATGCACGCCGACGGGAATGCGATTGACGGCTCGGTTGTAAAAGAACGCCCCGTGCGACCAGTAGCCGCCGAGGTAGCCGACGCCGTTGTATCCGAATCCGTAGTGCACTCCGCCGTAGAAGCCGACGTGTGCGCCCCAATAGCCCACATGCCAGAAATACACGCCGTTTTCCCAGCCCCAGTAGCCCGGTGTCCAGAGCAGCCCGGGTTGCGGAGGCTCTACCCAGGTGCCGGGGACCCAGTAGTAACCCCCGTCGGCCCAGGCCCAATAGCCCGGCACCCACAGGTACCCCACCGCAGGAACAGGCGGCTGCACGTAGACCGGTAGCGCGGGCGGAGCGACCGTGATGGAAACTCCGATGCCGATCTGCGCCCAGGCGGCGGGCGCTAGCCCCAGCACTGCGGCGAGCGTCGCGGCGGGCAACAAACTGCGGTAGCGCATACAGATCCTTCCTGCGGATACGCAGCACCATGAGCTCACGTTACGGTACGCCGGTGACGCTGAACGGTTGCTGACCGTTTGCATGCGGCGCAGCTGCGCGGCGCGGCGCCCTCGTTGCCAGCGGATCAGGACGTTGGCGACAGCCCCGGTAGCGTACAGCCCCGGTCGATGCAGCCGGGCTCAGCGCTGTCGAGTGTTTCCCAGGAAGCGCAGGATCTCCAGGTACAGCCACACGAGCGTAACCAGCAGCCCGAAGGCCGAGTACCACTCCATGTAGCGCGGCGCGCCCTGGGCGACGCCCCTGTCGATCATGTCGAAGTCCAGCGCCAGGTTCAGCGCGGCGATCGCGATGATGACCAGCGAGATGCCCAGGCTCAGGGAGCTTCCGCTGTAGAGGAACGGTGTCGCTACGTGAAACAGGCGCAATACGAAGGAGGCGACGTACAGCAGGCCGACGCCAAGCGTGGCCCCGAACACGATCGCACGAAAGCGCTGCGTCACGCGGATCAGGCCCGTCTTGTATCCGAGGAGCATTGCAGCCAGCACGCCAAAGGTGAGGCCTACGGCCTGGATCGCGATGCCGGGGTAGCGTCGCTCGAGCTCCGCCGAGATCCCGCCGAGCAGCAGACCCTCGCAGGCTGCGTACGGCAATGCGAGGTAGGGAGCGAGCGTCATCCGGAAGCTGATGATGATTGCCAGTATGACACCGGCGATCCCGCCCACGATCATGGGCAGGCCGACCGTAGCCGGGTTGTTGGTAGTCAGGTACTGCGACCAGGTCCACAGCGCCGCCCCCAGCAGCACCACCAGCATCAGGAACGACTTGTTGATCGTTCCCTGCAGGGTCATGCGCTCCTCGGCCAGCGCGGGGCGCGGCAGGGAGGAGAAGGTCCTGTCGTTCAATCCAGGATTGCCGGTACGCACCATGCGCGGCAGTCCGGTGCGGTTATCCAGAGGCATCTTGGCTCCTACAAATCAGTTCGGCTAAATACTATAACTACTCTGAAATTATACCATTTTTACTCGAGCTCATCCGCATCCCCGGCTCCCGGGCCTGCGGGCCGCGACAGGCCCTCCGGCGAGGCGCCGAAGTCCTCCGCGCTCTCACCCTCCGGGCTCTCGCAATGGCTCTGCTGCTTGTCGCATTCGATCAGCGCGTAGGCCGAATGGTTGTGGATCGACTCGAAGTTCTCACTTTCGACCACATAAGCGGCGATGCGTTCCTCCGCATTCAGGCGCACGGCGACGTCGCGCACCATGTCCTCGACGAACTTCGGATTGTCGTAGGCGCGCTCGGTGACATATTTCTCATCGGGCCGCTTGAGAATGCCGTACAGCTCGCAGGACGCCTCGCCCTCGGCGATGTCGATCAGCTCCTCGATCCACATGTGCTCGCGCAGCCGTGCCTTGATGGTCAGGTGCGAGCGCTGGTTATGGGCGCCACGCTCGGAGATCTTCTTCGAGCAGGGGCACAGGCTCGTGACGGGTACCACCACCTTCAGCCACATGCTGGCGACCCCACCGCGTATCTCCCCGATGAGCGACGCCTGGTAGTCCATCAGACTCTGGACGCCCGAGACCGGCGCGCGCTTGGTCACGAAGTAGGGGAAGTTCATCTCGATGTGGCCGGCGTCGGCGTCCAGCCGCGTGGCCATCTCGAGCAGCATGGCGCGAAACGAGTCGACGGAAATCTCCCTCTCGTGGTGCAGGATCTCCACGAAGCGTGACATGTGCGTGCCCTTGAAGTTGTGCGGCAGGTTCACGTACATGTTGAAGGTCGCCACCGTGTGCTGCTCGCCGCGCGAGCGGTCTTTGACGCGCACCGGATGACGGATGTCCTTGATACCGACGCGGTTGATGGGAATGCGGCGTGTATCGGCGCGCGCCTGTACGTCCTCGACCGGGATGATGTGGGCAGCGCGCGAAGCTTGGGCGTCCGCCCGTGCGGCAGTGCTCATCGGTTCACCTGTGCTCGCCTACCATGCAATCGGCCCGGCTGCTGCGGCTAGTCTTGGGGTGCCGCGGGCCGTCTTCAAGCCGATGTCGGCGCACCAGCGCTCGATCGCGGCGCCGATGCCCGGCAGGTCCAGCTCCGCGGCCGCGAGGCACTCATCGCGGCTGCCGTGCTCGATGAATCGGTCGGGGATGCCAATATGCAGCCGAGCCGTCAGCAGGCCGTGCGCATCGAGCAGCTCCGAGCAGGCGCTGCCAGCGCCACCGGCCACGACGTTCTCCTCGAGCGTCACGATCGCTGAGTGGCTCGCGGCGATCTCGCAAAGCATCTCGGCGTCCAGCGGCTTGACGAAACGCATGTTCACGACCGTGGCGTCGAAGCGCTCCCCGAGCGCGAGCGCCGGGGTCAGCATGCTGCCGAAGGCCAGCAGCGCCAGGCCCGCGTGCGCGTGCCCGGGGTGGGCGTGCCCGGCGTGCGCGTGGCCGGTATGAGCGTGCCCGGCGTGGGCGGCATGGCCACCCGTAAAGCCAGCGCCGCGACGGCGAATCTCGGCCCGTCCGATGGGCAGGGCGGTGAGCTCTTTCACCGGGGCGACTCCGGGACCGCGACCGCGTGGAAAGCGTACCGCAGCGGGACCCTCCAGCGTGGTTGCCGTGTAGAGCATCTGCCGGCATTCGTTCTCGTCGGCCGGTGCCATGATGACCATGTTCGGTACGCAGCGCAGAAACGACAGGTCGTAGTTGCCGTGATGCGTCGCGCCGTCGCTACCGACGAGACCGGCGCGATCCAGCGCGAATACGACAGGCAACTTCTGCAGGGCGACGTCGTGGATGGTCTGGTCGTAGCCGCGTTGCAGAAACGTCGAGTAGATCGCCAGCACCGGGCGCATGCCCTCACAGGCGAGCCCCGCGGCAAACGTCACGGCGTGCTGCTCGGCGATGGCGACGTCGAAATAGCGCTCGGGGAAGCGGCGCGAGTATTCGACCAGGCCCGAGCCCTCGCGCATCGCGGGAGTGATGCCGACGATCCGCGCATCGCGCTCCGCCATGTCGCAGAGCCACTGGCCGAAGATCTGCGAATACGTTGGAGTGCCCGGCTTCTCCTTCCGCAGCGTGCCGGTGAGCGGATCGAAGGGCCCGGGGCCGTGCCAGGTGATCGGATCGGCCTCGGCGGGGGCGTAGCCCTTGCCCTTACGGGTCACCACATGCAGCAGCTGCGGGCCGTGCAGGCCCCGCGCAGTGCGCAGCGCGCGCAGCAATGCCTTCAAGTCATGACCGTCGATGGGTCCGAGGTAATTGAATCCCATCTCCTCGAACAGCGTGCCCGGCAGGACCATCCCCTTGACGTGTTCCTCGGAGCGGCGCGCCAGCTCGCGCAGCGGGGCGAGCTGGCTGAGAGCTCTCTTGCCGCCAGCGCGCAGCTGGGCGTAGAGCGGACCCGAGATCACGCGCGCGAAGTAGTTGGAGAGCGCTCCGACGCCCTCGGATATCGACATATCGTTGTCGTTGAGCACCACCAGCAGGTCCACGGGAAGACTGCCGGCGTGGTTGAGCGCCTCGAAGGCAATGCCGGCGCTCATGGCACCGTCGCCGATCACGGCGACGGCGCGGCGCGGCTCCCCCTTGCGCGCCGCGGCGATCGCCATACCGAGTGCGGCGCTGACCGAGGTGCTGGAGTGACCGACACCGAACGTGTCGTACGGGCTCTCGGCGCGGCTCGGAAAGGGCGCGAGCCCGTGCAGCTGCTTGATGGTGCCGAGCAGATCGCGCCGCCCCGTCAGCACCTTATGCGGGTAGGCCTGGTGGCCGACGTCCCAGACCAGCCGGTCTTCCGGGGTATTGAAAACATAATGCAATGCGATGGTGAGCTCCACGGTGCCCAGGCCGGCCGCGAAGTGGCCGCCGCGCGTGGCCACGGTGTGGACCAGGTAATCGCGTAACTCCGCGGCCAGCGCCGGCAGGTTCTGCTCCGGCAGCGCTCGAAGATCTGCCGGGGACTCGATGGCACCCAGCAACGGGTACGACGGGGGGCTCGCGGACATTGTGGCGCGCAGTTTACACGGTCCGGCGAGTGCTTGCGGCGCAGCAGCGGTGCGCTGCAGCAGGAGGTAGCAGCAGGAGGCGGCTCGGGCAGCTCGCCGTGCTCTGGGTGGCGCTGCGCGCTGCGTCCGTTCCGCCTGCCGTCGCAGCGCGCACGCTCTAGTGCTACCCCCACAATGCGTGCAGCGGGAGTAAACTGCCAACGCTGCCTCGCGGTCGGGGTCTGTGACAGGGCGGCTTCGCTTGCTATCTGAGCCTTCTCGGGGGTGACCTCGGTGCGGTGGGCAGCACGCCAGCGGCACCATGCGCTCTACACGCGCGCGTCTACACCGCTCGAGTCCTCCGGGGAGCGGGTCGGCATCGTCGATAGGCTTGAGGCGCCGTGGGTGACTGCAGAAAGCCCCGGATGTCGACCGCTCGGCACTGCTTCCGTATCGCTACGTCGCCGCGGCATCGTTCTATGTCGTCCGGGCACAGCCCGGACAGCTCGGCCTCGTCATGAGGGCGGCCCGGCGGCGGCTGTTGGAGCTCAGCCGCGCGCGTCATCGGCCAAGTCATCTCCCCGGCCGAGGCTAGGCGCGCGGCCTATCAGTTCGATCGCCTCCCGGCGATCGTGCTGGGCATCGTCTGCGCCAACCTGTGGATGGTTCGCAGCCATGCGCTGCCGAGACTGCCGGTCGAGTAGATGCTCGGCGGCGGCGTGATGCTGCTCCTCGGGCAGCTCGCGGTGCTCCGGTCGGCGCTGCGCGCTGCGTCGGTTCCGCCTGCGGTTGCGGCGCACACGCTCTGAGGGCCGCCAGGCGCATGCCTGCCGTCTTGGTCATCGACGACGACCCTGCGGTTGCCAGCGATAGAAGGAGCCGGTCGTGATGCTCCACAGAATGTTGGGACGAGCGCGCAGACTATATTGGTTTCTCTCTAAACCGCGAACGTTAGGCGTACGCGCGGTAATCACCGATGAGCGTGGACGCGTGGTACTTGTTAAACACACCTACGATAAATTTTGGGGGTCTTCCGGCAAACGAGTGGGTAAAAGGTGATCATTTTTTGCTCAAAGCTTGGGCAGCATGCAAGTGAGGACCTTCAAGCGAAGGTATTCCTCGTCGCGCAGTCCGTAAGCCCGGCGCTGGATGACGCGGATTTTGTTGTTCAGTCCTTCGACGAACCCCAGCGATACCTTGTTCTCCGGTTTGCAGTAGGCGGCCAACCCATCCCAGTGCCGCTCGATCATGGCGGCGAAGTCCTCGTAGGGTTTGAGTCGTTGCCATTTCAGCTGGGCTCGCCAGTTGTCGAAGAACTTTCGGGCCCAGGCTTCGCTGCTGTAGTCCCACAGCTGACCGAAGGATTCCTTGAGCACATAGGC
>JASHPX010000279.1 GCA_030037905.1 Gammaproteobacteria bacterium
CCCGATGAGATCCGCGCAGTCGTGGTGCATCCACATATGTTCCTGTCCACGCGCCAGGCGCGCGCCATCCTCAAACAGTCCGTGCAGATGGCCGACTTCGTCTGGCAGACTGCCAACCTCGCAGGCTTCATCTCCGGCTGCTACACCGGCGATCTGGATATGCTGCGCGAGTCTTTCGAGGACGTAGTGATCGAGCCACAGCGCGCCGCGCTGATTCCCGGGTTTGCCGATGTGCGCCGTGCAGCGCTCGTTGCAGGTGCGCTGGGTTGCTCGATCTCCGGCGCAGGTCCGACGGTGTTTGCGTGGTGTCTGGTGGAGCAGGCACCGGCGGTACGCGCTGCGATGGTGCAGGAGTTTGCACGCCACGGATTGGCCTCCGATCACTGGATCAGCGGCGTGCGGCCGACCGGCGCACGTCTCGCCGACTGATGCGGTTCGCGAGCACGCGTCGCGGCTGCGAGCCGGTGTCCCTGAGTGTGGCCCTGAGACAGGGGCTCGCGGGCGATGGCGGGCTGTACGTGCCGGAGAGCTGGCCGCGGCTCACGCCGCGAGCGCCGGCCGAGGACCTGCCGGCCCTGGCGCGCGAGGTGCTGCAGGTGTTCGTCACGGGCGATGCGCTCGAGGGGCTGCTCGCGGATGTGGCGCGCGAGGCATTCAATTTTCCCGCACCCCTGGTGAGTCTGGACGCGGCGCACGGCCTCTTCGCGCTCGAGCTGTTTCATGGTCCGACCGCGGCGTTCAAGGACTTCGGCGCGCGCTTTCTCGCCGCGGCGCTCGCGCGGCTCGGCGCCGGTCAGGGGGCTGGCCCGAGGTCAGGCGAGAGTGCCGGTCAGAGCGCTGGCGACAGCGCAGCGGCGCGCCCGTTACACATCCTGGTAGCGACCTCGGGCGACACTGGTGGGGCGGTGGCGGCGGCCTTTCACCATCGCCCGGGCGTACGAGTTGCCGTGCTCTTCCCGGAGGGCCTCGTGTCCCCCACGCAGCAGCAGCAGCTGACCTGCTGGGACGATAACGTGAGCAGCCTCGCGGTGCGCGGCCGCTTCGACGACTGCCAGCGCCTCGTCAAGGAAGCGTTTGCCGATGCGCACCTGCGCGCGCGCGCGCAGCTGTCCTCGGCCAATAGCATCAACCTCGGCCGGCTGCTGCCGCAGACGGTGTACTACTGGGCTGCCAGCCTCGCGCTGCAGCGCTCGCTCGGCCGGCCGGCCTCGTTCGTGATTCCCAGCGGCAACCTCGGCAACGCCACCGCCTGTGTTTGGGCGCGGCGGCTCGGAGCCCCGATCAGCTCCATCGTGCTTGCCCACAACGCGAACCGCACCGTCCCCGACTACCTGCAGGACGGAGTGCTGCGCCCGCGCCCGAGCGTTGCGACGTTGTCATCGGCGATGGACGTGGGTGATCCCAGCAACCTCGAGCGCGTGACCGCGCTGTATCCGGACGCCACCGCGCTGCGCGACGCGGTCTCGGCCGTGTCCGTGGACGATGCGGCCACGCGCGCGCGCATCCGCGCCGACTACATGCGTTATGGCCGCGTCTGGTGTCCGCACAGTGCCGTGGCGGCCGAGGCCTATACGCGCCTGGCGGACACGGCGGCCTCGGGACCCTGGGTGATCGTAGCTACCGCGCATCCGGCCAAGTTCCGCGAGATCGTCGAGCCGCTGATTGGCCGGCCGCTGGACATGCCGGCGAACCTGGCGCGATTGTTCGAGCGGCGCTCGAGCTACGTTACGATCGATGCGACGCTCGCGGCGCTCGAGGGTGCACTTTGATACCCGCCGCAGCTGCGGCGGCCGCGCCGTCATTTGCACCGCTGCAGTCGCTCGCAGCGCTGCCACCGTTCGATCTGGAGCTCGGCAGCTCCGTGGTCATCGCCGCTATCCTGATCGCCTTGCTGGTGTGGCTGTGGCGCTGGGAGCGCAGACGCCGCCAGCGACAGGCTCGCATCCAGGCCGTCACCAGCTGCGGCTTCGAGCATCTGCGCGACGTGCTCGTGCCGGACGGGCAGGGCGGCTCGCTGCACGTGGATTTCCTGCTGCTGACGGTGCGCGGCGTCGTGGTCATCGATCTGCGCGATGTCGCCGGCAACATCTTTGGTGGCGATCAGATGAACGAGTGGACCGTGATGAACGGCGCGCAGCGCTATACCTTCACCAATCCGCAGACCGGGCTCTACGACCGCATCGCGGCAGTGCGCGCTCTGGCGCAGGATCTGCCGGTCGAAGGGCGCATCGTGTTCACCGGCCGGGGCCGCTTCCCCAAGGGGCTGCCACGCCACACCCTGTCGCTCGAATCGCTGACCGCCGAGTTTCCGATGTCCGATCGCATGGCGGTGAGCGACCTGCTCGAGCGCTACACGGCGCCCTGGGACCTGCTGAAGAAATCCGTCTCTCCGAGCCGGCTGGCAGTGCCCCGCGCGGCGCTCTGACGCGTGCTCCAACTGGATAACTCAACTAACGCGGATCTGAAGCGCCAGCGCGGGTACGCCTTCAGACCGAGTCGGGCGCGTTCTTCGCCAGCCAGTCGCGCATGAAGTTGAACAGCTCGCGATTGTTCTTCTCCAGCGGCATCACATTGGTGTTGTACGGAAAGCCGACGTCGCGCAGATGCACGGCTTGCGCCTGACAGCCCGCCTGCTTCAGGAACGCAACCTGCGCCGGGCCGGATCCCGGTCCGTAGGTGTCGTTGAAGAAGTGCATCATGGGGATTCCCGCGAGGTTGACCAGCCGTCGCACGGGCGCCGCCTGCAGTCGGAATGGCAGATGCGGCGTAGGCCAGTCATCCGGCATCGTCTGCGCCACGAGACTGAAGTCCTCGGGGCTGCGCGCGGGCGGATCGTAGCTCACCGGAATCGCCGTCAAGCCCCAGGGCGTAAGCGCATCGAAGGGCCGACCGTTGCCTTCTGCAACCAGAATCGCGGCGACCAGGTCGGGCCGATCATCCGCGAGCTTCCAGCCGAAAAAGCTGCCGGCAGCATAGGTCAGCACGATCGATTTGCCGATGCGATCGAGCGTTTGGTTGAGCCCGCGCGCGCACAACTCGCTGTGTAGGGGCAGATCGGCCACGTTGCCGACCTCTCCGGCTGCAAACTGCGCGAGCAGCGGATCCTGGCCGGCGATCGCGCTGCCAGGCCACTCGCGTCCGGCGCCGGCGATCATCGCCATGATCTCGAGCGTCGCAAACGGGCGGCGCTGCCCCGGACCGAGTGCGTCCGGGTGATACGGCGCACGCCCATAGCCGGGCCGATCGTACATATATACGCAATAGCCCTCCGCGAGCGCGTAGTGTAGCCAGCCGGGCCGCCGCGCCATGCCGATAAAATCCGTGATCTGCGAGCCGCCGCCGTGAATCATCAGGATGGGGTGGCGGTGGCGGATCCGCGCGGGAATGAAGTACTGCACGAATCCCTGGCCGGCCGCGATCGTGCCGTAGGGCATGGGCTTGCGCCCAACTCCCACCCAGAAGCATCCCTGCTCGGCAATGGACAGACCCAGGGCCGCCTGCTCCGGCAGCGCGCGTACGTGTGTGGCCGCTACGGCTCCCGCCGTGCGCGCGCCGGCGGCGCCACGCCCCAGCCACGCGAGCAGTGCCTGCAGGATCTCTCGGTGGTTACGCTCCATCATGAAGTAATGGCCATTGCCATGGATGCCAAGCTCGGCGAGCCGCAGATGCTCGACGGCGCAGCCGGCCTGACGCAGGGCTCCGACGGTGCGCGGATCGGTGAGATTGGCGCCCGAGGCTTCGGCGGTGACCACGGCCACCGGCAATCCCTGCAGGTGCTGCAGCGACTGGATGGGCGTGCCCCGCGGACCAAACGCGGGCCCGGGCGCAGGCATCGAAGGCTCCAGCGCGATCAGCGCCTTCACCAGCATCGGCCGCTCATCTGCAGCGAGCCAGCCGAAGGCGCCGCTGTCTGCATGCGTGATGAGAATCGCCGGACCGATGTCATCGAGCAGCATCGCGGCGCGCTCGCGCCAGATCTGCTCGGCGCGCAGCGAGCCGGAGAAGGCCGGCCCCTGGGCAGCCATGAGCTGATCGAGCGCCGGATCTCCGAGCTCCCCGCTGCCGGGCCACTGCGTGTGCAGATGTGCGTACGAGTTCGCGGAATTGCGTTGCTTCTGATCGGCCGTATACAGCTGCGCCGTCCGCTCATACGTGGGCGCATCGGGGAACGCGCCGTGAAATTGTGCCTCGTACGGCGGCCGGCCCTGCGCCGGCCGGTCGACGAGGTACACGGCGTAGCCTTGCTCGAGCAGCAGCGAAGACCACCCCATGCGCCCGTCGGGTGTGCTCATCCAGTCGCTGCCTTGTCCGCCACCGCCATGAACCAGAACGATGGGATAGGGATGGCGCAGCTGCGCTGGGATCATGCACTCGACCGACAGCTGCGTGCCGTTGATGATTCTGCCGCGCGCCACCTCGATGTCCTGCGGACCGACGAACCACTGGCTGTACTCGGCGAGCGCCACCGGGGTCTGAAAGCGCGTCGCGGAAGCCGCGGCGGCGCGTGATGCGCCAGCACGTGCGGCCGGTCGTGCCGCGGCCTGCCGCGCTCCTGCACCGATCAGCGCCGCCAGACCGACCGCAGCGCTGTCGAGCGCGAACTCACGGCGACTGATCCCGGCGGTCGCGTCGGCCAGCGTGTCGGCCAGCGTGTCGGCCGTCGCATCGGTCACCGCATCGGTCACCGCGTTGGCCGTCTCGCCTGCGCGGCGAGGCTCCTCATCGTTCGTCTGCATATGCCCCCCGAATGCCCCTGTCTCAGCCGGCATTGTCGTCCTGGCCGCCTGCTCCTGCCAACACGGCAGCGCCCGGGCGGTCCGTGGAGCTCAGGGCGTTCGTGGCGATCGGCGGTTGCGGCAGACCAAAGAAGGCGCGCGCATGCGCGCTGGTATGCGCGGCGCACGACTCGACGGACTCGCCGCGCGCGCGCGCGATAGCGGTGCCGATGTGCGCCACGTACATCGGCTCGTTGCGCCGCGAGCGCGGCCGCGGCAGAACGTCACGCGGCAGCAGATAGGGCGCATCGCTCTCGAGCATCAGACGTTGCTGCGGGATGCGCGGCACGAGGGCTGAAAGATGCGCGCCGCGCCGCTCATCGCAGAACCAACCGGTGATCCCGATCGACAGGCCGAGCGCAAGGTAAGCCTCGAGCTCGCGCTGTCCGTCGGTGAAGCAGTGTGCGACCGCGGCGCCGATGGCTCCGTGATGCGCACGCAGCGCGGCGACGAAATCCTCGT
>JASHPX010000280.1 GCA_030037905.1 Gammaproteobacteria bacterium
GATTGATCGCCCAACGTGGGGGATAGGGAGCGCGACGCTTGGATCGCAGCGGCTCCAGCACCGAACGCGACTGTTGCAGTCGCAGCCATGCCGGCCACTATCGTGATCGCCGCGGCGGCAAATTTGCCGTTCCATGTTCTACGTAGCATCACAGCCTCTCCTATCGTCTGTTGACTAGCGCAGGTCTGCCGTCCGCTGATGGGAGCGCACCATCTGCAGTCGCATGCGACTCGCTCCGAAGTCTCGGATCGCCTCGAAAAGGCAGGCGATGCCGAACAACGCCAGCAGCAACGTCAGTAGTGGCAGCAGCAGGGACAACAACATGCGCATGGGGAATAGTGGCGTCGACATCATTTAAAACGATGATTCGCCCTTTAAGGTAGCGATTGAACTCGGGTCTTCCACAGCCACATAGGTATTGTCACCGCGGACTTATGGCGGGATCGACAGCAATGCATAGCGGCGCGTGATTGGTAAAAGTCCGTATCGCGAGCACCGCAAGATAAGGTTTAGCCTTAGAAAAATGACGGAGTCAGAGCGACACGGGCGCGCCGGAGGAAAAGACGATGGGGAATAGAGACCACGGCCGCCAAGATAGTCATCACGGGCCCGAGAACCATGATGCCCCGCGGCAGATGATGAAGCTGGAGGCCGCAGCCGAGAGCGATCGCAAGGGTGCCGAGGAGCGCCGTTAATCCACAGAGGAGCAGTGAATTGCAGCGGAGAAGACGCGCGCTACGGCCGAGGCAGTCCGCGAGGCTGCGGCACACCTAAGGAATGTGGCCGAGCAGATACGCAGGAGCCAGGAACAGCTGATGCAACACAACGAAACGCTACGCAAGTATGCCGAGGTTACCCGAAAGGATGCCGAGCGCGCGCGGGAGGCGGCAGAGAGGGCACGCAGGGAGGCCGAGGCAGCCAGGGGAGCGAGGAGTTAGCGTGCCCAGCGCGCCATCGTTGAAGCCAAGGACGACCCCTGGCGGGGCCACGCAGCGTGCAGTCGCATCGCAGGTCGCTCTGCAGTCGCATTTGGCCAATGAAGATATTGCGCGGGTGTTTGAGGAGATCGGCGAGCTGCTGGCCATCAGCGGAGAGAATCCGTTCCGCATCCGCGCCTATCAGCGCGCCGCGCAGGTGATACGGACCTTGCCGCGTCCGTGCAGTGAGCTTGGGGACGCCAAGGCGCTCAAAGAGCTGCCTGGCATCGGGGCGGACCTGGCCGGCAAGATTCAGGAGCTGCTGCACACCGGATCATTACGGACGCTGACGCGACTGCGCGCCCAGGTGCCTGTTAGTCTGCGCGAACTGCTGGCATTGCCGAGCCTGGGCCCAGTGCGCACACGAGCGCTTCACACCATCGGGGTGGATAGCCTCGACCAGCTTCGCCAGGCCCTGGATCAGCACCGCCTCGAGGGACTCCGAGGCTTTGGCCCGGTTCTGCGCCGTAAGCTACGCGAGGCGTTGGATGCTCGCGCGACCGCTGGCCCCAAGCGCTGGCTATGGTCGGTGGCCGGACAATATGCTGAGCCACTGCGTACCTATCTGCGTTCCCTACCCGACGTCGCAGCTGTTGAGATTTGCGGCAGCTATCGTCGCGGCCGCGATACCGTGGGCGATCTGGATATCGTGGTGTGTTCTGCCCGGAAGATCGACCTGGCGGAGGCGCTACGCCGCTATCCCGAGACTAGCGAGATCACGGCCGCCGGCCCCACGCGCTGCACAGTGGTGCTTCGAAGCGGGTTACAGGTGGATCTGCGCTTGGTGCCACCCGAGAGCGCGGGGGCGGCGACCTATTACTTCACCGGCAGCCGTGAGCATAACTTGCAGCTGCGCCTACGTGCGGTAGAGCGCGGTCTGAAGCTGAACGAGTACGGCCTCTTTCGAGATCGCAAACGTATCGCTGGCACGAGCGAGCAAGAACTGCTGCGCGCGCTAGGGTTGCCCCCAATCCCCCCGGAGCTGCGCGAGCGGCGCGGGGAAATCGAGGCCGCCGAGCGCGGCGAGCTGCCGTGCCTCCTCGAGTTGCAGGATCTGCAAGGGGATCTGCACGTGCACACCGACGCGAGCGATGGTCATGCGTCGCTCGCTGACATGGTGGCTGCCGCCGGGCAGCGCGGCCTGCACTACATCGCCATTACCGACCACGCCCAGCACATGGGGATGGTCCATGGTCTGGATGGCACACATCTGGCACAGCAGGCCGACCAGATCGATGAGATCAATGCCTCACTGCGTGACTTTCGGGTGCTGAAGGGTGCCGAGGTGGACATCCTGGAAGACGGAAAGCTGGCACTACCCGATCCCGTACTGCGACGGCTGGAAGTCGTCGTGATCGCCATTCACAGTCATTTCGATCTGCCCTCGGAGCGGCAGACCACGCGTCTGCTACGAGCGTTGGAGCGTCCCAATGTCTCGATCCTAGGACACCCGACCGGGCGCCTACTGGGTCAACGGGAAGGCATCCGATTCGACTTTGACAAGGTGATCGGCGCACTGCGCGCGCGCCACACCTTTATAGAGCTCGACGGCCAGCCGCAGCGGCTCGACATTGACGACGTGCTGTGCCGCTCCGCGCGTGACCATGGCGTATTGATCAGCATCGACAGCGATGCTCACTCCGTTACTGAATTCGCCAATCTGGAAGGGGGCGTGCGTCAGGCTCGCAGAGGCTGGCTTGAGCGTAAAGATGTGCTCAATACGCGCTCCCTTGAGGAGCTGCAGACGTTACTGGCGCGCTGCAGAGCCTGAGACGCTCGAGCGATACATCTGGTAGATCTCAGCGACGCTGGTAGCCTGTTCTGGGCTTTTGTCGTCGCGTAGACGCACGAAGCGTGGAAAACGCAACGCGAGTCCCTGTCCATGAAGGCGGCTGCGAGCGACAGTATGTACGGGGCTGAGTGTCAAATCGGCACCCGTGACTTCGACGACCTTCGCTGGACGAAACCAAAGATCTGCCCGAATGCCGCTTTCCACCAGGGGATGACACTCGGACAGGCGCAACGGTCGCAGCAGCGATAGCAGCTCGCGCAGCAACCGGTCCGAGAGGCCGGCACCCACCTTGGTAAGCGAGTAATAGCGGTTGGCGGCCGGATCAAAGGCGGCCAGGATCAAAGAGCCATACAAGCCTGCACGGCGGCCCCGTCCGCTCATGGCCCCTACGATGACCAGATCGAAGGAATCGGCGAGCCGAGCCTGATACTCGCGCTTGTACTTGATCCAGAGCCAACCGCGCCGACCGGCCTGGTAAGGGCCGCTGGCCGCCTTGACCATGAGGCCTTCGGCACCCGAAGCCAACGCTTCGGTGAAACAGCGCTCCAGCTCCGCGAGCCTGGCACCTAGAGTGCACTCGGAGAGATGTATTACGCCGCCCGGCCGACAGTACCGGCGCAGCAGCGCGCGGCGCTTCAGGAGCGCTGTATTCAACAGCGAACGATTGCCGATCAACAACAGATCGAAGGCAAACAGCGCCACGTGCACCTTTCTGACATAGGCTTCGATGTGACGCTTGCGTCGGCGCTGCATAAGCTGCTGGAACGGAAGCAAGCGCTGTGCATGCGGGTCGAATGCGACGATTTCTCCTTCGAGGATCGAGCCCTTGGGAATCTTGGAGTGTGCGATCGCCTCGACAACTTCCGGATATTGATCGGTGATGTTGGTCGCACGGCGCGAGAAGGCGAGGATGCGGCCGGTGCGATCGCGATGGATCTGCACCCGTTCGCCGTCGTATTTGTACTCGATAAGCATCGAGCCATGCATACGTCTCGTTATCTCGCGAAGATCGCGCGCGCGTCCCGCAAGCATCATACGTACCGGCGTTCCGGGCTGCGGAGCGATATTACGCAGTGCTGCGACACCGCCACGGACTATGCGGCGGCTCACCTCACCGAGGTCCGAAAAGGTGCTATACGCTGCCTCCAGGGTACGTGCATCTTTATCGGACGCGTACGCCTTGGCGAGGGCGCGCAAATACATCATATCGGCGACGCCCAGGCGCTGCGAGCCAAGCACCGCGCGCACGAGGTACTTCGCCTCGATACCCGAAGCGTCGGCGAGAAGCGAAGCGAGCGCGTCACGTTTGGCGGCCTGCGAATGCTCGCCCGATAGCGAAGCGATGGCCCGCAGCTCCCTCAACACCCGCAGAATGGAGCCACTGTGTCCGGAGCCTGCGGGCTGTAACTGCTCGGCCGCAGACCCGAGATCGCCTCGGGACGAGAGCATGCGCCGGACGCGCTCGACGGAACTGCCGTCCGCTTGTGCAATGGCCTCGGCCGCGAGGCGCTCAGCCATACCGAATTCCATGCCGGCGAATGGCGCGGCAACCTGACCGCGCAGTAAGTACGCGACGGCGCCGGCCTCCTCCGGGCGAAGGGACTTCAGAAACGCTGCGAGCAGAGCGATCCGTCTGGAAGGGGAGCTGGTGCGCTCGAGGTCCGCAAAGAGATCCGCGAGTGCGCGGAAAGACCGCATGGGCACGCTTTACCCAGGAGGCGAAGTGGCGGGCGCAGAATTTCTCGATAGGTCCGTTTCGCCGTGGACGGGCGACGCGGAAGGGATGACCGAAGGGCCGGTCTGTGGCTGGGGACCGATGCGCACGGTCACGCGCACCCGCCTAAGGCGTTCATATAGGCGGCGGCGGCTATACTGGGGCACCCATCCATAGGCGAGCGTCTCAATGGGACGCCACAGCGCCACCCACGCCAGGACGATCAGGCCCTGGTCCACCGCAGGCGGAAGGTCGCGCAAGGTCGTCTGCAGAGTGATACAGATCGCGAATACAGCCAGTCCAGCGGCTAGAGCAATCTCACCGACCCGAAACTGTTCGCGCCCCTGCAGGCGCGAGGATACGACCAACCGCTCATAATAGCGCTCTATCGCGGCCTGCAGATCGGCAGCGCTGGCCCTCCCCTCGTGCGCATGCACATTAAGTGCCCAGTGCTCGGCGCGCCGCCGATCACGGAACTCCCCTTCGATGAATTCCGCGGCGCTCTGGTCGAGATCGCGGTCCCAAAAAGGCGAAGGGTCGAAGGAGTTGAACATCTGGGCGAGATCTCGGACCCGAATGCTGACACTCGCCGTATCTGGATGTTTGTGATGGCGGCGCATTCGCACGACCCAGCAGCCCCATGGCGGGCTGTGCGCTTGGGTTCAGCCAGAAGGCGATTGAGCTTGTACGGGTGGCATGCAAATGGCTGCGAGCGTATCGCCCACATCCATTTCGGATAGCGCCTTATGGCTGCTCACGCTGTCGCGAACAGCTTCCCGAGCCAGATCGGCTAGAGAGATCAGCCCGGCCAGCACCCCGTCCTCTCTGACAACCGGAAGACGCCGCACGCGGCCACCGCGCATCACCTTCTCGGCGTGTTCGAGCGTATCGTCCGGCCGACAGGTAAGTACCTGTTTCGCCATCGCCTCCTGAACCTGCAGCTCCCGCAGCGGCACGCCGCTGAACAGGGCGCGCATGCAGATATCACGGTCCGTGATCACTCCAACGATATGCTCGATCCCATCCGCGGGCGCGCACACCGGCAAACAACCGCAGTCTCGCTCCCACATCAGTTGCGCGGCACACTCCAGCGTGTCATTGCTCCGACACGATTGGACATTTGTGGTCATGACTTCCGAGACGTTCATAAGCTGCGCACTCCTAAAGCCGCCCATTTATCAAATATCTATCACTCTCACGCCTGGTCGACATCAGTAAAATTACTTATCGCTGGTCGCACCGCAATGCATTTTCGCCGCTGCTCTGAGAGAGCCTGTCGATGGTTCTCAACACGCCTAGCCATAGCTCCATACCGAACGATCGGGCGCTCGTAATTGACCAGCGAGCTGCGTCACACGTGGTGCAGCGATCCGCTCTGGGATGGGCGGACCAGGAACTTCCGTGTCCTATTCCGTCAGATAAAGGCAATCACGATCCGTCCTGACCATCCCTCAGAGGCTGATGACCGGAATGGGAGTATCTCGCATGATCGAAAAGCCAGAGCCATTGCCGCCGACGCGATCCCAGGCGGGGAGCCTTCCAATGACCAGCAAATCGCTGCCGGTGCGCTGTACCGCCGCATTCAGCGCCGGCAACACGGCACCGCTCTCGATAACGACCTCCGCCTGCGTGCCCACCTCTCGCTGCAGTTCCGCGAGCTCGGCACTCGCACCAGACATCAGCTCGCGCTTCATCTCCGTGAGCTCCTGCTCACCCCCGGGGGCGAAAATGGTGGTACCTGCGATGACGTGCACGAGCGTCAGCGCAGCCGAGAATTCTGCGGCCAACTCAGCCGCGCGTGCCAATGTTCGGCGGCTGTGCCCACCGAGGTCTACTGCGCAGAGGACCCGGCGCAGTGCAAACTCCCCGACGCGATCACTAGCCCCGCTGTCGGTCCATAGCGGGCAATCGCTGCGATGCAAGACCCGGTTCGCCGCGACCCCAAAGAGAGCATCGCGCAGACCACTCCGGGGATGCGTCGACATCATGATCAGTTCGGCACCTTCTGCGTTCGCGGTGCGCACGATCTCGGGTGCGACCTCGCCACGCGCCAACACGCGTCTGACCGGCCGACCTGGCAGATGGATACGTATAAACTCTTCGAGTTGCGCCTGCGCACGCTCGACTACCTCGACCTGCAGATCCGCCTTCGTAAGAGCGTGGCCCGCCTCCAGCACACCGCCCGGATACCTCAGCGGTGTAAGCACGTGCAGGACAATGATCTCAGCGGTGAAATGATGCACGAGGTAGGCGGCCTGCTGCCAAAGGCGATCTCCCGCTGGGGTATGGATCAAGTCGACAGGCAACAAAATGCGCTCAAAACGCATGTGCTAAGTACTCGGCGAATGGTAACGCTGTAGCATGCGCATGTAATTGAGGCGCTCAAATGCGGTCGGGTTCCTCAGGTGCTTTTGGCTCATGCGGCCGCGGATGCCGGTGAGCGAGTCGAGTTCGCGCGCCGCGAGCAGGCTGACCAGTCCGTCGATCAGCGTCCGCATATGTCCCACACCATGTCGTAACAGTGATGAGGTCGTCATCACCACGTCGGCACCGGCCAACAGGTACTTGAACACGTCGTCCGCAGATTCAACGCCCGTGCTCGCGGCGAGCGATGCCTGCACGCGGCCGTACAGGATCGCGATCCAAAGCAGCGGCAGCCGCATCTCGAACGACCGGCTCAGCTCGAGCTCCAGTGACAGCTCGAGCGTCGCAACGTTGATTTCAGGCTGATAGAAGCGATTGAAAAGCACCAAGGCATCGGCGCCGCCCTCCGCGAGTACACGCACCATGGCGCCGGGCGCGCTGAAATACGGTCCGATCTTGACCGCGACCGGCACAGTGACCGCTCCCTTCACCACTCGGAGGATCTCGAGGTAGCGCTGCTCGACTTCGCGGCCGCTCAACGCCAGGTCGGTGGGGATGAAATAGATATTGAGCTCAATGGCGCTCGCCCCCGCCTGCTGCAGGCTGCGCGCGTAGGTACTCCAGCCCTCCTCGCTGATGCAGTTGAGGCTCGCGATGACCGGAATATTCATTGATTCATGCGCACGGCGCACCATGTCAAGATAGCTCTCTGGCCCAAAGCCATATCCGGCGGGTGCCGGAAGATACGTCTGCGCTTCTGCAAAGCCAGCGGCCTCGATGTGCATACGCGCATCGAACTCACGCTGCTCAGCGATGATCTGCTCCTCGAAGATCGAGGGCAGCACGACTGCTCCCGCCCCATGATCTTCGAGCGCGCGCAGCATACCCAGATCGCTATTCGCCGGCGAGGCCGACGCGATCAGAGGGTTTCTGAGGCGCAGACCCATATAGTCCGTGGTCAAATCCATATCATCCTCAGTTGTTCATGTCTCATGGGCGCCTGATCCGCTGTCACGGGCTATCACGAGATACCGAACTTACACCGGCCAAAGCGGCCCCGACTCTGGCCGGATGGAAGGACTCCCCACCGCGACTCGCCAGCTCCTCATACTGCAGATACTTTTCGCTCACGACGCGCTGCGCCTGCGCCAGTAGCGTCTCGGCCGCCTGTGGATCACTATGGGCGAGCACTCGATAGCGCAACTCGTTGTAGGCGTAGTCCTTGAAGGAAATTGTCGGCCGCGGCGAATCCAGCCGGAATGGTCGCTCCCCGATCCGGCGCATGGCCGGATTGAAGCGAAAGAGTGGCCAATAGCCGCTGGCGGTCGCCAGATCCTGCTGCTTCATCCCGTCGCGCAGATCGAAACCGTGCGCGATGCAGTGGCTGTAGGCCAGAATCAACGACGGACCTGGATAGGCCTCGGCCTCTCGCAACGCCAGCAGCGTGTGCTGCGGATTGGCACCCATGGCCACCTGCGCCACATAAACATTGCCGTAGGCGATCGCTTGCAGCGCCAGATCCTTACGCGCCACGCGCTTGCCGGCGGCCGCGAATTTCGCCACGGCACCGAGCGGCGTCGCCTTGGAAGACTGCCCGCCGGTGTTGGAATACACCTCTGTGTCCAGCACCAGGACGTTGATATCGCGAGCGCTGGCGAGAACGTGATCTAGCCCCCCGTAGCCGATGTCGTAGGCCCAACCATCACCGCCCACGATCCAGATGCTGCGGCGGACCAGATGATCGACCACGGAGAGTAACTCCCGTGCCGCCTCCTCATCCAAGGTGAGGAGCTTCTGCTTCAGGCTCTGTACGCGAGCGCGCTGGGCCCGGAGCTCTGACTCCTGCAGCTGAGGTACATCCAGAAGCGAGCGCGCGAGGTCCTCGCCGATGCGAGGAGCGAGCTGGCGCAGCAGCGTCGTGGCCCGCTCCAGGAGTTTATCGGCCGCCAGGCGAAATCCGAGGCCGAACTCTGCGTTATCCTCGAATAGCGAGTTCGACCAAGCCGGCCCGCGCCCCTCGGCATCGGTCGTCCAGGGCGTCACCGGCAGATTGCCGCCGTAGATCGAAGAGCAGCCCGTAGCGTTGGCGATCTGCAATCGGTCGCCGAACAGCTGCGAGAGAACCTTCAGATACGGTGTCTCCCCGCAGCCCGCGCAGGCCCCGGAGAACTCGAACAGCGGTTGCAGAAACTGCACGCCGCGCACCGTGGCAAAGTCGATGCGCGCGCGGTCGTTCACCGGCAGGGACTCAAAGAAGCCGAGGTGCGCGCGCGCACGTTCCAGAAGCGGTGCCTTCTCAGCCAAATTGATCGCCCGCTTGCCGGGCTCCAGGGGGCTGCGCGCCGGACACACCTCCACGCAGATACCGCATCCGGTGCAGTCCTCGACATAGACTTCCAGCGAGAAGCGCACGTTCGGGTTACCCCGGGTATTGATCGGCGCGGACTTGAACCCCTCTGGCGCCTTCTCAAGTGCGTTGCCGTGAAAATACTTGGAGCGGATCACACTGTGCGGGCAGGCAAACCCGCACTGGCCGCATTGGACGCACAGGTCTGGCTCCCACTTGGCGACCGAGTCGGCGATGCTGCGCTTCTCGAACGCCGCCGTGCCCGACGGCCAGGTGCCGTCGGCAGGCAGCTGGCTGACGCGAATCGCGTCTCCCTGCCCCAGCAGCATCCTCGCGGTCACCTCCCGTACGAACGCCGGAGCATTGGTCGGTACAGCCGGAGAACCGTCGAACCGGCTCGTGATCGCCCTCGGCACCTTGACCTCGGACAGGTGCGCCAGTGTGTGATCAACCGCGGTGAAATTTTTGCGCACCACTTCGGCCCCCTTGGAGCCATACGTTTCCTCGATTGACTGCTTGATACGCCCGATCGCCTCTTCTGGCGGCAGCACGCCCGAAATCGCGAAGAAACACGTCTGCAGCACCGTATTGATACGGCCGGTGAGGTCAGTCTCGCGCGCGACCCGCGACGCGTCGATCACGAAGAAGCGCAGTTCCTTCTGCAGTATCTGGGCTTGCACCGAGCGCGGCAGTTGATCCCAGACCGCCTCTGGGCCATACGGGGTATTCAGCAGAAACGTGCCGCCGGGGGCTGCCAGGCGCAGTACATCCAGGCGATCGAGGAAACCTGCCTGATGGCAGGCGACGAAGTGGGCCGATTCGATCAGATACGGGGAACGAATCGGTTGGTTACCGAAACGCAGGTGCGAAATCGTCTGCGCGCCAGACTTGTGCGAGTCATAGACGAAATACCCCTGCGCGTACCGGGCGGGATCCGAGGCGATGATCTTGACGCTGTTCTTGTTCGCGCCGACCGTACCATCCGAGCCGAGGCCAAAGAACACGGCACGCACAACGTCCTCGCGCTCGATCGAAAAGCTCGCATCGAGCGTGAGACTGCTTTGGGAGACGTCGTCGTCAATGCCCACCGTGAAGCCGTGCTTTGGATTGGGCTTCTTAAGCTCATCGAACACCGCCTTGGCCTGAGCGGGACTGAAGTTCTTCGAACCCAGGCCATAACGCCCCCCGATGACGCGCGGCATCGTCCGTCGTCGCCCCGCCGACATGGCTTGCGCCAGTGTCGTGACCACATCCAGATACAGCGGCTCTCCCGGTGCGCCCGGTTCCTTGGTCTGCTCAAGGACGGCGACGGCCCCACAGGACTCCGGCAGTGCGGCGAGGAAATGCTCGGCGGAAAACGGTCGATAGAGCCGCACTTGTAGCACACCGACAGACTCGCCAGCCTTTTGCAGAAAGGCCGCCGTTTCTCGCGCAGTCTCGGCTCCAGAGCCCATCAGCACGATGACCCGTTCGGCCACGGCCGGCCCCTCGTATTCAAACAGCCTGTAGGTGCGCCCGGTGAGCGTCGCAAAGCGGTCCATGGCGGCTTGTACGATTGCGGGTACTCGGCTGTAGTAGGGATTGACGCTCTCACGTGCCTGGAAGAAGGTGTCCGGGTTGTGCGCAGTGCCGCGGATGAATGCATGCTCGGGACTGAGGGCACGACCGCGGTGCGCGCGCACGAACTCCGCCGGTATCATCGCGCTGATCTGCGCATCGGTGAGCAGCGTGATCTTGTTGACCTCGTGCGAGGTCCTGAAGCCGTCGAAGAAATGCAGGAAAGGCACCCGCGATTCCAGGGTCGCCCCCTGCGCGATCAGTGCAGCATCATGCGCCTCCTGTACCGACGCAGAAGACAACAGCGCAAAGCCAGTGCTTCGCGTTGCCATCACGTCGGGATGATCGCCGAAGATCGACAAAGCCTGCGTTGCCACTGCACGCGCGGCGACATGGAACACCGTCGCGGTCAGCTCCCCGGCAATCTTAAACATGTTGGGGATCATCAGCAGTAAACCCTGCGAGGCGGTGAAGGTCGTCGTGAGGGCACCGGACTGCAAAGCCCCGTGGACTGCGCCGGCGGCGCCCCCCTCACTCTGCATTTCCTGCACGAGCGGGATGTTGCCCCAGAGGTTGGTCAGTTGCTGCGTTGCCCACTCATCGGCCAGCTCGGCCATCGTCGAGGACGGCGTGATCGGGTAGATCGCACAGACCTCGTTCACGCGATAGGCCACATACGCGACCGCGGTATTGCCGTCCAGGGTCTCTGTGCGGGGTGCGTTGGAATCGGGCCGCATCGGTGGCTCTCAGGTGGTAGTCGGCTCGGGAAGCATCTCGATGGCATGGCACGGGCAGGCCTCGAAACACACGGCGCAACCGGTACAGCGATCGTAGAGATAACGATAACGTTGACTCGGACCGAGCTTTTCAATTGCCTGTTCGGGGCAGGCGGCATAGCACTGATCGCACTCGAAGCAGTTGCCGCACGAGAGGCAGCGCTGTGCCTCGTAGCGCGCCTGCCGCTCCTCAAGCCCGGCAAGGACCTCGTCGAAGCCACCAATACGCTGCACCGCCGGCAGTGCAGCCGGCTCGCTGCGCTCGGCGTCGGAGTAGACTGGCAAGTGCAGCATCTCGAATGATGCAATCGGGTGCTTCGCGGGCGAATGGCAGGACTGGCTACGAAGATAGCCATCGATATAGCGCGCGGCCTTCTTGCCGTGCCCGACCGAAACGGTCACGGTTCGCTCACCGGGCACCATGTCGCCGCCGGCGAAAATCCCTGCATGACCGGTCATCAAGTCTGCTCCGACCCTGACGACACCATCCTGATCGAATTCGATCCCCGGTATCTGCTGCAGAAAGCGGCTGTCGGTCTCTTGACCGATCGCCAGCACGATTGCATCGGCCTGAAGCTGCTCAAGCTGTCCGGTCGGCTGCGGACGCCCCTCGGCGTCGAGTTCCATCCTCTCGACACTCAGGTCCGGTCCCACGATGCCCTTGATGGCCGACAGCCACTTGATCTTGATCCCTTCCTCTATGGCCTCGTCGGCTTCGAAGGCGCGAGCCGGCATGTGCGCGCGGTCGCGCCGGTAGACGATCAGCGCCTCTTCAGCACCGAGCCGCCTGGCGGTCCGGGCCGCATCCATGGCTGTATTGCCCCCTCCATAGACGACAACGCGACGACCCAGGCGAGGAGCCTCGCCGGTCGTGACTCCGTGCAGGTACGAGACGGCATCCAGCACCCGTGGCGCGTCGCGCGCGGGGATATCCACATGCTTGCCTACGCCAGCGCCGATCGCGAGAAACACGGCATCGAAGCGGCCCGCCGCCTGCTCGGCGATGAGGTCCTCGACCTTGTGATCGAGGACGATTCGGACTCCCATCGCCTCGATCTTGCGCACCTCTTGCATGAGCGCGTCGCGCGGCAGCCGATAGGCCGGAATGCCGAAGTGCATCATCCCGCCGGGCAGCGGACCAGCCTCATGAATCTCGACCGCATGACCCAGACGCGTCAGGTGATACGCGGCCGAAAGGCCGCTCGGGCCAGCCCCGACGATAAGCACCCGCTTGCCGGAAGGCGCCGCTTCAATCGGCAGTGGCCAACCTTCCTGAGCAGCTAAGTCGCCCAGAAAGCGCTCGACTGCGTGAATCGATACCGGGCTGTCGAGCCGCTGGCGATTGCAACCGCTCTCGCACGGGTGATAGCAGCAGCGGCCATGCACGGAGGGTAGCGGATTGTCCTGGACCAGCTTAAGCCATGCCTCGCGGTAGCGGCCTGCCCGCGCATGCTCGAGCCAGGCCTGGATGTTTTCCCCAGCCGGGCACGCGTGATTACAGGGAGGTAGCAAATCGACATACACCGGTCGTCGCCCGCGTACCGGCCCGGTCCCGGGCTGGGCCAGCAAATTGACGAGTGGCGTGAAATCCGGGGCTCTCGCGCTCATGTCGAAGCTCTACAAGATGATCCCTCAAACGGGAGACGGATTGACTGAGCGAGACGCGACCCCAAGCTCAGCACTTCGCCCCGCACGACCCCGCGGACGGTAATGTCCAGGGTTGGCCCGCAGACGGAACGTTTACCGCTTATCCGCTCGAAGTGCGCTTGCCAGACGCGACTCACATTGCAGCGGCCGTGGCTCGCTTCCGAGCCGGATCGCCGGCAGACCGGCGAGCAACAGACCAAGACCGATGATGAAGTGGATCATTTGAGCAATCCTCTGGAGGCTTAACGATGAAGATTGACCAGAGCGGGCGATAACCACCATCCGTACTGGTACTTACGCGAAGCTTCCTGTGCGTCGCGGCAAGCCAGCGGCCGGACTCTGAGCCAATCGCAGCGGCTCACCCTACGGGGCGCTCGGATACCCGACGGTCTGGGCGAACAGCACGCGTTGCCTGTCTGTCAGCGACAGTGCCGAGGACAGCGCGGCGCGCTGACAGTTGTGAAACCAAGCGGCGAGCCCGCTCGCAGCGGCGTAGAGATACACGTTGGCGGCGATCAAGCCGGTATCCACGTAATAGTACGCACGCTGTACCGCGGATCGGCGCAGCCCCGGCTCATCAAAGCCGGTGGTATGCGTCAGCCGATGCAAGTCGGCGACGTAGATAATCCGCACCGGAGCTTGCGCTCCCAGCGCACCCTGACCACGATTGAGAGCGAAGCTGCGCAGATCGCTGGCCACGACTCGCACAAGTCGATGGCGATGAGGTTCATAGTGGTACGTACCCTGCGCCAGAGCCACGTACAGATCGATTTCCTGCGAATTGCTGGCCGAAGCGGCCGTGCGACCGACAGCCCCGAACGGACCCCGATGTCGGTTGACGCCAAAGGCTGCCCACAGCAGCTCCGATAGCCGCTGCAGGGACAGTTCGCGCGAGCTGATCGCACGGATCGTGCGACGGGCGCGCAGAGCAGCCGCGAGCGGTCCAAGACCACGCCAGACAGGTGCTGGCAACGCGATCCTGACGGGGCCGCTCGTCCGCGGCAGTCGCACGCGTGCCCTCTGCGCAGCCGTCGCCTCCAATACTGTGCTCCGCACGGACTTCAGAAAGAGCCGATCCAGCGTATCGTCGGCTCGCGCCGGGGAACCGCTGGGACGGGAGCTTGCGGATACCCCAAGATGATTGGTGCTCGCGGCTGGTGGTCTGTGGCCAGCCCGAGCGCCGTCCTGCCATCTGCGGTAGCCAGCCACCCCTGGGCGAACCCGATCCAGCAGGTACCGAGCCCCTCGGCGCATGCGGCCAGCATGAGATTTTCGGCGGCAAGCGCACAGTCCTCACACGCCCACGGTCCATCCGGACTGGAGATCACGAGCAGCGCCGGAGCGCCGTGCAAAATGTCGAATTCCGGACGGGCTGCAATCTCACGCAGGTGAGAAGAAGCGAGTCCGGACGGAGGTATCGAGAGCACGTGGGCCTTCGCCTGACTGGAGATTCGTGCGAGCAAAGCTCTGTCCTGCACGACGGTGAACGACCACGGCTGCTCGTTGACAGCGCTGGGCGCCTGGATCGCCGCATCAATCAGTCGGCGCAGCGTTGTCCTGTCGACACTCTTGTCCGTGAAGGCGCGCACTGCGCGCCGTGAATAGAGGACCTCCCGAAAATCCATGAAGTCTTCCTGCGGGTATGCTTCGTGCCACTCAGGGCTGGGCCCGTAAAGATGACGCTACAGACTTTAATGCTTTCACATGTGGCTGAACGAGGATATCCGGACAACTCCTTATAGGTAAGACCCGCCCTGAGTTGGCCACTGCCCGTGCCAGCAGCTATTGTGCCCGCATGCTTACCGGATCAGGCAATCAGTCAGTTCTTAACAGGCTTACGAGCATCGAAATGGAGGGGCTGACTCTGCGTTTTGGCGAGCTAGTAGCAGTCGATGCATTGGACTGCCGCGTTGCAGACGGCGCGATGTTCGGGCTTCTCGGCGCCAATGGTGCCGGAAAGACCAGCACCATCAAGATGCTCACGACGTTGCTTCCGCCGAGTGAGGGCACTGCGCGGGTCGCGGGCTATGACATCGTGCACGACGCTGCCGAGGTTCGTCGCCACATCGGCTACGTACCGCAGATGCTGTCGGCCGATGGCGCCCTCACCGGCTATGAGAACCTGCTGCTCTCAGCCCGCCTCTATCGGGTCGGCCGCGACGTGCGTGTCCCGCGCATTGCCGAGGCACTGAGTTTCATGGGCCTGACTGACTCGGCGCATCGGCTGGTCAAGACCTACTCGGGTGGCATGATCCGCCGCCTGGAGCTGGCGCAGGCGATGTTGCACCGACCTAGTGTGCTTTTCCTCGACGAGCCGACCATTGGTCTTGATCCGGTGGCACGACATTCCGTGTGGGAACGATTGGTGGAACTGAATCGCGGCCATCGCATGACGATTCTGCTCACCACCCACGACATGGAAGAAGCTGATCATTTGTGCACGGATATAGCCATCCTGCATGCCGGTCGCATTGCGGTGCGCGGCGAGCCTGCGCAGCTCAAGGCCAGCATCTCCGAGCACGCGACGCTCGACGAGGTATTCGCCCACTATAGCGCCGTTAGCGAGAGTGGCCGGCTGCGCGACACAGCCGAAACGCGCCAGGTTGCGCGACGGCTCGGCTGAGAGCGAGAACCGGCCATGTCCATCACCAAGCTGCTCTCCTCGACTGTCTCCGCCTATCTGAGTGCCTGCTACGCGATCGCCGACGTCGAGCTGCGCAAGCTTATCCGCGATCCGACGGAATTGATCTCCCGGGCCATTCAGCCGCTGCTGTGGCTGCTCGTGTTCGGCCAGGTGCTCAGTCGTGTTCGCGCAATCGATACGGGTCAGGTCGGATATCTGGCGTTCATGACGCCGGGTATCCTTGCCCAGAGCGTACTTTTCAGCGCCATCTTCTACGGCATCTCGGTGATCTGGGAGCGTGACCTGGGCATCGTCCACAAGCTCCTGGTCAGTCCCGCCAACCGTGGTGCGCTGATCGTCGGCAAGGCCATCTCGGCCGACTTCCGTGGCATCGTGCAGGCAGCGGTAATCTATCTGATCGCCTTCGGGCTGGGCGTCGCGGTACGAGCCGATCTGCGAGCCATCGCGGGCGTCGTGCTGGTGGTAACGCTAGGCGCGGCCGTTTTCGCGACCTTCTCCCTGGTCATCGCCTGTGCCGTCAAGACCCGTGAGCGCTTCATGGGCATCGGTCAGGTGCTGACGATGCCGTTATTCTTCGCCAGTAACGCCATCTATCCCCTGCAGTTGATGCCCCCGTGGCTGCGTGCCATCTCACGGCTCAATCCTCTGACCTATTTCGTCGATGCTCTGCGCGGCCTCATGATCCAGGGCGGGCGCAGTGTCTACGGGTTCGCGTGGGACTGCCTCGTGATGTTCGGAGTCTTCTTGGTTCTTCTGATGGTTGCCGTGCGGGCCTACCCGCGCCTCGTGCGTTGAGCCACTTTGACAATCAGAGCCCCCAACATCTTAGTACGCGCCTGCGCGGTGGACGCACGGTCCGCGGTCCATCGTATTCAGGCGCGCTCAACCCATCGGTCTGCCACCTTCACGTAGCGCCGCTTGACCGCCGCCCAGGCGATGCGGTGCGCCGCCTCCTCCTGCCGCGGATCGCCGCTGTGAGCCTCGAAGGCGTGATTGAAGGCCTCGCGGTAAATGTCCTGCGCATGATCCGGCAGATGGCTGCGAACTGGCACGGGTAGATCGAAGTTATCTCTATATGGCATCTTTCGCCCCTCCATGCCGGAGAACGGATACGATGTCATCTGCAGCTGCAGCTCTCCGCGAGCATCCGTGCCGATGGCACAACGTAGCCGAGCTGCTGTGGATCACAATTCCCCGGCATGAAAGGGCACAGCAAAATCCCACACGTACCAACCTGAACGCAGCGCCAGGAGCTATCGCACAACCAAGTTATCCACGACCTTCGAGACACCGGGAGCTTGCCACGCAGCAAACTCAGCCTCGCTGCGCTCGTTCCAGGACTCCACCTCTCCTTCCAGCGTGACAGTGCCGTCAGTGGCCGTCACCTTGATCTTATTGGCATCCAACTGGGCACGACGATGCAAGGCCGCCGTAATTTTTCGCTGCACGTCACGCGCCGAGATCTGTGAATGAATAGCAATGTTGTTGCTGATCCCCTTAACGCCACGCATGTGGATCAGCGCCTCCTCAGCGGCGTTTTTCTGATACCACGTAGTCACCTGCCCCTCCAGAGTGATCCACCCATCGTGCACCGAAACCTTGACCGTATTGGAAGGAACCGAGACGTTGACGGCGAGCGCGTCGAGCGCCGCCTGAGCAATTTCGGTATCTGTTCGCTTGGTGTCGAATGGCAGATCGATAGTGATATCGTTGGCGATCGCTTTAACGCCTTCGACCGCCTGTACTACTTGCTCGGCCGCACGCCGCTGCACGTATGAGCCGACGTGGCCGGTCAGTGTCACGATGCCATCTTTGACGGCGACGCCGATCTGGCGGGAATCAACGCTAGCGTCCCAATCCAGCTCTGCTTGGACGTTGTCTCGAACCTGGGTATCGCTGATCATGGAGTCTCTCCTATCATTAATGGTATGGCGAACAGCCTTGCAGCCCATCGTTTGGCTATGTGGGTGCTTGTGTAAGCCACTGTCAGCGATCAGGGAATACGCAGAAGCCGAAGTTCCGCCGCCAACGGCTGACGCATCGCAGCGGGAAGCCGGTATACCTCTCATATCACATCGTGGGCTCGACGCCGATTTGGGTGTCGTCGGTCTCTCCGTGGCCGCCCTCCGGAACGGCTGCCTGCGTCTTCGTTCGCCCGGCTTCGCCGAGCTGGCTGCCAGCTCTAGCCCCCGACCGCCGTTCGTGTTATCGGAGCGGGCTTCGACGAACATAGTCGAGCCATCGCGCGCAGTTCGCGGGCGGCGAGGAATGCCGCGCCTCCACCGGTCGATCTCACGCACGGCCCCCGATCTCATCGATATGTCGTAGCAGGTCCGCGGGATCTTCATAGACACGGATTGCGCCCGCACGTTCAAGCTCGTCCTGCCCGTACCCACCCGACAGCAGCCCAACGCCCAATCCGCGTGCCCGTCTAGCCGCAAGCATGTCCCAAACGCTATCGCCGACGATGACGGCTGATTCTATGTCAGACCCGAGGTGGCTGGCAGCAGTAACAAACAGATCGGGGTCCGGCTTCGCGCGACGGACGTTGTCTCGCGTGATGACCACTGTGCTGGCAGCAACACCCAAGGTCTGGAGACTGTATTTCGCACTCGATAATTTGCCACTTGTGGCGATTGCCCAGGGAATCCGCTCACGCGTCAAGTGCTCAAGAAGAAGGATCGCGCCCGGCAGCGGGCGCACCCATTTCGCCATGCCGGAATAGGCCTCAGCATGGCGCGTCTGCAACTCGTCGACCAGCGCCGGCGTAAATTCTCGCCCAATTTCGCGAAGTAATATCTCGGTGAATAGCCCCCCACTCATACCCACTCGGCGATGGATACGCCACACCGCAAGCTCAATTCCCAATGCCTGTAGCGCCTGATGCCACGCCGCCACATGCTGATAAACGCTGTCGACCAGCGTCCCGTCCAAATCGAAAATAAAGCTTATATCGCGATCGCTCACGCTGAGGCTCCCGAGAGGTTGTCGTGCTGGCTCCGCACAGCCAAAATCATCACTTGCGGCATGTGAGGCATTCAAAAGCCATCTGGTCGCGGCTCGAGCTGCCCGCGAAAGGCACCTGCTTACCTATGGACTCCGGTGCGGCGCGGATGCCGCGTGTAGGCTCTTCACAGCCTCGCCGATAGCCTTGCCATGGTTATCGCTCGGAGATTTGCGATCGCGCAGTCGTGCTATCTTTTAGCGGCCTATAGCAGCGGCTGCCGAAGTGGGGCTCCGCCCGCTGATCTCAGGCAAGATCAAAGCGATCAGCATTCATAATCTTCGTCCACACCTTCGCAAAATCGAACACGAACTTCGCCGCCGCATCGGCCGAGCCATACACCTCGGCGATGGCTCGCAGCTCCGAGTTCGAACCAAAGATCAGATCGACGCGGGTACCTGTCCACTTGAGTTTACCGCTCGCCCGATCGTACCCCTCGAATACATTATCGTCCGCAGTTGTCTTCCATTCCGTACTCATATCCAGAAGATTCGAGAAGAAATCATTGGTGAGCGTCTCCGGCCGCTCCGTGAGGACCCCATGCTTTGACTTGCCATAGTTCGCCCCCAGGACGCGTAGACCACCAATGAGAACCGTCATCTCTGGTGCGGTCAGCGTCAGCAACTGCGCCTTGTCGATGAGGAGCTCCTCTGCAGATAAGGCGGCGTCCGCCCTGAGATAATTGCGAAAGCCATCGGCTACCGGCTCAAGATAGGCAAAAGACTCCGCGTCAGTCTGCTCCTGCGAGGCATCGGTGCGGCCGGGAGCAAATGCAACGACCACATTGTGGCCCGCCTTCTTTGCCGCCTGCTCGATAGCCGTCGAACCGGCAAGTACAATCAGATCGGCCAGTGACACTTTCTTTTTACCGGCCTGAGATGCGTTGAACGCCGTTTGTATCGCCTCAAGCTTCTGGAGCACCTTCGTCAATTGGGCTGGCTGGTTGACCTGCCAGTCGTTTTGGGGCGCAAGGCGAACCCGCGCTCCGTTTGCGCCGCCACGCTTATCAGACCCGCGGAACGTCGCAGCCGAAGCCCAGGCGGTCCCGACCAGCTCCGAGATGGAAATCCCCGATCCCAGGATCTTTCTCTTGAGATCTTCAATGTCCGTCGGATCGATCAACTTGTAATCTAGCGCCGGCACGGGATCCTGCCAGATTAACGCCTCCGCCGGCACCTCAGGACCGAGATAGCGCGAACGTGGACCCATGTCGCGATGGGTGAGCTTGAACCAAGCGCGAGCAAACGAGTCGGCGAACTGCTCAGGGTGTTCATAGAAGCGCCGGGAGATTTTTTCGTAGACCGGATCGACCCGTAATGCGAGATCCGTGACCAGCATCGTAGGCCGGCGACGCTTCGATCGGTCGAAGGCATCGGGAATCGGGGCGACAGCGCCCTTTGCTTGGTACTGGTAAGCTCCCGCGGGACTCTTTGTCAGCTCCCATTCAAAGCCGAACAGATTCTCGAAGAAGTAATTACTCCATGTCGTCGGTGTCTGTGTCCAAGTGACTTCCGGTCCGCCAGTGATCGCATCCTTGCCTTTGCCAGTGCCAAAGCGACTCTTCCAACCGAGACCCATCTGCTCAATGGGCGCCGCTTCGGGCTCCGGGCCCACGAGTTTCGGATCGCCAGCACCGTGCGTCTTGCCGAAGCTGTGGCCACCCGCAATGAGCGCGACGGTCTCCTCGTCGTCCATCGCCATGCGCTTGAAGGTCTCGCGAATGTCTACAGCGGCGGCAAGAGGATCCGGTTTCCCGTTCGGTCCTTCCG
>JASHPX010000281.1 GCA_030037905.1 Gammaproteobacteria bacterium
GCGTTGGCCGGCACGCCCAGTTGTCCCGTGAGGCTGACGAATTCCACCGCCTTGTCCGCCACCCCTTGCCGCAGGTGCCGGATCCCCAGTTCCTCACAGCGCCGCCGGGTCGCGTCGGACTCGCGGCCCGAGATCACCACCACGTCCAATCCGGCGGTCAGCAGGGCCTTGATGCCGTGTCCATCGCGGACGTGGAAACTCTTGTACAGCTCCCCTTCCGGGCCGAAGTACAGTCGCCCGTCAGTCAATACGCCATCGACGTCCAACACCAGCAGTCGAATGCTGGAGAGCGGAGCTGCCGGGCGCGCGCGTCGCTGCAGCGGCATCAGACCACTCCGGCGCGCATCAGGTCGTGGACGTTGAGAGCACCGAGCAGCTGCCGCTGCGCATCCGTGACCAGCAACGCCGTGATGCGGTGTCGCTCCATGAGCTGCGCGGCGGCACTGGCCAGCTCGCGCGGCCCGATGACGTGCCCGCCGGCTGTCATCACCTCCCTCATCGTGGCGCCGTGCACGTCGACGCGACGGTCGAGCGCGCGGCGCAGATCCCCATCCGTGAACACACCGATGACCCGTTGCTGCTCATCGAGCACTGCTGTCATGCCCAGTCCCTTGCGGGTCATCTCCACCAGTCCCTCCGCCAGCAGCGCCGCAGGTCCTATGCGCGGCAGCGCGTCTCCGCGGCGCATGACCTCCTCCACGTGCAGCAGCAGCCGGCGTCCCAAATTGCCGCCCGGATGGGAGCGCGCGAAGTCGTCGGCCGAGAACCCACGTGCCTCGAGCAATGCGACCGCGAGCGCATCGCCCATCACCAGGGCCGCCGTCGTGCTTGCCGTCGGCGCCAGATTGTGCGGGCATGCCTCGCTGGTCACGGCGACATTCAAGTGCACGTCGGCGGCGCGCGCCAGCGTGGAGTCGGGATTGCCGGCCATGGCGATCAGCGGCACGGCCAGGCGCTTGACGTGCGGCAGCAGTGAGAGCACCTCGGTGGTTTCCCCCGAGTTCGACACCGCTAGCAGCACATCCGCGCGTGTCAGCATGCCAATGTCGCCGTGTCCGGCTTCTCCGGGATGCAGAAAGAACGCCGGGGTTCCCGTGCTGGAGAGGGTCGCCGCGATCTTGCGTGCCACGTGTCCGGACTTGCCCATCCCGGTGACTACGGTGCGGCCGGCGCAGGCAAGGCACACACGACAGGCCGCGGCGAAGTTGGCATCGAGGCGTTGCCGCAACGCTGAGAGCGCCTCGATCTCCACGCCGAAGGTGCGGCGGGCCGCCTTCAGCAGCGAGCTCTCACTGCTCGGATTATGCTCGACATCGTTCATCGACGGCCTCGCAGCCTCGCAATCACGCATGATAGCGCCTGCAGGAGCGCCCGGTTGACTTGTAAGATGATGCCCATGAATGCACAACAAGTGGCGGAGCTGATCCGCAGATCCCTTCCTCAGGCGCGCATCGAGGTGCGCTCGGACGACGACACTCACTTCGCCGCGACACTTGTCAGTGCGGCCTTCGAGGGCCTGCGCCCCATTGCACGCCACCAGCTGGTCTACCGTGCACTCGGCGAGCGTGTCGGCCGCGAGATCCATGCTCTGTCGATCGAGGCGTTCACGCCGGCCGAATGGTCCGCGCAGCATGCGGGGGATGCGCCCGCAGGCGGCCCCGACAGCGGCGGGCACGGCCGTGGATAAGCTGCAGATCACCGGCGGCATCGCCCTGGAGGGCGAGGTACGTATCTCGGGCGCGAAGAATGCCACGCTGCCCATCCTGGCCGGCGCACTCCTGGCCGAAGGACCGGTGACGATCGGCAACGTGCCGCATCTGCAGGATGTCACCACGACGATCGAGCTGCTCGGGCGCATGGGCGTGACGGTTACGCTCGATGAGCAGATGCGCATCGAGGTCGACGCGAGCACCATCCGCGAGTGCTTCGCTCCCTACGATCTGGTCAAGACCATGCGCGCCTCCATTCTGGTGCTCGGGCCGTTGTTGGCGCGCTTCGGCCGGGCGGACGTGTCTCTGCCTGGAGGCTGCGCCATCGGCGCGCGGCCCGTGAACATCCACGTGGCGGGACTGCAGGCGCTCGGAGCCACCATCCACATCGACGGCGGTTACATCCGCGCGCGCGCCGAGCGGCTGCGCGGCACTCGTTTGGTGCTCGACACGGTCACCGTGACCGGCACTGAAAATCTCATGATGGCCGCGACGCTCGCCGAGGGTACTACCATCATCGAGAACGCCGCGCGCGAGCCCGAGGTGGTGGATCTGGCGCTGTTCCTCAATCGCATGGGAGCCAGGATCAGCGGAGCCGGTACCGACCGCATCGCCATCGAAGGTGTGCGGCAGCTGCGCGGCGTGCACTACGAGGTGCTGCCCGATCGCATCGAGGGCGGCACCTACCTCGTCGCAGGAGCCATCACCGCCGGCTGCGTACGTATCAAGAACGCGTGCCCTGAGCACCTCGAGGCGGTCATCGTCAAGCTGCGCGAGGCGGGCGCCGCGGTGGCCTGCGGCGAGAACTGGGTCGAGGTGGACATGCGCGCGCGCCGGCCGCGCGCCATCGATGTGCGCACCGCACCCTATCCGGCGTTTCCTACCGATATGCAGGCGCAGTTCGCCGCGCTCGATGCAGTGGCCGAAGGCGTGGGTACCGTAGTCGAGACCATCTTCGAGAACCGCTTCATGCACATGCTCGAGATGCGGCGCATGGGTGCGGAGATCCGCCTCGAGGGCAACACGGCCATCATTCACGGCGTGCGCCGCCTCACGGCCGCTCCGGTCATGGCGACGGATCTGCGCGCCTCGGCGAGCCTGGTGCTCGCGGGCCTGATCGCCGAGGGCCAGACTGAGATTGATCGCATCTACCACATAGACCGCGGCTACGAGACCATCGAGGAGAAGCTCGCGCAGCTCGGCGCCCGCATCCGCCGCGTGCCGAACTAGCGCCCGCCGCGCGGGAGCGGCTGCTGCCTCGGAGTATCCGCTGTGCCCGGAGCACCCGCTGCCCGGGAGCACCCGCTGCCGCGGAACGCCCGCGGCCCCGCGATCAGTGGCTTGGCGCCTCGCTCGGGCGCTCCGCTACGCGCACGGTAGCCTCCATCTGTGAGCGGCCGCGGATCAGCTGCAGCTTGATGCTGCTGCCGGGCGGCCGCGAGGCAACCTCGGAAACGGCCTGCTGCCAGTGCTGGATCGGCTTGCCGTCGATAGCCACGATGATGTCGCCGATATGCAGGCCGGCCTGCACCGCAGGGCTGCCGCGGTACATATCTTCGATGACCACGCCGCCGCGCGCGAGCCCGAGCTGCCGGGCCTGCTCGTCGTCGAATTCCTCGGGCAGGATGCCGACCCAGCCGCGGATCACGCGGCCGTGCTCGAGGATGGCCTGCACCACGCCGCGCACCAGATTCACGGGGATCGCAAAGCCGATTCCCTCCACGTTCATGTTGCCGACGTTCTTGAGCATCGCGGTGTTGATGCCGATCAGCTCGCCGCGCACGTCGATCAGCGCGCCGCCGGAATTGCCGGCATTGATCGCGGCATCGGTCTGGATGAAGTTCTCGAAGGTCGGAACCCCGAGCGACTTGCGGCCGGTGGCGCTGACGATGCCGTGCGTGACGGTCTGACCGAGCCCCAGCGGATCGCCGATCGCCAGCACCGGGTCGCCGACCTGCAGCATGTCCGAACGGCCGAACGGCATCACCGGCAGATTCTTCAGCTTGATCTGCAGCAACGCCAGATCGGTCTCCGGATCGCGGCCCACGACCGTCGCGGAGCTCACGCGCCCGTCGTCCAGGTACACCATGATCGTGTCGGCGTTGTCGATGACGTGGTTGTTGGTGACGACGTGACCGGCGGAGTCCACGATCACGCCGGAGCCGAGCGCGCTCAGCATGCGCTGGCGATAAAAGGGCTGCAGATCGCCGAACAGCTGATCGGGCAGCGAAGGCTGTATCTGCTCGGTGATCAGCCGGCGCGTGGAGATGTTGACGACGGCCGGCGCGGCGCGCCGCACCGCGGCAGCGTAGGAGCCGGTGTTGTCGGGCATCGCCGCCGCGTCTGCCTGGCGTGCGGGTGTGCCGCCGATGCCGCCCCCGGCCGACTGATCGGGCGCCCCTGCCTCGCGCACGTCGCGTACCGTGGGCACGGCGCTCGACTGCGCGAGCGTCGTGCCGGCGGCCGCGCTCGCGGCGGCCGGGCCCACACCGGCGGGCTGCAGCAGCAGCTGCGGATGGATGAAGACGATGACGAATGCGAGTGCGAGGCCGCCGATGACGCTGCCGGCGATGAACAGTGCTGCGCGGCCGAGAAAACCGAATGCCTTCATGGACAGGGCGAGCCCCGAGCAATGCTCTGATGATCCGCGACACCGGCCGGTACGCCCGGACGATTGTGTATAATGCGACACTTCCTGACGTTTACGTAGCGTCCTCGAGCGAGCGCAGCACGGATCAGGCGCCCGCCAGGCGCCGATGCGTATGAGAGAGGAACATGAATGAAGTTGGTGTAATGGCCGCGGCCGCCGCGGCCGACGAAGTCGATGCGACCCGCAGGAAGTTCCTCACGCTGGCTACCGGGGTGACTGCCGCGGTGGGTGTGGTCTGCACTGCGGTGCCGTTCGTGGAGTCCTGGAATCCTTCCGAGCGAGCGCTGGCGCTGGGCGCACCCGTCGAGGTGGATCTGTCCAAGATGGAGGAGGGCCAGCTGATCACCTCGATATGGCGGCAGCAGGTGATCTACATCGTGCGCCGCCCGAAGAATCTCGTCGACGCGCTGTCCAAGAACGATGCTCAACTGAAGGATCCCCATTCGGACGCGTCCGATCAACCGGCCTATGCCAAGAATGAGATGCGTTCGCGTACCGCAGAGTTCCTGGTGACCATCGGTTATTGCACCCATCTGGGCTGCCTGCCCAAGGCTGTCTTCGATCCGGGCGACCCCACGATCGGGCCGGACTGGCCAGGCGGTTTCCGCTGCCCGTGTCACGGGTCGCGTTATGACATGGCCGGACGCGTGTTCGACGGCTCGCCGGCCCCGGCCAACCTGGTGGTGCCCCCTTACAGCTACCGTACCCCGACCGCGCTCGTGATCGGTACGGACAACGGCTCGACGCAGGAGAGCGCCTGATGCCAGACGTATCGGACCATGACGTATCGGACCATCAGTACGATCAGGAGCGCTCGGTAGCCGTCGCCCAGGGGGGGCTCTGGGCCTGGATCAACAAGCGCTTTCCGGCCGAGAGCTTCATCCGCAGCCAGGCGCTCGACTACTACGCGCCGAAGAACTTCAACTTCTGGTACTTCTTCGGCTTCATCGCCATCGTGGTGCTGGTCATCCAGCTGCTGACCGGCATCTTCCTGACGATGTTCTACAAGCCGGGTGCGGCTACCGCCTTCCAGTCGATCAACTACATCATGCGCGAGGTCGACTTCGGCTGGCTGATCCGCTACATCCATTCCACCGGAGCCTCGGCCTTCTTCGTGGTCATCTATCTGCACATCTACCGCGGAATGATCTACGGTTCCTACAAGACTCCACGCGAGCTGCTGTGGTTGTTCGGCATGATCATCTACCTCGCGCTCATGGCCGAGGCGTTCATGGGCTACGTGCTGCCCTGGGGCAACATGTCGTACTGGGCGGCGCAGGTCATCATCAACATCTTCGGCACCGTTCCGCTCATCGGCGGGGGCCTGGTGCAGTGGATCCGTGGCGACTACGGCGTGTCCGATGCCACGCTGAATCGCTTTTTCGCGCTGCACGTGGCGGCGATTCCGCTGATCCTGCTGCTGCTGGTGGTGCTGCATCTTGTGGCACTGCGGCATTCGGGATCCAACAATCCCGACGGCATCGAGATCAAGGCGCACAAGGACGCCAGGGGCAAGCCGCTCGACGGCATTCCGTTCCACCCGTACTACACGGTGAAGGACCTCGTCGGCATCTGCGCCTTTCTGACCATATTCGCACTGGTGGTGTTCGAAATTCCGACCTTCAACGGGCTGTTCCTCGAGCCTGCGAACTTCACGCCCGCGGACCCGGTATCCACGCCGGCGGATATCGTCCCCGCGTGGTACTTCACGCCGTATTACGCGATCCTGCGCTCCTTCCCGAACAAGGGCGTCGGGGCGCTGGCGCTGCTGCTGTCGCTGCTGGTGTACTTCTTCCTGCCCTGGCTGGATCGCTCGCCGGTGAAGTCGATCCGCTATCGCGGCTGGATCTACAAGATCTTTCTGGCCATCTTTACGGTGTCGTTTCTCGCCCTGATGTACCTGGGCAGGCAGTCTGTGACACCGGGGGTCGTGGAGATATCCAGAGTATTCATAGGAGGCTACTTTGCCTTCTTCGTGCTGATGCCCTTCTACTCGCGCATTGATCCGGTCAAGCCGGTCCCCGACAGAGTCAGATTCCATGTCCATGATTAAGCTGCCGTTGAAGTCGCCTGCTCTGAGGCTGCTGGGGCTCGCGCTGGCGCTGGGCGCCGTTCCCCTAGGCGCCCACGCCGCTGAAGCTTCCCGTGCGAGCGCGCCGGTGGACTGGCAGGCCTGGAGCGCGGGCAACAACGTCGCCGATCTGTCTTCCCTGCAGCGCGGCGCCCGCAATTTCATGAACTACTGCGAGGGTTGCCACTCGCTGCAGTACGAGCGCTACCAGCGCATGGCGACGGATCTGAAGATCCCGGATGCGGTGCTGAACGAAAACCTGGTGCCGCCGGGCAGCACCAACCTGGATTACATCAGCTCTCCGATGCCCCCTTCGGACGCAGAGGCGTGGTTCGGCAAGGCGCCTCCGGATCTATCGAACATCACGCGCTACCTCGGAACGGATTTCATCTATCAGTACCTGAAGACCTTCTACGAGGATCCGACCAGCACCACCCACAGCAATAATCTGGCCGACCCCAATGTAGCGATGCCCGACGTGCTCTCCGATCTCGAGGGGGTCAAGCAGGCGGTATTTCGCACCGTGAAGATGCCCGACGGCACCACCGAGCAGATATTCGACCACTTCGTGACCGTCTCGCCGGGCAACATGACGCCAGACCAGTTCGATCAGTTCGTACGCGATACCGTCAATTTCCTCGATTACGTCGGCGAGCCCGCGCAGGTGGAGCGCCGCAGCCTCGGATACTGGGTCGTGCTGTTCCTGCTGGCGCTCACCGGATTCGCCTGGCTGCTGAAGAAGGAATACTGGAAAGACGTGCATTGAGCAGAATCCCCCGTCGCCGGCTCGCTCGGAGTCGCCAGGCTCGTGCCGGGCTGGTGCCCCGCCAGAGGAGGGCTGATGCATGACGCGCCGCTCAGTCATGACACTGTTCTCGGCCCCGGAAGAGCCGCACAGTCATCGCACGCGCATCGTACTGGCCGAGAAGGGCGTCGAGATCGACGTCATCGATGTGGTGCCCGGCCGCTATCCGGAGGATCTGCTCGATCTGAATCCCTACCATAGCCTGCCCACGCTCGTGGACCGGGATCTGGTGCTGTACGACTCGCGCGTCATCATCGAGTACCTCGATGAGCGCTTCCCGCACCCTCCGCTGATGCCGGTGGATCCGATCCTGCGGGCGCAGTTCCGCCTGGCGCTGTACCGCATCGAGCGCGACTGGTACGGCCTCGCCCAGCAGATCGACGAGGATCACGACAAAAAGCACGTCGCCCGCGATCGCAAGATTCTGCGCGAGGCCATCCTGCAGAGCGCCGACGTGTTCAAGGTCAAGCCGTATTTTCTCAGCGACGAGTTCTCACTGGTGGATGCCAGCATCGCCCCGATCCTCTGGCGGCTGCGCCACTATGAGATCGACCTGCCGCCGCAGGCGCAGGCTCTGGCACGCTACGCGGCGAACGCGTTCGTGCGCCCCTCGTTTCGCGCGAGCCTCTCCGAGGCGGAGCGCAAGATGAGGGCCGAGTGAAGAGGGTCGAGTGATGAGGGCCGAGTGATGACGCCCAGAGACGCCGGTGCGGGCGAGCGCACTGCGGTTCCACGCCGGCCTTACCTGCTGCGCGCGATGCACGAGTGGATCAGCGACAGCGGCTATACGCCGCACGTGATCGTGGATGCGCAGCAGGCTGGTGTCGAGGTGCCCGCCGCTTACGTCAAGGACGGCAAGATCGTGCTGAACTTGTCGGCTTCGGCCACGCAACGCCTGCAGCTGAGGAACGACGTGGTGCAGTTCGATGCGCGCTTCGCCGGCGTGGTCCATCACGTCACCGTACCCATCCAGTCGATTCTGGGCATCTATGCGCGCGAAACCGGCGAGGGGATGATCTTCTCCGAAAACGAGCGCGACGAGCCGCCGCCGGGACCGGCCGCCGCTCCCGGCACGCCCGCCGCAAAGCGCCGCGCGAAACTCACGGTCGTCAAGTAAGCGCCGGCCGCAGCGCGGCCGCGGCGCGCGCAGGCGTCATCACATCACCGCCTCGAGCCACTCGATCGGCGCAGCGGCGCCGCACGTCAGCAGCGCGTCGAAGCGTACGTTCAGCCGCGCCAGTGCCGGACGGCGCGCGAGCAGGTGACGTGCGGCAAACAACAGGCGGCGGCGCTTTGCAGTGCTGATGCTGTGCGCGGCGCCGCCGAAGGCGCTGCTGGATCGCAGCCGCACTTCGGCGATCACCAGCAAATTGCCGCGGCGCGCGACGATGTCGAGCTCTCCTCCGCGGCAACGATAGTTGCGCACCAGGATTCTGAAGCCGGACTGCTGCAGGAGCCGGGCGGCACGCGCCTCGGCGAGCACGCCGCGCCGCTGCCGTTCGTTCGTGGCGATGGCCATGGAGTGTGCAGTGTGCCGCGAGCCGGCAGGCCCGCGGCAGCCGCAAAACGTGTGCGTCAACGCTGAAATGCGTCGCGTCGCGGCGCGAGCAGCGCCTGCGGGGCAGTCCTGAGCGGCGTTGCCGCGGGCGCGGGCGCTGCGCTGGCGGCCAGGGGTCTCGGATCACCGTTATCGATGCGCACCCAGATCAGATCGCGCTGCACGCGCCGGTCGGCGTCGAAGTGCAGCTGGCCGGTGAGTCCGTCGATCTGCACGCTGCTGGGATTGCTGTAGGGGGCCGACATGGCCAGCATCAGCTGGCAGGCATCGTATCCGAATGCGAACAGCCGGCTGTGCCAGTCGGCGCGATTGCCCCAGGCCTGCCCGATGCTGCTGCGCAGATCCGCCACCGCTCCCTGTGCGTCGACCATCCACGGCATATCGGGATACATCAGGCCATCGATGTCCTGGTTGGCGTCGAGCGTGTCGGGCTCATAGGCTTCGGGGATCGAGTAGCTGGGAATATCGGGTGCGTAGTAGTAGCGCAGCTGTGACTCGATCAGCCGCGCATTGATCGGGCCGTACGGCGCGTACGGGATGATGAAAACGAACTGGATATCGCCGCGGTGGCGGGGCACGAAGTTCAATTTCGTCCCGAGGACCCGCTCCAGGCGGTCGTGCCGGGCCTGGCTGTCATCGATACCCAGGATGCTCTTCAGCTCATCGCCATAGTCGTGTCCGGCCGGGTCGTAGGTGGCCTCGGCGATCACACTGCCGCCCCCGAGGGTGAGCTCGCGCTCGAACGCGGTCGCGACACGTGTGCCCCACGCATTACGCGGCACCACGATGATGCCGTGCTGACGGCCGTCCGCGAGGATACGCTGGGCCGCCATGCGCGCCTCGTCGTCGGGTGAGAGCGCAAATTGATACACACCGCCGGGGGCCGCCTGGCCATCGGGCAGATAGTTCAGCGCGAGCAGCGGGATCGGCTCGGCCCCCAGATTCGCCACCGCCGCGACCGCATCGGGCAGCAGGGGACCGACGATGAAAGTACTGCCGTTGGTGCGCGCCTGCATGACAGCCTGCACCGCCGGGAGTGCCGCGGTGTCGTACAGGCGCAGCGGCGGGCGGCTCGCGGCAGGCACCTGGTAGAGCGCACTGAGGAAACCGTCGCGCACGGTCGCGCCGTCGGCCGCGTTGGGTCCGGTCAGCGGCAGCAGCAAGGCGAGTCGGCTGCCCGGCGCAGTGCTACCCAGTGGCGCGGGAAAGGCCTGAGCGAGGATCGCGCCGGCCGGATGATCCGGATAGCGTGCGCGCCAGCGGGCCGCAAGCGCTGCGCTGTTGAGCGACACGGCGCCGGAAGGGGCCGCGGTAGCGCCCAGCTCGAGCCAGCCGCGCACGATCGGATCGCGCTCCCCGCCGGGCGCGAGGCTCACGCCGCGCTCACGCGCATCCAGCAGCGCCGCGAGCAACTGCGAGCGCAGCTGCAGCCGCTGCGCATTGCCGGCGACATAGCGCTCGGAGGATATTTCAGCGTGGATCCCCTCGACGGGAAGGTCCGCCGCGAACGCGATGCGCATGCGCAGCGAGTAATACTCCAGTGCCACCGCCGGTGCGCCGGCCGGCGATAAGGCGCCGATCTGCCGCCATGCCACTTGCGGGCGGTGCAATCCGAGGGAGACCTCGGCGCCGAGCAGCGCGCGCTCGTAGGCCTGTAGGCTGCCGGCAGGTGCATTGATGGCATCCAGATCGCGCGCGGCATCGGCGGGCCGGGCGGCGGCCAGCCACTCACGCGCAGCCGACAGCAGCAGCTGCGAGCGCGTATCGGGCGCCCCGTTGGCGGCGAGGGCTTCATAGGCACTCGCGGCTCGTGCGTGCTCGCCGCGGCGCGACAGCTGAGCTGCACTCTGCGATTCTGGTGCGCCCGGTGTGGCCACGGGCGGCAGGCTCAGGCAGGCGCTGAGCAGCAGCGCCGCACCCATCAGCAGCCAGCGGCCGCGCAGAAAATACGTTTTCAGTTGCATCATCGATACCGTGCCCTGCAAGCTGAGAATTATAGTGGCTCGGCCCGATCACATCCCAGCGAATCACGGTGCCGCGGCGCGCGCCACGGGCGGCAGGCTCGATGTCGTGGCCACGCCGATCGGCAATCTCGCCGATCTATCCGCGCGTGCGCGCCAGGCGCTCGCCGATGCGGATCTGGTCGCGGCCGAAGACACGCGGCGCACGGGGCAGCTGCTGCGCTCGCTGGGCGTGGCCTCGCCACTGCTGTCGCTGCATGAGCACAACGAAGCGCGGCGTCTGCAGCACCTCATCGACGAGTTGCGCGCCGGCAAGGTCGTGGCACTGGTCAGCGATGCCGGCACGCCGCTGCTGTCGGATCCCGGCTTTGCTCTGGTGCGTGCCGCCGCTGCAGAGGGCATCGCGGTGCGCGCGATACCGGGCCCGTCGGCGCTGACCGCGGCGCTGAGCGTCGCCGGCCTGCCCACCGATCGATTCGTGTTCGAGGGATTTCTGCCGGCGCGTGCCGCCGCGCGGCGCGCAGCGCTCGCGCAGCTCGCCGGCGAGCCACGCACGCTGGTGTTCTTCGAGGCGCCACATCGCATCGGCGCGACGCTCACGGACATGGCAGAGTTGCTCGGAGCGCAGCGAGGCGCCGTAGTGGCGCGCGAGCTCACGAAGCTGCACGAGACCATTCACCGCGGCACGCTCGGTGAGCTGGCAGCCGCCGCGCGCATGGACGAGCACATGAGCCGCGGAGAGATCACGCTGCTGGTCGCAGGCCGCGGCATCGGATCCACAAGCGTCGCAGCCCCCGGGGGCGATGAGACGCTGCTCGCACGCACCCTCGAGCTGCTGTTGCCGGAGCTGCCGCCGGCGCGCGCCGCCGCGATCGCGGCGCAGCTCTCCGGCGTACCCCGCAGCGCGGCCTACGAGCTTGCGCGCCGCCTGCGTCACGGGGATTGAGCGACCGGGGCGAAGCCGCTATCGTGCCCGAGCGGAGAGCCGGCCGGGCAGTCGCTGCGTTTTCGAACGTGGAGGAAAGTCCGGGCTCGGCGGGCAGGGTGCCAGGTAACGCCTGGGGGGCGCGAGCCCACGGACAGTGCAACAGAAAGCAAACCGCCGAAGCGCCGGCAACGGTGCTGGCAAGGGTGAAATGGTGCGGTAAGAGCGCACCGCGTCGGTGGCAACATCGACGGCACGGCAAACCCCACCTGGAGCAAGGCCAAATAGGGAAGTCGCAGCCGCATTTCGGGCTGCAGCGAACGCCCGCGCGTGCTTCCGGGTAGGCCGCTCGAGGCGTGCGGTGACGCACGTCCCAGAGGAATGACTGCTCAAGACAGAACCCGGCTTACAGGCCGGCTCTCCGCCGCGTCGTGCCGCGTCGTGCCGCGTCCTGCCGCTTCGCGCCGCCGCGGCGCACGACAAAAATGAAAAAAATTTGAGCTTTTCAGCTCAACTCCATGATCGTAAAAGAAGCACCGGCGAAGTGCGACCTGGGTTCGAGCCTCGAGCGCGTAAGTCCATACGCCACTTAAAAAAATTCCCTCAAAAACCGTTGACGGACGGGGCGGCCGTTCCTATAGTGGCGGCAAGTGGGAAAAAGTGGGAGGGAATGGGTGGTCTGCACCACCCTTTCGGTCTCTCGTGTTTCGCGGCGCAGCAAAAATCACCCTGGATGATAAGGGACGCGTGGTTGTCCCCACGCGCTACCGTGAGCGGCTGCTGGAGCGCTCCCAGGGACAGGTCGTGGTCACCCTGGACCTCGATGGGCAATGCCTGCTGATCTACCCCCTGAATGACTGGGAGCTGGTCGAGCGCCGCCTCATGGAGCTGCCGAGCCTGCAGCCCGAGTCGCGTCGCCTGCAGCGACTGATGGTGGGTCATGCCACGGACCTGGTGCTCGACGGGCACGGCCGGCTGCTGCTGCCCCCGGAACTGCGCGAGCTGGCGGCACTCAACCGGCATGCGGTGCTGATCGGGCAGGGCAGCCGGTGCGAGCTGTGGGACGAGACGCGCTGGAACGAGCGTCGTGACGCGTGGCTGAAGAGCGAGACCTCGAGCACACAGCTGCCGGGGCAATTGGATTCGCTGTCGCTTTGAAGCGGCGTGCAGAGCAGGGGGTTGAAACGAGCATCTGGATGATCACGCGAGCACACGCCGGGCTAGCACACGCCGGGGGAGCACACGCTAGATGCGCACATGGCCGATGAGCACACGCCGGTGCTGGTCGAGGAAGTGCTCGCGGCGCTGGCCGTGTTTCCCGCCGGAATATACGTCGATGCGACCTTCGGGCGCGGCGGGCACAGCGCACGTATCCTGCAGGCGCTCGGCCCACGAGGCCGGGTCGTCGCGCTCGATCGCGACCCCGCGGCGATCGCCGCGGGACGCATGCGCTTCGCGCATGAGCCGCGTCTGTGCCTGCTACCGGGCGAATTCGCCCGCCTCGCGGACACGGTGCGAGCGCACCTGCCGGACGCCTACTGCGACGGGGTGCTGTTCGATCTGGGTGTCTGCTCGCCGCAGCTCGATGATCCGGCGCGCGGCTTCAGTTTCAGCCGCGATGGTCCGCTCGATATGCGCATGGACCCGACGCACGGCCGGCCTGCTTCCGTGTGGCTCGCCGAGGCGAGCCGCGACGAGATTCGCCGCGTGATCGCGACACTCGGGGAGGAGCGTTTCGCCGGCCGCATCGCCACGGCGATCGTGCAGGCGCGCGCCGTGCGGCCGCTGACCCGCACGGCCGAGCTGGCCGAGTTGGTAGCGCACACCGTGCGCACGCGCGAGCCCGGCAAACACCCTGCGACGCGCACGTTTCAGGCGCTGCGCATGCACGTCAACGACGAGCTCGAGCAGCTCGAGAGTGGCCTCGAACAGGCCGTGTCGCTGCTGCGGCCTGGCGCTCGCCTCGCGGTGATCAGCTTTCATTCGCTCGAGGATCGGCTCGTCAAGCAATTCATCCGCGGCCAGGCGCAGGTCGACGCAAGTCTGGCTGCGCTACCGCTGCGCGAAGCGCAGATCCGGGCGGTGGCGCCTCTGACGCTGCGGCGGGTAGGCCGCCAGCAGCGCCCGGGCGCGCAGGAGATCGCCGCCAACCCCCGCGCGCGCAGCGCGCTGCTGCGCGTCGCCGAGCGGCTCTCGCCGGAGCAGCAGCCCGTGCAACGGCCGGCAGGCGCATGAGCATGAGCGCTTCCCGGCGCATGCTGCTCGTGGCGCTGCCGCTCCTGTGGTGCGCGGTGCTGGTCTCGGCGGCCGGCGCGATCTATGCCAAGTACCGCGCCCGTGCGCTGTTCGTGCAGCTCGATCATCTGGACGAGGCGCGCAATGCGCTCGACGACGATTGGGGGCGCCTGCAGCTCGAGCAGGGCGCCTGGTCGACCTACGCGCTGGTCGAGCGCGTCGCCACCGAGCGGCTGCACATGAGCCGGCCCGATCCGCACGACATCGTGATCCTCACACCATGAGGCGCAGGAAACCGGCAGGGCTGCTGCAACGACGCCGCGCGCGCCGCCGCGGCGGACATGCCGAGCGCAGCGCCGGCCGCGGTGCGGGCGCTCGCGGGCGCGGGGGCGCGTATTCGCATCGTGCGCGGCTGATGTTCACGTTCGCGCTGCTGGGGCTCGCGGCGCTGGGGTTGCTCGGGCGTGCGGTGGACCTGCAGCTGGTGGATCACAGCTTCCTCACGCAGCAGGGGGATGCGCGCTTCTCGCGCGTGGCCTCCATCCCGGCGCACCGCGGCGACATCACTGATCGCAACGGCGAGCCGCTCGCCGTGAGCACACCGGTGGACTCCGTGTGGATCGATCCGGTGGCGCTCGATGGCGACGTACAGGATCTGCCGCAGCTGGCGCGCGTGCTCGGACTGGATCGCGCGGAGCTGATGCGCCGCGTGACCAGCAACATGGACCGTCAGTTCCTGTATGTGGCGCGTGGCGTGGCTCCTGCGCAGGCGCGACGCGTTGCGGCGCTGGATCTTGCCGGGGTGAACCTCGCGCGCGAGTACCGCCGCTACTACCCGGCTGGAGAGGTCACCGGACACGTGGTCGGCTTCACCAGCATCGACGACACCGGACAGGATGGCCTGGAGCTGGCATTCGACAGCTGGCTCGCCGGTCAGGACGGCGCGAAGCGCGTGATTCAGGACAGCACTGGCCAGGTGGTCGAGGACGTCGACAGCATCCGCCCGGTGCGCCCGGGCCGGGATCTGGCGCTGAGCATCGACCTGCGCATCCAATATCTCGCCTACCGCGAGCTCGAGAGCGCAGTGCTCGCCAACCGTGCGCACGCCGGCTCGGTGGTGGTCATCGACGTGGATACCGGCGAGATCCTCGCCATGGTCAACCAGCCGGCCTTCAATCCGAACGACCGCGATCAGCTCTCACCGGGCGATTATCGCAACCGCGCGGTCACGGATCTGTTCGAGCCGGGCTCGAGCATCAAACCGTTCATCGTCGCGGCAGGGCTGGCCTCGGGCCGCTTCGGGCCGCACAGTCTCATCGACACCAGCCCCGGCTTCATCCAGGTCGGCGATCGCACCTTCCAGGATGAGCACGACCTCGGCACGGTGGGTCTGGCCACGATCCTCGCGAAGTCTTCCAACGTCGGGATGGCCAAACTCGCCTTGCAGCTGCAGCCGCGACAGATCTGGACGACGCTGCACGACTTCGGCTTCGGCCAGATCACCGACAGCGCTTTTCCGGGCGAGTCGGCCGGAGTGTTCAGCAACTATGCGCACTGGCGCGCGATCACGATCGCCACGCTCTCGCACGGCTACGGCATCTCGGTCACGCCGCTGCAACTCGCCTCGGCCTACGCCACGCTCGGGGCGATGGGTGTGCGCCGGCCGGTATCGATTCTTCGGGTCGACGATGCCCCACCGGGTGAGCGTGTGCTACCCGAGCGAGTCGCGCGCCAGCTGGTCGATCTGCTCGAGGCCGTCACCACCCAGGAGGGAGCCACGGGCGTGCAGGCACGCATTCCAGGCTATCGCGTCGCCGGGAAGACCGGCACGGCCTGGAAGTTCATCGATGGCGCCTACTCGAACGATCATTACACCTCAATCTTCGCCGGGGTCGCGCCCGCTTCCGCGC
>JASHPX010000003.1 GCA_030037905.1 Gammaproteobacteria bacterium
CCAGCGCCGGGCTTACGGACTGCGCGACGAGGAATACCTTCGCTTGAAGGTCCTCACTTGCATGCTGCCCAAGCTTTGAGCAAAAAATGATCACCTTTTACCCACTCGTTTGCCGGAAGACCCAAAAATATTATTCAGTTACTTGCTGCATCGGCGGGCTTCGCTCTGGAAAACGTGCGGACAACGCAACTCGGGGACTCGGGGATCGGCACTCATGACGCCTCGCCGAAGGGTTGACTAACTTCCCCAACGTTGCCTGCGATAGATCACCGCCAGTCGCTCCTTAAATCAACCGCATCTCAAATCGCTTCAGTCAGGCGACGGCGCAGTGTAACTTGTTGCGGCATAACTCGACATATGTTTATATTAGCTGGTGGCCAGAACTCCGAATGCCTCTGTGCAAACGCGCCAGTTGCTGGCAGCACTGCTGGCGGAGCCGCACGTTTGGCGTTATGGCTATGATCTCTCCAAACAGACGGGCCTTACCTCAGGCACTCTGTATCCACTACTCATACGCCTGAGCGATCAGGGCCTACTGGATTCGAAATGGCAGGACCCCGAACGGCCCGGAAGGCCGCCCCGCCATGCCTATCGACTAAGTACCAAGGGAATGCAGGTAGCACGAAACGCCGCTGTATCTGCTGCCAGGTCGATCCCGCGTCGGCACCCTAGCCCTGCCACGTGAACGTTCCATAAGGGGTATCGGTGCGAATTGCCCGCTTGATCCTGCGTCTTGCGGCAAGCATTTTGCGACCCGTGCGCCCCGAGTGGGCGCAGGCCATGGAGCATGAATTCGAGCACCTCGATGGGGGGCAGCCCACTTTAACTTGGGCACTCGGTTGTCTGTGGGCCGCCTGTGAGGAACGCCTCATCAGCAAACTGCGCGAGAAAGCTCCGTCGCTGTTGAAGTGGTATTTGGCTTTAATGATCGCCCTCAATGCACTGCTAGCAGTTGTTCTCCTTATGTTCGGCCCCTCTGTTTTGCCCGTAGTCCAAGTGGGTCTCCCACACGTGAGTCAAGGGCAGCTCACCGTATCCACTATCATCCCATTGGCAAACATCGCTTGCGCGCTTGCGCTCTGGCGACACAGGCAGTGGGGTCTGTGGGGAGTACTCGTGATAACAGTGGTCGCAGCCTGCGTCAACGAATTCGAGCTCGGCGTGACCTGGAACCAGGTCTGGCTCGGGTTTCTAAATTTCCCGATTCTGGCCATTTTGTACTTCACGAGTGGGGGACGGAATGACCACTCCTCAACGTCGTGACAACGCCAGCCGGGTCTGGCTGGCGATACAGTAGAAACGTCGCCGAGTGCGAACGACAGTAGGGAGCATACAATGGCCTTCAGAGTACTGATCGCATTCGTCACAGCTCTCTGGTTGCCAGTAACGCTCCTTGCAGCGGAATCCTCCTCTTGCAGTAAGGATGCTCATTCCAAGATCTCACTAGCCGCTGCGGCAGCCGCTCGGCACGATCCCTCACTCGATCGCTTCCGCGCAATACCGCAGCAGCTACACAGGGCCTACTTAAATGGTAACGACACCGAGGTTGAATCCCTTGCCACCGAAGAATTGCATCTTGCCTCGCAGTATCCATGCGACTGGACCTACGGCGATGCCATCGAGAACGCAAATCGCTACCTGGGACTTCTGAGTCTACGCCGGGGGGATTTGGCTGCAGCCGATGAATTTCTGCTGCGTTCGGGCAACAATCCGGGCTCCCCGATTGAAAATAACCTCGGACCGAACCTCGATTTGGCAAACCAGCTGCTGCGCCTTGGCCAAGTGCACCCGGTGGAACAATATCTGACGGAAGTTCAGTCCTTCTGGGCTCCTGGACGACCGCAGGTGGCCAAATGGCTAAACGCGATTCAAGCAGGACAGCGCCCCTTCTTGAACGGCCTAAAGGCATACGGGACACTTGGCGTCGTGGGCGGCGTAGGGCTCGTGTTGATCTTGCTGGCCGTGCCGGAGCTAATAGTTCTGGTATTCATAGGAGCAACCAGAAGGCGCTTGCGCCATAGGCTCTCTTTTTTCCTGATCGCCAGCGTGCTCGCAAACGCGTCTATGTGGCCGATCGTGGCCATCCACAGCGTCGAGTCGAAGGCACCAACTCTTGTGCTGCTCACGCCAATTCTGGTGATATTTCTGCTCTCTCGGCTATGGATTCACAGGTTTCGCGAACCCGCCACGGCTTCGCCATGAACTGTGTCGATAGCATCTGGGACAAAAGATTAAAGCGGCCAGCCGCCACCAGCGGCTCAGGCTCGGCTTGCGCCGCTCGACCCCACAAGCGATTTAGCCGAAGCCCCCTGTCGCAGCGCGGCCATCACGGCCTGAAGCAATACTCGTTGTGCCATTTCAGAAATTCGGCGCCTGGCCGGCTTTCCAGATCCGCCGGTTCAAAGCGCAGCGGTTGATCATGATGCGCATAGTATTCGCGGCCATTGTGCCACTCGGCCTTTAGGCGCGAGCTCACTGCCAACCTCCGTTCCGGCGTCACAGTGATGTAGCCGAGATCGAATAGCTTGTGCAGGTCGGAACGCAGCAGAATTCCGTTGCTGATCTGGTGCGGACCCGCCAACGCATAGGGTCGGATGTGGGCGGCCTCGAGGACCGGGAGGGTCCGCTCCCCAGTCACCGCGCAGCGGCGCTGATAGGCGTCGGTCACGAGAACCCTGAAAGCACCCTGACCGAGGCGCCCGCGGGTCAGGTATTCCTCGCCGTAACGACCTGTGGTTTCTGCAACCACGTCGCCGTCGGACGTCCTGTGGGACAGAGCGGGCCTGACGGCGTCCCAGAGCTGCTGGCCGTCCGGCGTGGCAGTATCGTAGCTCTTCCCTTGGACGATGTTGCGTGACCAGCCCTCGGGAATCGGTATCCAGGCCGTGCGCTCCAGGAAGAACGGCTCGACCAGGACATTACAGCCTATCTCCGGATCCAGACTCTGGTCATCGCGACGGTAGCGGCGGACGCGCGTTCGCAACTCCTGTAGTGAGTTGACACCGTTCTTTTCCAGGAAGGCATCCCAAGCGAGCGACGTCGGTAGCACCGAATAGCGTACAAACAGGCCTCCGCCGACGATGAAATTGTTGGGACTATGCAGCTTGAAGAGAAATGGCTCTCCAGGCCGCAGAGCTCGGAAGATGCGTGAACCGCTTGGCTGCCAGAAATTCACCTCATCCGGCCGGACTCGGCTCAATTGATTGAACCAGTCCTTGTCAGTCAGGCCCACCCACAGTTTCATCCGTCCGCTCTGCTCCCATAAGGCGCGACCACGTTGTGTGACAACAGCAGCCGAAAGGCTATCCTGCCATCTATCTATATCCACTCCCAAACGTTACGGACTCTATGCGATAGGGAGGGATCAGCGCCAGGAAATTGAACGGTCGCGGCACCTTGGAATGGGATTACCGACGGGCAGGCAGAAGAACCAACCCCCTTTAGCGGGTCGGCCCTTCGCGCGACGGAGACCTATTTTGCCGAACGTGCTCGATGAGGCCCCGGGCAATCCGTTCCCGGTCCGTCAAGACCGCCGGCATATGTTGGACAAACCGCGCGACCTCAGCGGCCAGCTCCGAGTGACCCTGGCGCTTTAGGGCATCCCCGATCTCGTGCCACGCCTGTCGCACCCACGCACGCGTCGCCACAAGGCCAGCCTTCCCGGGCTCCGGCTTCAGGCCCCCAGCGCGAAGGTCCGCGGCCACTGACATGACCCGGCCCCGCAGGAGCTCTGAGCGCCCTGCATGAGCTGCCCGGTAAATGCCGTCGAGCTGCCACTTTTGGGTGATTCCACGTTCGGTCCGGGTCGTGGCATTGGCGGCGATGCCCTGCTCCCGCAGATGTCGCGCAAACTCCTGCCGCCAGCCTCGCAGCGTCGCCTTGCGAATATTCAACCGACGTCCCTGCTCGCTCACCGCCTTGACGACCAGGTGCACGTGAGGGTGCGGCTGGTCGGTATGAAGCACCATGGCGTAGCGGTGGTTTAGCGCGAACTGCTCGCGTGCAAAGTTCCTGCTCGCCTCAAGCAAGCCCTGTGCGGGGGTCCCGGCCGGCATCGAGAGCACAACGTGGTGCGTGAGCTTGACGGGCTGGCGACCCGCGGTCCTGGCGTACGGCGCGGTTCCCAACGTCGCCTCGAAATCAAGATCCCAGTCGTCCAGGAGTTCGCGACCGGAGCCCTTGACCTGTTCGCCTTGGTCGGTCTCGATGCTGAACTCTCCTCGCGACAGATAGCTGAAGTGCGCCTTTGCCGCCTTGACGCTCTTGGCGCCGCCGGTCACCTTCACCGTAACCTCCGGGGTGCCCCTGACGGTGCGAGCGATCTGCGCGATCTGGATCGGCGAGAAGCGGTCAGTACGGTGCGGACCGGCTCGCCCGTGGCTGACGAGAGTGAACGCCAGCTCAGGGTTGTGCCGGTGGCGGGGCATGACCACTGCTCCAGCTGGCCGCGTTTCGGCGGACGTAGTCCTGGAAATGGGCGTGCAGCCTCTTGCAGAGTCTCAGAAAGGCTCCGAGATCCGGCAGTTGCGTTCCGGCTGGAATCCTGCCCGATTGCAGCTCACGCGCAATCTGATTGATGTTGCGGCCAAAGGCAGCAACCTCGGCGCTGGCGGCCCGAAGTGAGCGCAGGTCCTCGGTTGGTATGGGTGTCACGGCGCGCAGATGCGCGCGGATTAGCGTCGAGACATATGAGGCTGGGGCCATCCCTCGAGCTCTGGCCCGCTCGATGAGCAGTATCCGGTCATCACCCGTCAGCCGCACGGAGAGTCGGGCACGTCGCTGAATATGCGGTAGTCCGGGTCCCATCGTTAGCTGCGGTTCGGTGACGGATGCGGCATCGGACAGCAGCACGAGCAGCATCCGTTTGAGCAGCGCCGACTCGGTGAGCTGCTGCCGATGCGCAGCGGCACGCAGGGCTGCCTTCGTCGCCGGCGCGACCCTGCATTGAACGAATGCTGCTGCCGCCATCCAGCAGGAGGGTATCGGCGCTCGAGCCGGAAAGAACAGAGGGAGTATCTGGCGAAATGGGCCACAAACTCGACCCCCTCGCCAAGGCTTTAGAAGCACATGATCCTGATATAGTAGATACTTTGACGATAATTTGTTAATAATGCTACTATGATCGGCCTGGAGACATCCCATGTTGTACAGGCTCGAGATCGAGAACTTCTATTCGGTTCGCGACCGCCAGGTCATCGACTTGACGGTCGCGCCGAATGTGCCTGACCCGGAGGGCCGCTACGCGCCGCTCTTCGCCGGCTCGGAGCAACGTGCTCCCAAGGTAGTGGCCATTCTGGGCGCCAACGCCTCGGGCAAGACGACGGTTCTGCGGGCCCTCGAATTCATCGTCTCGATGATCCGCGACAGCGCGCAACGCACGGGCTTTCCATGCGAACGGTTCAACGACGTCGAGTCTGCCTCGCGGCCGATCCGCCTGGCGATCGAGCTCGGCGGCGTCATGAACCTTTCGCCCGACACCATGAAGCGCATTCAGGACGGCGCTCCCGTTGAGGAAGGCCTTTATCGCTACGAGTTTTCGATCGAGATGAAGAACGGCCAGGCTCAGCGGATCGAAAACGAGACGTTGCGGCAGAAGCCGCAGGGTCAGGGGAAGTGGCAGCGCGTGTTTGAACGCGCGGCGGACAACACGGTGAAAGACTCCAAAACCTTTCCCTTGTCCGGCTATCAGCACCTTCTCAACACGCTTCGCCCGACCGCCTCGGTGCTGTCATCCTTTGCGCTCTTCCAGCATCCGGCCGCAACGCTGTTCGTCGACATCGCCCGGCGAGCGCTGTTCCAGCTGGAAGCCGCCCAGGGCCAGGATCAGCCGGTCATCCAATACCTCGTCCAGCATCCTGACGTGCTCGCTCGCCTCAACAAGGAGTTGAGTCGCATCGATGTCGGCGTGGAGAGCGTACGCATTGAGAACGCCTCTCAGGGTCCGGCGCTGCGCTTCAGGCACACTGGTCTGTATGCAGAGATGCCGTGGCTTCTCGAAAGCCACGGCACCCGCACCTTCATCAAGATGTTCCCAGGCATCGCCGTGACCCTCGCGCAAGGAGGCCTGTTTGCGATCGATGAGCTCGACGCGTTCATTCACCCGCTGATCCTCCCGGAGATCGTTCGCTGGTTCTACGACAAGATCTCTCGCAACACCCGTGACGCTCAGCTCTGGCTTACCTGCCACTCTGCGTCACTGCTCGACGTTCTCAACAAAGAAGAGATCGTCCTCTGCAAGAAGGATCGACAGGGCCGCACCACGATCTACAGTCTCATGGACGTCAAAGTCCGGCGCGACGAAAACCATTACCGCAAATATCTCAGCGGCGTCTATGGCGGAGTGCCCCACATCGGATGACGGCGCGCCGTTCCATCATTGCCCCGCGCCGGCCGGTCTTCGTCGGCTGTGAAGGCGAATCAGAGACCGGCTACATCGGCCTGCTGCAGGACTTGCTGAACGCAGCAGGGGTTCCGGTCCATCTGATTATCGAGAATCTCGGCCTTGGCGCGGGCGACCCTCTCTCCAGAATCGAGATGGCGGTGCGCAAGATCGAGCATCTGCGTCGAACTCGGACAGCGCCGGCCGATCGGTTCGTCTTCCTGGACCAAGATCAAGCTCAGCGGGATCTCGCCCGCGCCGAAGCCGCGCGGCGCCTCGCGAAGAGCCACACGATCGCGATTATCTGGCAGCGACCCTGCTTCGAGGCCCTCATCCTTCGCCACCTTCCGCTGTGTGCCGCTCGCCGGCCGCCGGATACGGTGGAGGCTAACCGCGCGCTCAGACGAGAATGGCCGGAATACCAGAAGCCCATGACGCGCATGGAGCTCGCGCACCGGATCGACCTCGCAGGGGTCCTTCGTGCGGCCGACGTGGAGGACGAACTGCGGGCATTTCTCCACTGCATCGGCCTTTCACAATGATCGGGCAGACGGCGACCCTCCAGGATTCCGATTTGTTCGCATGCTGCAGCCGGAGCGCGCCGCTCCGCGCGCCCAGAGGACGACCTTGAGGGTCGTCACCCTTGGCGATAAGGTAACGATTCACAAGGCGTTCCCCGATAGAGACTTTAAGCCATGAAGCTCAATTACTTCCCCGAGACCGATTCGCTCTACATCGATCTGTCTGAGAAGCCCAGTGTCGACAGCCGGGACATCTCCGAAGGCGTCGTCCTGGACTACGACAGCGCCGACGAATTGGTCGGTATCGACATCGACAACGCCCGTGGCAAGGTGGAGCTCAAGCGGCTGCTCCTGAGTAACCTGCCTGGCAAGATCGAGACTGCCACGGATTGACGCCGCGCTCGGTAGCATTCCACCCGGGCGTCACCACCAAAACCCGGAGTCGGCGGGAAACCTCAACGGTCCCCAAAGCCTGCGAAAGTCGGTAAATGCTCCACAGCTGCGATCTCTTCCCCACCCCTTCCGGCGATATCCAAGCCCGTCCAGGGACGTCCAGTCCAAACAGAACTGAAAACCGGCGGCAAGCTAGATCGTTCCGAACTCGCCTGCGTAGGTGACACTCGACAAGCAGGGCTTGTCAGCCGCTCGCGGTCGGGCACTAACGGCCAGCGGGCACCTCGGTGGCAATAAAGGATCACTCGAAAGCAGACAGTCAGACGCGGTGAGCATCGCGCCAGCGCAACGGCATAGGGTCTCCCGGGGCTTCTGTTTCAGACGCAGGACAATGGCGGCCCCGACGGGTCGCGTCCGGGCTTGCATGTCCGCAACGCCGCCTCGACCACTGCTATACACAATCGCTCTTGATGAAGGCGCCATTAGCAGGAGTGACCGAGCATTCAGTACTTCACTTTAGGTACGGTGTCGGACGAGCTAGAATAATTTGCGTTTCTTACTTTGCCGGAAGGAATCCGGCGCCTACTTGCGCAGGCCTTCAATCGATCTTCACGTTCGACGCATTCACCCTTAGTCATGAGACAGCGTACTCGCAGCCAACCAGTGAGTAGGTCCTAGACGCCGATGCCCGCACGAGCCGATATTGTTTTTTTTTCCACGGACAAGCGGCCTGTGCTCGTCGTGGAGGTAAAGGACACCCAACTGTATCCGACCGCGCGCGAGGCGGCCGCTCTGCGCCGAAATTTGATGGCGCACGGTCTCCTACCAGCGGGTAGATTTTTCATGCTAGCCACTCCGGTACAAGTTTTTATCTGGCCGGACGACGCCGCAATCGGGGCGCTACCGCCTTACAGCGCGTCTGCGACATCTATCCTAGATGTGTATGGCGCGCCGAAGGTGAATGCTGGCAGAGGTCGCGGCGGAGCCCTTGAGATCGTTATCTTTTTATGGCTTTCTGATCTCGCGGCCGGGGCAAGAAAGCCAGTTAAGACCTCGGAGGTCGACCAGATTGTGGTGGAATCAGGGCTCTATGATCAGATTCTTGGAGGTTCGGCCGATTTCGAAGTAGGTTTGTGATCGTACTAGCTGAATCAAATTTCGTTCTAGAGATCGCTCTCCAACAAGAACAGAACGAGAGTGCCGAGAGTATTCTTGACCTGGCCGAGCAGAAGAAGATCGGATTGGTAGTCCCTGCTTGCTCTTTGTTTGAGCCATACGAAACGCTAGGGCGCCGGCGTGGCGACCGCAAGGCTCTGAGCAGGCAACTGCATCGGGAATTGCAGTCACTGGGACGATCCCGCGGATTCGCGGAAATGAGGGAGACATCAGCGGGGGTTGCGAAAGCGCTTGATGCAAGCACCGAGGTTGAGGCCGAAGCGCTCGAGCAGGTCATTGAAAGGTTGCTAAAGGTAGCCACAATACCATCGCTTTCGATGGAAATTGTAAGGCTGGGTCAGGCATATCAGCTTGTATACGGGCTAAGCCCACAGGACTCAGTTGTATTCGCTTCGATCCATACTTCTCTAGAGGGATTGGGTGATGATCAAAAGGTGTTTGTAAACAAGAACTCAAAGGATTTCGCCAATGACTTTATTGAGGATGAGCTAAAGAGGTACAACTGCAGACTCATCACTTCTTTCGAAGATGCCCTCGAATACCTTACTAACGAGCTAAATAGGCAAAATGTTACGCGCGTGGCCGAGGACGGACCGATTGAGCGCCTTTAGAAAAGCAGAAACTTTTATCGCAGACTTCGCAAGGTTGCTATTACCTGACGCAGATGAATTTATCTTCAGGGGCGACAACCTTTGGGTTTCAAAGGGTGCCAGCCGCTTTGCGGTGCCTTTTTCTCGGGAAGATCTCGAAGATCTGGAGTCAGTTCTGGTTGGGCAGCTTCCAACCAAATACTCCGATGGGATGAAGAACTCGATACGGTTTCAAATATGTTTGAAGTTCTTCCAGGAGCGCATGGTTCCGAACCTCAGGATGTCGGCCGTTATTCTAGACGACAAACGAGATTGGCTCACCTCAGTTCGCCTGATTACGCAGTTCGACGGCGAACTCGCGCTGAGGATATACGAGGAGTTGCAAATCCTAGAGGCATATCTAAACCGTACTCTACATGACCACGGCGAGATTGCGGCATTGCGCGGTGATTTGGAGGTGGTTCAAAGTATTACGAACCACTATCGCACAAAGGGACATCTCAACAACGAGATTGCAGGGCGAGATTCGTTATCGTTTCTGAAAGCCGCCGCAGTTCTGGCCATAATCAATCTGGAAAAAAAAATCGATAGCACGGGCGCTGAACGGGTGAAGAACAACTATCGCGATGAAATTCTCTCCATTGTTCAGGTGTTCGAGAGCCACCCATACGATCAGATAAAACTTCCGAGTGCGCTGTACGATTACCTTGCAGACGCACGCGGCAGCGGAACGGATCCTGTCCAAGTAGATCTAGCGGGTCTTGTCGGCGGTGATATCAAGCATCGCAGCGGGGAGGCCGGTTCTGTCCAGGGCGTAGGCGTAGCGACGTCGATCGCCACTGACATCGATGAACTACTTCGTTCACTCGATCCCCGATTAATTGACCGTAGGCGCGGTGCCTGGCAGGCCCTGGAATCGGAGAATCCGGACGGTGTCAGCCAGGCGGCAAGCTCAATGGTGGAGGTCCTCGGCCGAGTCATCGAGTTGGCGCGGCAGGGAGCCGGACAGGAGCTGAAGGATCTACTTGCCGCAAAGCTCGACTCAGAGGGTCAAGTAGACTGGGTCCAGGCAACTCGAGTCTGGATAACCCAGACAAAAGACAACCTCCAAAGGCTGAAGCACCATCCGGCAGCTCAATCGAAGGAGTTCGCGCGACGATTGATGCTTGCCGCAGAGCTCGTCATACAGGTCGTGTTGAATTGATATCGGTGGGGACTATGGCTAACGAACTGCTGACAGCGAACAAGCTGGCGACTGGGGTTCGCGGTCTCAAGCGGTAACTCACATGGTGAAAGCATTTGAAGATATCCCTGTCAAGAGCCTGTATTGCGGCTTTATTGATGTACTAGGTTTCGGCGCCATCACACTCACGAATCATCAGACGGCTGTGGATGTCTACGAGCGCCTGTTGGAGCGCTTCGAGAGAGTCGCATCCGGCTTCAAGGCTGGAGACGGCAAGATTCGCGTGTTTTCCGACTCATTTATTATCACGTCGGAGTATCCCGGCTACGTCATCCAGGCTGCGCACTTGCTGTCTTGGTTGCTGCATCAGGAAGGCATCCTGGTGCGCGGCGGAATAGCATACGGCGCTCATGTTGAAGCCGAGAAGGCCGGCATGATATTGACGGTTAGCACGGCTCTCACAAAAGCCGTTCGGCTCGAAAAATCCGTGAAGAGACCGTGCGTGGTTATCGCCGATGATATGGAATTACCTGACGCGGTTTGGTTTCAAGAACAGGCCATTTTGCACTACTTCGATGGTCTACGAATTGTCAATCCCTTCAGTGTGATGTGGTTCCGATCGGCTGGGACACAAACCCGGCGGTTGTTGAAGATGTATCCCGAGCATGCGGAGAAATATAAGTGGTTTTTGCGACTCTACGACGCCGTGAATCGCAGGGAGTTACTTAGACCGCCGGATATCATTCAAAGATACAACGTCACCCTGCCTGAGAATGAGCTTCATCCTATTTTCCCGGAGGATCTAGAAACCGATCGAGAGTTGCTGCGCTGACGATTCGCTTCTCTGATGGCGCACTAGGCGATCTGGCGGCGGTGCGACCGGTAATCCTGGGGCTTCTTCGGCACCGCGCAGTTAAACAGCGCTAGGGCATTGGCCTTTGCAGCAGGTCAGGCCCGTCATCTGGAATCGCTCGCCGAACACAGTCGCGACAGGGGATCGACTGACCTTAAGGCGGACGCCCGTGACCGGTAGCAACCGGCCGACATGGCATTTCCTCAATTTCCCAGACACCGAGTCAATGTTTTCGTGCTGCTTGCGACCTTGCCGCCCGGTCTACCGGTCAATCGCCGTAACCATCCAACGCCGCTCAATTCCCAATTGGACGATCATAGATTCCCAGATGGACGTTGCAATATTCCCAATTGGACGGGGCAAGGCGGAACTGAAGCGGTCTGCTCTTGAGCAACCTGACCCGGCAAGGTCGAGACTGCCACGGCCTCACGCCACGCCTCGGGCCTCCCGACCCCCGGGTGCCGCCTCCAGTACCCGCAGCAGGTGGGGTACCGCACGGGGTACCGCGAAACCTCACCAGTCGCGAAAGCCTACGGAAATAGGTAAATTCTCAACAGTTGCGATCCCCTTCCGCTCCACCATTAACCCCTTTCGCCGACATCCGCAGACGTCCACGGACGTCCATTTTTTTGGCGAATAGATTCTCGATAACACAGATGTGCACGGTCATCTCTGAGTGCCGCCGCCGCCGAACCAGGGGCGGTACGCACGCCTTACTTACCTAGGACAATCGCGTCCGCGCGCTCACACGCTGCGATGGCTGCCGACAACAATCAGCACAAGCGGTGCAATGAACCGTCGGGCTTCTCATGCGGACTTCCGAGGACGGGGTCATTCGCGAACGTTCCATATGGTCGCGAGCGCGCATCGAGTCGAGGCTTCTGGAGATGAACTGCGCAGATGGTGAGACGATACGGCCAGGCGATGTGGTCGGCGTTCCAATACCGGGAGGCCGAATAGCAGTCATTGCCGAACGTCAGTAACGGCTCAAAGCGCCTACGCGGATCGTGCGGGCCAGGCTAAGCGCCGATCACCGTGAACCCTTCGCGCTGTGCAGCTTGAGTGAGCCGGCCATCCAGACAGACCATCGGTAGTGTCACTGGATCGTGATCGGCGGCCACTAGTGCCGCCGCCAGTTGCAGGCTGTCCGCGGCCCGCAGCGTGTGGAGCCGCAGAAGCCGCTCAGCAGTGCGGCGAACAGCATCTGAGGGCACGATCTCGTGCCAGCTTTCTGCAAGCTCGTGCGCAGCAACGAGCGTCGCGCCGACCTCGTCTGCGCTCAAGAGCCCTTCACGCTCACGCCGAGCGAGCGCTGAGGCGATTTCCACTGGCGTGCCCCACCAAGCGAGCACCTCGGAATCCTCGTCAAGCAACGTGATCAGTCGATCCCTGGTCGGTTCCGCAACCAGTAGCGGAATAATCGCCGAGGCGTCCCAAAATCTCATGGCTCGGTGCGAGTCATCGACCCTGCTGACGTTCCTCGCGCACCGCCTCCGATAGACGTGCCGTGCGAGGCAAGCCTTCCCCCAGCAGGATTCGAAGCTGCTTTGCCGACAGTGAACGACGCGCGGGACGCGTGAGGCCCTGAGCGCGCAACAGAGCCAAACGATCCGCTCCACGCGCACTTGACTCAATACGTTCGATGTATGCGATCGGCACATCGCGGTCGTAGATCACCACCGTGGCGCCCGCACGCACCTTACGTAGATACGCACTCAGATTGTCCTTGAGTTTTGATACCGTGGCTTTTTGCATATGGCTATTATAGCCATCACATGAATAAGGCGGCAACCGGCGACTTTTGCCTCCTCCGAAGCGGACAGGCAGTCTGCAATGCACCTTCCCGTCTTTCTTGCGCGTCGTGTAGCGCAGGTGACGCTCGACAAGCAGGGCTCGTCGGCCGCGCTCGCGCTCGGGCGCTCGGCCAGAAGCAGCCCCCGGTGCCCTAGGGTTTCGTCACTCGCCCGACGAAGTCGGCAATGGCGTCTTCCATTTGTTGAAGGCCGGGTTCTTCCATTGGGTAGTGCCCGGCATTGTCGAGCATGACCGTCTCGACCTTGACCTTGGAGATACGTGACAGGAACGGCTGGCTCAAGTGCAGCGGTGTCCAGCGGTCCGCGGCCGGTTGGGTCAGCAGCACCGGGCAGCGATCAAACTGCTCTGGCTCGACGACAGGCGTGTAGTTCCCGTAGCTGTCCAGAAAGCGTACCGACATCCAGTTAGCGGCGGAAGTGTTGTCCTGCAGGAAAATCTTCATGGCGGCCTCGCTATTGGCCAAGGCACTCATCTTTGACGCGAGCGTCATCGGGTATTTCAGATCCGCGGCCTTGGTCTTCTCCAGCAGCCCCATCAGCGGGATACCCAGCCGTGAAGTCAGCAAGTCGTGCGCCGTTTCGTCGCGCACCTGCTGCAATCGCTGGTCTAGGAAGGTCATACCCACGATCCCGCGCAGCGCACCCTTAGGCGCCTTGGCGGCGACGTGGTAGGTCAGCATGCCGCCGGCACTGAGGCCGTACAGGACGATGGGTCGCCCATCGCGACTCTGCTCGTAGGCGATGAAATCTACGACCAAATCCACCCAGTCGTCGTAGGCGAAGGGGGTACCGGGCACCACCTGGGTGAGCCCGTAACCGAGGTTGTCCAGCGCTACGGTCTCGAAGCCGCGACGTGCGAGCGGGGCGCCCAGGATCAGCGACATCTGGCGTCCATTGGTGCCCACTCCGTGGTGGAGGATGACCTTGGCCGGCGCGTCCGGATTGGCGTAGCGGTCCAGGTGGACTTCGTGGCCGCGGTAGTTCCAGAAGTCCTCCTGCGGAGCGGTGGCGTCAGTGAGGCGCAGGCGCTCAGGCAGCAGGGTTTGCAGGTCTCTCCAAGCCTGCTGGTCGCGGTAGGTTTGGGGTCTGGCGCTCATGGGTCACCTCCTGTTGCAGTGGACGCCATCTTCCGCCTCGCAATCTCGGGTGACGAGGGTTATTCGGGACAACTACTATAGAATTTGGGCCAGCTGGACGAGACTCATGGACCCTTGGCACTACCCGCGCAGCCCCGCCTCCATCGAACTGATGCTGCTGTTTGGACAAGGCTGGGGCATCGAACCTGCGAGGCTGATGGTAGGCACCCGCCTGTCATCCACCGATCTCAAGGATCCTGAGTTCACCCTCTCCGCAGCACAGGAACTCCGGGTCATCCGCAACCTGTGTGCTGCGCTGCCGCAGGTCGCCCACGCCGGGCTGGCGGTCGGCTTAACCTATCGACTCTCGACCTACGGGCTGCTCGGCTACGGCCTCTTGAGCAGCGCCAGCGGAGAAGCAGCGCTCGCGCTCGCACGGCGTTTGCTCCCGTTGACTTACACCTTCGCGGCCATCGCATTCACGTCGGACGGGTCCATGATGCAGATGGCGTTCAAGCCTGCGCCCGACCTTGCCGGCGACACCGCCCGCTTCGTCGTGGAGCGTGCGATGGGCGCCGCCGCGCGTGTGCTGCGCGACGTGATCGGCCCCGATTTCCGTTTGGCGTCGTTCGAACTGGCTGGGCCGGCCAGGCCCGGGCGTTCCGCCGTCTCCTCGGTGTTCGGTGCGCCTGTGCGGCAGGGCCATGAGCTCAACGCGATCCGCTTTCGCCACGCACTGTTGAAACGTCCGTTGCCCCAAGCCAATCCTATGTCCGCGCGAATGTGCGAACGCATGTGCCAGGAGTTGCTCAGGAAGCGCAGCCCCCGGGTCGATACCGCCGCCTTCATTCGCGAACATCTGACGGGCCGTTCGTTCACCCGTCCGCCGCTCATCACCGAATACGCACGCATGCTCAACGCCAGTGAACGCACAATCAAGCGCAGGCTGCAGCAGGAAGGTACGTCGTTCCGGGCTATTTCAAACAGGGCCCGCCTGGATCGAGCCAATACACTTATTCAGGAAGGCCGCATGTCCCTCGCGCAGATCGCCGCCGATTTGGGGTTCAGCGAGCCGACCACGTTCACGCAAGCGTACAAGAAGTGGACCGGCGCCACGCCGAGCCACTCGAGGTCGGCACGAGGCCGGAAATTCCGATCATCCCCTTCGTCCGATTAAGGTCCGCTTGGGTCGCCTCCGGGCTTCCTTTCCAAAGGGCATCAGCCTCGTTCTGCGGTGGCACACGATAGGCACGCGGCTCAGTAGGTGGCGCACTCGAGCCCGCTGACTCGGGTGAAATGCTTGGCGTTGCGCGTCACGAGCGCCAAGCCTTTCGACAACGCCGTGCCGGCAATCCAGCAGTCGTTGTCCCCAATGTGGCGACCTGCGCCCCTCAGCAGCCGTGCGACACGTGAAGTGTGCCATGCGACGTCTTCGTCGATTTCGATGATGCTGTAGTCACGCAGAAGCTCGTTGACGATCGCAGGGCTTGCGACGCCCTCGGCGAGTTCCGACCAACAGATTCTGCTCGTGTAAAGCGGCATATCGGGGTTGGCAGCGAGGAACGCCAGCGCCTCGGCGCGGTTACGCCGAGCTCCACGACCTGACAGATCTATGAAGAATCCCGTGTCGAAGAGCATGCCCGCTAACGATACGCTTCAGATAGACGGACGACGGCGCCGCCGTCGGGAGCGGTGCGCCGCCTCGACTCGCTCCCAGTCGAGCTCCTCTCCCCACTCGTCCGATTTGACGCGAGCCAGTAAGTCCCGAGCTCGTCCGGGGGGCGTGGGAATCAGGCGACGAACAGCCTGAGAGAAGGACTCGTGCTGCAGCCGGGCGGCTTTCAGCCTCTCGTAGGCGTCGACTTCGAGCGAGATGGTACGACTAGCCATACACAGATTATACACAGACATTCTGTGCATATCCAAAGGAGTCGATGGGGTGTGTCCCGGTGAGTTGCGTGGCAACCCCCAAGCTCCACTTCATCGACCCGGGTCTGCTGACCGCTCTGCACGGATACTCGATCGCAAGATTACGCTCCGAGCGCGGGCGGGTGGGCCCCCTTCTCGAGAGCTTTGTATTCTCGGAGCTGATCAAAGGCGCCGCGTGGACCAAGGAGCCTGTGGCGATCTTTCACTATCGGGACAAGGATCAGCTCGAGGTCGACTTCGTTCTGGAGAATCCCGCAGGCCAGATTGTCGGTATCGAGGTAAAGGCCGCCGCCTCAGTCACTCATCGAGACCTCGCGGGCCTTGAACGGGTGGCGTCGGCCGCCGGATCCGACTTCGTACAAGGTATTGTGCTTTACGATGGCAAGCAAACCCTATCCTTCGGGAAAAATCTTCTCGCGGCTCCGCTCCCGACATTGTGGGCATGAATCCGGTTACGGTTGGGTTACGATCGCTTGCAGCAAGAGTCAAATCAACGGCCCCCCGCAGGGTGATGTTGGCCTGAGGGTGCCAGTTCTCCCGCACGCTCACGCTCTCTCAAGCGCTGCGCGCCGCAATGGCGGGAGGTAGCGCGGCGGCCCGCAATGCCGGCCACAGTACCGAGACCTGCCCAAGTAGCAGCACGATGATCACGCCGGCGACCAGATAGACAGGCGGCAGCCGCGCCAGAGCGACACTGCGAAGCAGCCACAGGTTCCCGGCCAGTCCCAGCAGGATACCGAGAATCGATCCCGCGCCCGCGATCAGTAGGTTCTCCGTCTGAAAGTAGCGCAGGATACCGCCAGCCGTGGCGCCGAGCGCCCGCCGGATTCCTATCTGGCGCATCCGCTGTGATACCCAGTAGCTCGTCAGGCCGACGATACTGAATGAGGTCACGCCGAGCAGGATGGCGCAGATGACTCCCATGAGCAGGGCTTCGCCGCGGGCTGCGCGATAAAATTGGAGCCGCGCTGCTGCGAGCGACTGCATGCTGACGATCGTGCGCTGGCGGCTGATCCCGTAGAGCTCGTCGCGCGCTGCCGCCATGGCGGCGGAGATCTGCCCGGGCTTCGCACGCACGAAATAGAAGACGTTCGAGTCGGCCCACAGCAGCGGCACGAGGACTGAGTACTCCGCAGCAGGACTGCTCGGCGCGTATCGACCCGGCTGCAGCCGGTCAACGACACCGACTATCGTGGCCGTGATGCCCCCGGGATTGAGCGTGGCCACACGCCCGAGTACGTTACCGCCGGGATCGAGGGCGCGGGCCAATCCACGCGTGATGATCATGCTGCCCCAGCTTGGGTAGTTTTCGCTGAAACCGTGAGTGACGAGGACTTCTTCCGGACGGAAATTGCGCCCAGCGATCAATCTCAGCCCCAACGTGCTCAGGGCGTGGTCATCGACCGGAAACACCATCGTGAGCTTCCCCGCCCTCGGCCGGTCGGGATGGATCGTGATGCCCATCCCCATTTCCCGTCCGCCGAGCGGCTGAACGGGGGACAGGGTTGCGTCTGCAACCTGTGGCAAGGCTCGCAGGCTGGCCAAGTCGGTCCGCTCACGGGCCGCCAGGTCCTGCGCACCTCCGACCCACCGATTCGAGATGAGGAACACGCTGGATTCATCCGCAATACCAGTCGGCGTGCGGCTCAGCGCCGTGTATTGCCCGATGATGAACAACGCATTGCAGAGTACAGCGAGCGTCAGTGCAATCTGCAGCGCAATCAGCGTCGCGCCGCCCTTATTGCGACGCAGAGCGGAAAGAATCGGTCCGAGTTCCATGATGCGCTGCTTCTTATAGCGTCTTGAGCTGCAACGCAGGTTGGACCTGCGTCGCGCGCCAGGTCAGATACAACCCTGCGAGGAGCGTCGCTGCGAGGGACACGCCTAAAGCGATCAGCACATCGCCGCTGTGCAGTCGCGTCAACACCGATAGATCCGTCTGGAGCACGGTGCGGCAGCTCAGCAGTCCCAACTTGGTCAATCCAAGCCCGACGAGCCCACCAACCACCTCGATGACGCCGGCCTCGAAATGCAATTGGAGTGCAGCTGGCCCTGCCAGCCTTTTGCCGCACGCGCCCGATCGCAATTGAGATTCGCATACGTCGGCATGTGTCCATCGATGGCGCGCGTGAACGGCAAGAAGAGCCGGTCCTCGCCGGAAAACCTCTGCTCAGGCACGTCATAGAAGGCAGGAGTCGGGTGCCAGTCGTCCATCACGCCGATGATGCTGTAGGAACTATCGCCGATCGTCAGCTTCCGACCGACGCTGTTTGCTCCACCGAAGAGCTCATCGTTGAGGGCACGCGTTAGCACGACCACCGACGCATGAGCATCATCCTCCGCCCGCCCCCAGGGTCCCCCATACTCGAAGGGGACGTCGAACATCGGAAAGAAGCCGCTATACGTCGCGCGAGCGTAGATCTGCATCGGGTACTGAGTGGGATCCGGCGGAACGAGCGAGAGCAATGTCGGATACATCGCCGCCTGACGGTACGCAGGGTGCGCCCGCATCAGGCCCATGGCATCGATGTAGGTTAGCTCGGGCGGCAGCGAATCCTCGGTCTCCCGCGGCACAGTGGACTGCGGGCCAAAATTGTCGATCTGCGGCACGAAGAGCTGTGCGGATTTCTGCGGAATGGGATCACCCGACGCCGCGCGGAAGATCGTGAGCATGGTCATCGAGGCACCGATACCGACACCGATCGCGATGATCATGAGTGCCGTGAGCACTAAGCTAACCGAGCTCCCTGCGCTCCCTCAACCAGTTGCGGGGCAGTGATGATCGACAGGAGATACGCCCTATCCCCTAGTGCTCGCCGACATGGGACTCTTCCGCCTCGCGGATCGTCGCCGCCGCATCGCCAGGAAGGATGTAGCCCTTCTTGACATTGTCGTCGGCCACTCGGCGCACCTGGGCAACATAGGCGGCATGGCTGGGATAGTGGGCATTGAGCTGCGCAATGGTCATGTCGGTCGAATAACCCCAGCGGACACAGGCGACTGCTCCGGTCGCTCCGCGTGGGGGTCCACTAACCGGATGGGCGGGCTTACTGATACCCACATTGAACTGGGTCGGCACCGCGAGCGCCGCCAGGCGGATCCCACCTTCTGCGAGACCATCCTGATCGCGAGCAATCACCGACGGGTGGGGTCGCTGCATGATCCGGATCATGGTGAGGCGCGGGGCCGTTGGCGGGGGCGGCCCGCCCGCGGCCCAGACAGCCAGCTTGTCCAATGCCGATGCCACGACATAGTTGGTGGGTACGCGGGTGCCGATCGACGGCACCGCGCAGAGTGGCGAGAGGTTCGCTTCCATGGAAACGCCGTTGTCGCGCAACTCCACTGCCTCTCGGCTGGTGCGCAGATGCTGATCCACGTGCGAGGTCCCGGCCACTTCCCAGGTTCGGAATTTGGGGGTATCGGGCTGGCGCGTCGCAGCTTCCCCTCCGATCACGTCGTACTCGGTATTGAGCTTGAACACCGGCGAGACGAGATCGCTGCGAATGCTCCGGCCCAGCGCCGAAAGCAGGAAAAAACCATCGTAGACCCGCGCCAGGGGATGGACGGAATTGACATAGGTTGCGAGCCGCGCCGCCGACTGGGATTCACCGACGGCGAGGAGGAGTTTCGGCTTCAGGCCGTGCAGCATATCCACGTCGCCAGGATGGCGCAGCGCCTGGCCGGCCTGGGAGAAGATGTCGTAGGACATGGCGTCACGGTCAGGGCCGCGGTTGAAACCGCTGCTGGCGACGACAGCACCCACGTCCAGCGCGCCATAGCGTTGCGGGCTCCATTTTTTCAGCGCAGCCACGCCGATGGTCTGGGCGGAGACGCCGACCCAGACATAGCCGGCCTGCATGATGTGCTCCCAGCCGAAGAACCAGAAATTTTCGGCATCGAACAGGTTGGTGACATTGTCCCATTCCACCAGCACCGTGCCGTTGAAGCGTTTGGGATCGGCGGGACGGCGCACCACGATGCGGGTGAAATACGGAAGGCCACTGTCCTTCACCGTACCGGTTTCGCCTGGCGGGGTGTTGTAGGTCCTTGCCGTTCCCTTGATGAAGAATTCCTCTTCCAAATACCCATGGGATGCGAGGTCATGGTTCGACGCAAAGAAAGTGTAATTGTGCGATGGAGCGCCCGGAATATCCGGCGACGCAATGGGGCCACTCACTTGGGGAACAGGCACCGACGATGCGGCGAGGGCCTCACCGGCGGCAAGGCCGAGCGCCGCACTCAACAGAAATGCAAAACGCCTGCACATCGCCGGGCACTCAGTGGAAGCTCAGATGGTCGCTGAAGAAGGGCAGCACCTGCGTCTCGAGCCGCTGCTGGATGTGATCGACGTGGTTTCCTGCGTAGATCTGCGCGACATGCTCGACGCCGAACGCCGTGAGTATCCGGTCCAGGGATCGGACGGTGCCCGCGATGGCCGTGTCGCGGTCACCCGCGTCGAAGGCGATCGCCTGATACGTCTCGAGATTGACAATGGACTGGTAGACCATCGCCAGCGGAGCGTTGGCGGCCCACGCGGCGATTACCGTAGGCACCGGCTTGCCGTTCATGATGGGAAGATCGAAATAGCTCGGAGGATTGCGAGGATCGGGCGACCAGGCCGCGGCCGAGGCGAGCATCGCCTTGATGCCGAAGCTGGCCTTCGCGATGTCGCCCGTGGATTGCGCTTGCGCCACGCTCGCCATGAGGGCGGCGCTCGGCATGAGGTTGGCGGAGAGGCAGCAGGGACTCATCGCGTAGACGCTCGAAAAAACGCCCGGGTACTTCATCGCAAGGCGCAGCGTGCCGTATCCGCCCATGGAATGGCCCGCAAGGCCGCGGCTTGCGGGGCGCGGCAGTGTTCGGTAGTGACTGTCGATGTAGCTCACCAGATCATGCACGATGAACGCCTCCCAGTTCCCCGTGACCGCCGAGTTCGAGTACATGCTGCCTGCATATTTCGTGAACGCATCCGGCATGACGATGATCATCTCGCGCACACCATGGGCATATGCCAGATCCGCTGCGTTGGGCAGGATCACGAAGTGCGGTCCGCTCTGGCCGAACCACAGGTTCGCGGTATCGGTGAATCCGTGCAGCAGATAAAGCACCGGGTAGCGGCGGCCGGGGTCCTTCGCGTAGCTCGGCGGAAGATAGACGAGCACTTCGCGATCGGGAGAATCGCCCTCGAGGTTCCCGACGAGCGAGGCGCCGTGCACGGTGATCCGATCGATCCGCCCGGCGGGCTCGTGGAGTACATAGGAGGGTCCGGGAAAGCTCGCTCGAAAGGTCGCGCCAGCACCCGCCGGCGATTGCGAATAGGCAGCTGTGCCGAACAGCAGGGCGCTCAGTGCAAGACCGATTGCCGTGGAAAGTTTCGTGCTCATGAGATGCTCCGATCCCGGATGCCAATGGAACGGTATGCCGCTTAAGCTTAAGCTTAAGCTCAGCCGGTGTCGCGGTTAGCGGTACCGCACGGTGAGAGCCACCGCCTGGCCACCGCCTGGAGATGTTCAACCTGGTGGTGGCGCCAGTGGGCTCCGGGCGCAACTGGTCAGGCTGCGGCCTCGTGCCTGGGACGCCGCCGCGCTAGCCGTTCTCGCGCGAACCTCAGGGAACTACAATGCGAATTGTCGAGTCAGTAGTTACCGGGGAACTGCAATGCCAATTACCAATCGGTCCCGCTGTCCAGGATGCTGGATTGGCTGTGTACTTGCCGGCCTGATGCTGACGGCCTGCGGGGGTGGCGCCAGCAGTAGCAGTAGCAGTACCAGCACCAGCACCAGTACCAGCACCAGCAGCACCCCTGCTGCCACTGTCACAACTCCGGGCGCGCCCAGCGCGCCCAGCGGCGCCAGGAGCGGCGCGTCATTCCTCTCTCCCGTAGGCTTTGCGGTGGACCCGGCGGGCAACGTGTACGTGGCCGATTACGGCAATAACGAGATCTACAGGATCACGCCAGCAGGAGTGGTGAAGACGTTCGCGGGATCGGGCGCGCAAGGTGACGCCGACGGCGCCGGCAGTGCCGCGTCGTTCTACTTTCCCGAAAGCGTTGCGGTGGATTCCGCGGGCAACGTGTACGTGGCCGACTACGGCAATAACGAGATCCGCAAGATCACGCCAGCGGGAGCGGTAAAGACGTTTGCGGGATCGAGCACGAAAGGCGACGCCGACGGCACCGGCAGCGCCGCGTCATTCGACGGTCCCGAAGGCGTTGCGGTGGATTCGGCGGGCAACGCGTACGTGGCCGATTATGGTAATAACGAGATCCGCAAGATCACGCCGGCGGGCGTCGTGAGGACGTTTGCGGGATTGGGCGCGCAAGGCGACGCCGACGGCACCGGCAGCGCCGCGTCGTTCGACGGCCCCGAAGGGGTCGCGGTGGACCCGGCCGGCAACGTGTACGTGGCCGATTACGGCAATAACGAGATCCGCAAGATCACCCCGGCAGGCGTGGTGACGACGTTCGCGGGATCAGGCGCGCAAGGCGACGCCGATGGCACCGGCAGCGCCGCCTCGTTCGACGGTCCCGAAGGCGTTGCGGTGGACTCGGCAGGCAACGTGTACGTGGCCGATTACGGCAATAACAAGATCCGCAAGATCACCCCGGCGGGCGTGGTGACGACGTTCGCGGGATCAGGCGCGCAAGGCGACGCCGATGGCACCGGCAGCGCCGCCTCGTTCGACGGTCCCGAAGGCGTTGCGGTGGACTCGGCGGGCAACGTGTACGTAGGCGATGAATTCAATAACGAGATCCGCAAGATCACCCCGGCGGGCGTGGTGACGACGTTCGCGGGATCGGGCGCGGAAGGCGACGCCGACGGGCAGCGGGCGCTGCCGCGCGTACCTGCGGAAACGTGATCGAGGGTGCAGCCCTCCCGGGAGGATTGCGCTGAGGGTCGAGGAGCAGTGCCTGCGGTGATCCATGCGACCTGTGGAGCTGAAAGTCTGCCCCCGGCTCGCCACCTCCGCGGATCGATAACCAAATCGCGGTCGGGTGGGCGTCACGTCAGCGTGACTTGGATTGCACTGTGCTTCCTCGCGCCGTTCGGAAAATTGCGATTGCAACAAAGAGCCCAATCTGGGCTAACAACTCGGATAACCAACCTCCGTCGCACACCCGGATGACCAACACTGACGTCACGATGGAGAGCGCTACCCACACCACCCCCTTTCGCATCCGATCGTGCTCTTCGAGCTTCCCGGAGCCGTAGAACGTAAATGCGAATACAAAAGCCAAAATCCAGCTCGAATGCAGCAAATCCATCCCATCTGTCTCCGGGCGGCTCGGAATCGGTCTGATAGTCGAGAACGCTGAGGCAGAAGTCCGTGCGCCCGGTCGCATCGTGGGCTGATTCTGCGGAGCGTAAGATAGCCTCGTGACCGAATGGTGGCGGACATTTTTCGACTTGGGCTATTGTCGGCTGTGGGAAGGCGCCGGGGGGCCGGAGCGTACCGAACTGGAGGCGGCAGGCATCTGGGCGCTGCTCGCGCTGCAGCCGGGCAACCGTATTCTCGATGCTCCCCTGCCCGCCCCTTCACGTTGACAGGTAGGTGGACAAGGACTTTAAATTATTCCTGCGTTATTCCTGATTCATTGCGTCGTCGCACGTTGTCTGATTGGCCCTCACTACCGCGTCGTTCGTCTTCGAGTAAAGTACCGGGTGTCTCTATGAATTCTCCGTCGATGCGTTCCAACGGTATCTTGGCTGCCTGTGTCATCAGCCTGGGCGCTGTCGGCCTTGCGGCCTGCGGTGGCGGTTCCTCCAGCTCGTCGAGCAGCTCCAGTGGGTCCTCGGGAGGCACCGGTAGCACCTCCAGCACCGCCACGTATTCCGTCCTCTACTCATTCGGGAGCGTCACGGACGACGCTCAGGCCCCCGATAGCAACCTGACCCTGGGCAGCGACGGCAATCTCTACGGAACGACGTACTCGGGCGGCACCCAGAACATGGGCACGGTCTTCAAAATATCGCCGAGCACGGGCGCCGAGACCGTGGTGTACTCATTCGGCAGCGTCACTGGCGACGGGACAAACCCCGCCGCCGGCCTGCTCCTGGGCAGCGATGGCAATCTCTATGGAACGACGTACTCGGGAGGCGGCACGAACGTCAGCTGTAATGACGGATGCGGGACGGTATTCAGAATATCGACCAGTACCGGTGCCGAGAGCGTGCTGTATTCGTTCGGAAGCGTCAGTGGCGACGGACTCAATCCCGCCGCCAGTCTGATCCAGGGCAGCGATGGCACCCTTTATGGCACCACCTATGCCGGCGGTGACGACGCGGACGGCACTGTCTTCGCGTTCTCGCCGAGCACCGGCGCCGAGACCATCCTGCACTCCTTCGCCGGAACCCCAAGCGATGGCTCGGCACCAGCCGCGGTTCTCTTGCTGGGCGGCGACGGCAACCTCTACGGCACCACGATGAGTGGCGGCAACTTCAAGGACGGCACCATCTTCAGAATCTCCCCGAGCGGCAGTGACGAGATCCTTCTGTACTCCTTCGGGACCGGTGTCGACGACGGCCAGGACCCCAATGCTTCCGGCCTGATCGAGGACAGCGCCGGCAACTTCTATGGAACGACACTGGAGGGCGGCGCCTACGACAAGTCCGCCAGCACTGGCGGCACCGTCTTCATGTACTCCCCCACCAGCGGCGTCGAGACCGTTCTGTACTCATTCGGAAGTTTCAGCGGCGACGGCGCACGACCCACCGCCGGTCTGATCCAAGGCAGCGACGGTAACTTCTACGGAACCACTGCCGATGGCGGTGCGCACGGATCCGGTACCGTCTTCAGCTTCTCGCCCAGCAGCTCCAGCGAGGCAGTTCTGTACTCATTCGGGAACTTCAGTGGTGACGGCGAGACTCCCGGAGCCGGCCTGATCCAGCTCAGCAGTGGCAACTTCTATGGCACGACTTCGGCCGGCGGCACCGCCGGCTCGGGTACCGTCTTCGACTTTACCGTGCAATGAGTTGCCCGCTGCGCGCCACGCAGCCCATCGTCATGCAGCTCGTGGCCACAGAGCTCGTGGCCACAGAGCTCGTGGTCACACAGCTCGTGGCCGGCAGCGCCCGTTCCCGCGATCAGGATTGCGCGGGCACGCGAACCGCCGCACCCGGCACGTCTGCCCCCTGGAAGCGGCTCTCCGGCCGCATCCGAAATGCGAGGAACACGGTTATCCCCATCAGGATCATCGTCACCAGGAAAGGCAGCTGCCAATTGCCGTATCGATCGATGAGGTAGCCGCTCACCACGGGGCTGGTGATGGCCGCCAGCGCGGAACCGGTATTCATCATTCCGCTGGCGGTTCCCGAACATGCCGGTGCAACATCCATGGGGATGGCCCACATCGGACCAATGGTCATCTCGGCGAAGAAGAAGCCGGCCGATAGACAAAGCAGAGAAACGCTCAGGCCATGCGTGAGCATCAGCGGAATCATGGCCAGGGCGCTGAGCAGCATGCAGGTCGCGACCATCCAGCTGCGCGCGCGCTTGAGATCACCGGTTCTCTCGAGCAGTTTGTCCGTCACGATGCCGCCCAGCGTGTCACCCACCACGCCCGCGAAAAACACCGCGGAGGCGAACACCGCGGATTGCGTGAGGTCGAGGTTGTAGCTGTGCAGGAAGTACTGTGGAATCCAGCTCAGGAACAGCCACAGTGTCCACCCGTAACAGAAGTAGACGATCGTCACTGGCAGCATACGCCGGAACAGCGGCCACCACGGCACGCTGAATCGCTCACCCTGCGGGACAGGCAGCTCGGCGAGCTCCTGTGCGGTGATGCGCGGGTGATCCGCGGGAATCTCCGTGAAGCTCAGCGCCCACAGAACCACCCACAGAAAGCTCAGGACGGCACATGCGTAGAATGAATCGCGCCACCCGTACCTCGTCATGACCACCACGATGGCCGTGGGCGCGACCGCGGTGCCGATACGCGCTGCGGCGTGGGTGACGCCCTGCGCGTACCCGCGCCTTTCTTTTGGAACCCAGCGCGACATGGCGGCCGTGGCGGCCGGGAAGGTCGCGCCTTCCCCGAAGCCGAGCAGCAACCGCGCGAACAGCAGGAAGGCCAGTCCGCCCGCCATACCGGTCAGGACGGTAGCCCCGGCCCAGATGACGCCGGAGGCGATCAAGGTTCGCCGTGCGCCGAAGCGGTCGCTGACCCAGCCGCCGATGATCTGGAAGAGCAGATACGGATACGCAAAGGCCGAGAAAACCAGCCCGATCTCCGTCTTGTTGAGATGAAATTCTCCAGCGTATCCCGCCGCGGCGGTGCTGACATTCACGCGGTCCAGGTAGGTGATGAAATACAGCAGGCACAGCAATATCAGAACGATATGGCTTACGCGCAGGCGTCTCATCTCAGCGGGCTCTCCTTCTGGGGGATCGATTCGCCGGTTTGGCGATCCATGCCTCGCCGACCATCCTAGAAATCCGCATACAAAATGCAACCTCTTATCCCATAATGCGCGAAACCGCAGCTTGGGCGGTCTGGGCGTCACGACTCTACGATGAGCTCGGAGTAGACGATGGACAGGCGAGATTTCGGCAAGGCATTGGTGGGTGGCTTGACCGGCGCCGCGCTGGCTACCGCCGTCACGCGAGGGCAGCCGGCTCAGGCCCTGGCAGCAGCTCGTCCACCAAGAGATCTGGCCTACCGCGTGTTTCCCGACCTGCCGGTCCGTCGCAACGACAGGATTCGCGCCGGCGGGGATTATCATTCGATCGCGGGAGCTGCAGATATCTTCTCGATCGAAGCCCTCAATTACTTCCGCAGATTCAATGCACGCTACATCAGCAGCATGCCGATCTCGGCCGGCGCGCCGCAGTCACTGGCGCGCTTCCCACATGCCGGCGGATTTCTGAATCCGTCCGGTCCCTGGGACCTGGATGCACTCGAGCGCGGGCAGCAGGCTTGCCAGGATCTCGGCATGGTGTTGGAGGCTTGCCGCATGGACTCCGTCTATATCCTCATGAAGGAGGGACCCGACCGCGAGCGTTATCTCGACATCATCCGCGGCAACATCATGAAGGCGGGCCAGGCGGGCGTCAGGCTGGTCACCATGCATTGGACCATGATCCCCATCCGCCGCAATTTCACTGTCCCCGGGCGCGGCGGCTCGACTTACGTTGGATTCAAACTGGAGCCCAACTGGAAAGCTCTACCTGTCTATGGACCCTCCGGAAGGGTGTCACTCGATGACTATTGGGGACGCATCGAATATTTCCTCGAGGGCGTATTGCCGGTCTGCCACGAGGCGAACGTAAAGCTCGGCGTCCATCCCTACGACCCCGGTGGCCTGCCGCTCGGATATATGGGCGTCGATAACTGGGATGCCGGCGACTACGAAGCCGCGCTGAAGAAATACGCGTTGCTCGTGGACGATCCGTACAATTGCTTCACCTATGATTGCGGCGTTGCCGGCGAATCGCTGCCTGATCCAGGCAAACAGATCGATATCCTGCGATGGCTGGCCGAGCGCGGGAAGATCGCCCAGGTCCACTTCCGCAACATCCGTGGACATCTCGATGACTTCATCGAGGTGTATGAGGACGAAGGTGATTGCCCCATGTTCAAATGTCTCAAGGTACTGCGCGACACGAACTGGGAAGGCAGCTTGTTGCCGGATCACAATCCCTCCAACCCCGACGATCCCAAGAAGCTCGAGGCATACGCATTTTCGTACGGTTACATCCAGGGCTTGCTGCGGGCGGCGAAAGAGGAAGCCATGCGCGCCACCTCGGCCTGAGCGACGCGCGATCATCGAAAGCCGCGATCATCGAAAACCAAGCTGCATATGCAGGCAAGAGCCATGAGCAGGCTGATCCATGTAGTAGCAATTCTGACCCTTGGTGTGACCCTGGGTGCGACCACGGCATCCCTGGCGCAGCAGACGGGCGGCACCGCGCCCCGTCCCGCGGCCGGCATGGGTAGCAAAACGATTGCTTCCTGCAGCCAGGACACCAGGAAGTATTGTTCGACCGCTCCGGGCCCGGTATTGACGGAATGCCTGGTCAAAAACTGGGACCGCATCAGCGGCGATTGCCAGGACGCGTTGGGTACGCCGCTGCGTCCCCGTCGCGGCGTGCGTCGGGTCCAACCAACTGTAGGACGTCACGACGCAACATAGCGCCAGGGCGCCACGGCGCAACATAGCGGCGCAGTCTATGCGTAAATTCTTCCACAGCCTTTTTACATAGGCGTCATCCGATCGGACATTGAGTCGAGCGGCAATTGTCGCGCGGCGCCTCGCTGGTAAAACCCCGAGGCATGCCCCATGTCACACGCTGGCCGCGCAAACACGCGCTGCACCCTCGCGCCGTACCTACCGAGTCGCCGAGGCGCGAGGCTGCGGCGCCCGCGCCACGAGCGGCTCCGACCTCCCGTCAGCGCGCGACCGACAGACTGATCCTGGTGCCGGTGCCGCTTGCGCGTGCCGAGCCCTCGGCTCTGACCCGTGTGACGATCGTCGTGCCGACCTACCGCGAGGCGCAGAATCTGCCGCACCTCATCGAGCGCATAGCCCGCGTGCGGCGCAGCCAGGCACTCGACATCGACCTGCTGATCATGGACGACGATAGTCGCGACGGCACCGAGGAGCTGATCGCAGCACGACCGGAGGAGTGGGTGCGGCTCGTGATCCGCAGACGGGACCGCGGGCTCGGTGCCGCTGTTCTGGAGGGATTACGGCTGGCCCGCGGCGAGGTACTCGTATGCATGGACGCCGATTTGAGTCATCCGCCCGAGAGCGTGCCCGAGATGCTGGGCAAGCTGCAGCAGGGCGCCGACTTCGTCGTAGGCTCCCGCTATGTGAAGGGCGGAACGACTTCGGACGATTGGGGTGTGTTACGCTGGCTCAACAGCCGGGTAGCGACGCTGTTGGCGCGTCCATTCAGCAATACGCGCGATCCGATGTCCGGTTTTTTCGCGCTGCGTCGGGGGACTTTCGAGGCCGGGCGAGACTTCAACCCCATCGGCTACAAGATCGGGCTGGAGCTCACGGTCAAATGCCGCTGCGAACGCGTCGTAGAAGTGCCGATTCATTTCGAGAATCGGCGCTTCGGCCAGAGCAAGCTGACTTTCAAGCAGCAGCTGCTGTACCTGCAGCATCTGCGTCGTCTGTACATCTACAAGTTCGGCCTATGGTCTCAACTGACACAGTTCCTCGCGGTCGGCGCCATCGGCACCGTGGTAAATCTGGCGGCCTTGACAGCGCTGAGCGCGGTTCACGTCCCGCTGCGTGCCGCCGTGGCATTGGCGATCTGGGTGGCCATGAGCTCGAACTTCGTGCTCAATCGACGCTTCAGTTTCTCCTTCGCACGCGCCGGCTCCTGGTGGGGTCAATACGTTCGCTTCGTCGCAGCCTCGATCGGCGGGGCCCTGATCAACTACGCTGTAACGGTCCTGCTGCTCGGTCATATCCGCGGATTACTGCCCCAGGTCGCGGCGCTCGCCGGCATTGCGATGGGCACGGGTATCAATTTCGCAGCCAGCCGCTACCTCGTATTCCGGACCGCGCACCTGCGCCTCACTGCGCCGTAGCGATTCGGCCTCAACTGTAGACGCATGGTTTCCTCGATGCAGATCGGCGCCCTCGCCGGTACTCCCGCCGAGCGCCGCGCCGTGGGTCAGGTCAGCTGGCTATGTGCGGCGAGCGTCGCGCTCTACCTGGCAACCTGGTACATCGAGCGAGCCATCTACCGGAATGGTATCGAGCATTGGACATCGGTGCTCGACCCCGGGCATGCGCCCAGCGTCAGGTTGCTCATGGTTCAGGTGCTGGCCTACGTGATCGTAACGCTGCTGATCTTCGGCTGTTACCTGCGAACCCTGTCGCTGTGTCGCTCAGGCCGGCTTGCCACGCCGGCGACACGTCTGCTGACCTTCGGCACTCCCGCTCTCATCAGCATCCTGCTGCTGCTGAGCGCACCACGGTTATCACAGGATGTCTACAGTTACCTCGCACATGGCTATCTGGGCGTGCTGCCCGGTGACAATCCGCTGCTGCAGGGCGCGGAGGCGGTCAGGACCAGCACCCTGGGCGTGCACATCGACGCCTTCGGCTGGCACGCCTCCCCAGGCATTACACCCTACGGCATCCTCTGGACGCGCATCGAGGTCGCCATCGCCCACCTGTGCGGATACAACGTGTGGCTGGGCATCGAGCTGTTCAAGTGCATCGCGATCGCGGCCAATCTGGCCACGGCCGGGTTGATCTGGGCGGTGCTCGGACGTCTTCGGCCCACGTGGCAGCAGTACGGCACCCTCGCCTATCTATGGAATCCGCTGCCGCTGGTGGAATTCTCGGCCGAAGGGCACAACGACGCGCTGATGATTTTCTTCACCGTCGCAGCGCTCTTGGCCGCACTAACGGCGCGCCCGCTGCGCTCATTCCTGTGGCAGGGTCTGGGCATCCTGTCGAAGTACGTCTCGCTGCTGTTCGTGCCCTCGCAACTGGTCTACCTGTGGCGACAGCGCGCGCGCAGTCGACGCCTGTTCATCGCGCTGCTCCTGGCCGCATCGGTGCTGCTGGCGTGCGCCATTGCGCTGTATTTCCCCTTCTGGGTGGGGCCGGAAAGCTTCACAGGGCTGCTGAACCGAGGCGTACCCAACGGTCTCGCCTCACTGTTCGGAGCTCTGGGCGTAGTGCTACGGCGTACGCCGCTGCAACCCGTCTCCGACCCCCTCAGGCTCGCAGTGCTCACGGTGCCCACGGTGGTGTTCATCCTGTGGCAGAGCCTGAAGGTTCGCAGTCCCCGGCAGCTCGCGCGCGTCTGGATGTGGAGCGTGCTGGCATTTCTGCTGGTGGCCTCCCCGGACTACTGGCCCTGGTACGCCTGCATGTCGCTGGCGCTCATCTGCATCGCCGATGCGCGTCGGATGTTGTGGCTGGTGGTGTTGCTGAGCCTGACCGGACGGCTCATGGCGCCTGCGGAGTTGATCCATGACCATGGCTACCTCGGCCTGAAAGCCTCCAAGGCGCTGATCACCGGATTTGGCTCACTGCTGCCGCTGCTGTGCCTCGCGGCCTGGCAGACGCGCCGATGGTGGTCGAGCCAACGCTGGCGCGCTGCCCGGCGGGCAGGTCAGGGCGCATCCGTGGCGCCGGCCGCCGTGCTCAGCCGCAGGTGAACGAATGAGCCTGCACTCCCGCATCGAGGAATTCGAGGCACGCGGACGCGGCGCGATCACCGATTGACCGCTACACTGCGCGGATGCTCGAAGCCCCGCGTCCCTCGGCAGCAGGCGCGCAGATCGCCCGGCGATCGCCGGTGCTGTCGCTGTCACTGTTACCGGCGCTGGCACTGGTGCTGGTGCTGGCACTGGCACTGGCCGCGTGTCAGAGCCCGCCTGCCACGCACGCAGCGGCGGCGCGCACACGCCGGGCCTCCGTCATCTCCACGGCGAGGCAGACAGCGGTGCGGCAGGCCTTTATCGATGCCATGCGACGCCTGCAGCTAGAGGGACCCCCGGGGTCATCCCCGGCGCCATCCTCGACGCCGTCCCCAGCGCCGCCCCCGCCGCGGGTCCCCGACTCGCTCGCTCTCCAGCATTACATCCTCTACGACTATTTGGTAGCCGCGCGGCTGCGGCGAGCTCTGCAGATCGCACCGGACGACGCCCTGGACAGCGCGATTGCGCGCTTCCTGGATACTCACGCAGGCCAGCCGGTCGTACGTGATCTGCGGCACGATTGGCTCGAGAGCCTCGCCGACCGTCAACAGTGGAAGCTGTTTCTGCCGCGTGCGGCTCACGTATCCGATCCGCTGCTGGTATGCGACAGGCTGGCGGGACGCCTGGTAACCGGCGACACCGCCGGGTTGGCCGTCGAGGCGCTCGCATGGTGGCAACAACTCATCGAGCAGCCACCCGCCTGCAACAGTGTGTTTGCATGGTTGAAGCAGCAGGGCCTGCTGACCCCCGAGCAGGCCGTGAGCCGCACGCGCGCGGCGCTCGCCGCCGGGAACGTGCGGTTGGCACTGCAGTTTGCGGTCGATGTTCCGCCGGAGGAGCTTGCGCCGTTGTCGCAGTGGGCACTGCTGCTGCAGTCCCCGCGCTCCGGACTTGCGGGTCTGGCTGCGCGCCCGGATATGCCGGTCGAGCCGCAGGCGCTGGAGGCCGGTTTTACGCTCCTGACGCTGCGCGACTCCGCCGCCGCCGCGGCTCTGCTGCCATCGCTGCTCGCGCGGCCGGACATGACGCCGGCACTGCGCTCACGCCTGCAGCGCGATGCAGCCCTGGGCCTCGCCTATGATCACGATCCGGCTGCGCTGACGGCCTTCCTCGCCATGCCGCCGCTGCTGGCGCAGCCGGACGGGACGCCCGATGTACGTCTGCTCGAATGGCGCGTGCGCGCCGCGCTATGGGCGGGCGACTATGCGCAGGCGCTCCTGTGGATCGACGCGATGCCGCCGAGCCTCGCCACCGAGCCGCGCTGGAGATATTGGTCTGCGCGTGCGACAGAGGCGATGCAAGGCGCAGCGGCAGCGCAGCCGCTGTACGCGGCGATTGCCGGTCTGCGCGACTACTACGGCTATCTCGCGGCCGACCGCCTGCAGCGCCCCTACGATCTGAACGCACACGCGACACCCGACGATCCAGCGGTGCAGATCGCCCTCGGCGCAGAACCTGGATTGCTGCGTGCGCACGAGCTGCTCATTTGCGGCATGTACGACGACGCCGTGGCCGAATGGGCCGCGGCGCTGCGGGGCGCGACGGACACCACCAGGATACAGGCGGCGCATCTGGCCGCGCGCTGGGGCTGGTACACACAGTCGATCGCGACGCTCGCGCAGGCCGGTGATTGGGACGACGTGCAACTGCGCTATCCACGTCCGTATTCCGATCTCATCACCGATGCAAGCCGACGCACACACCTGCCGGCGGACTGGATCCTCGCGGTGATGCGCCAGGAGAGCCTGTTCCGTCCGGACGCGATCTCGCGCGCCAACGCGCGCGGCCTGATGCAGTTGCTACCGCAGACCGCCAACGAGGTCGCGCAGCGCTGGCATCTGTCGCTGTCCGATGTCGACGCACTGTTCGATCCGGCGACGGCTGTAGCGTTGGGTGCTGCGCATCTGCGCGAGCTGCTCGACGACTACGACGGTCACATCGTCATGGCACTGGCGGCCTACAATGCCGGCGCGGCGTCACTGACGCGCTGGCTGCCGGACAAGCCCATGGATGCAGACGTGTGGATCGAGAACATTCCCTTCGACGAGACGCGAACCTACGTAGAGTCCATACTCGAGCACATCGTCGCCTATGGCTGGACGCGCGGCGCGACACCACCGCGGCTGGCCGCGCTGTTGCCGCCGGTGAGCTCCGTGGCGGCTCAGCCGGCTCTGGGTATTTTGACATCGCATCCATTGGGTGGGATAACCCCACCATGATCCTCACGCTCGATGCCAAGCGACGCCTGACAGTGCCGTCAACGCTGTCCCCGGCTGAGCCCGGCGACCATTTCATCGCGGAATTCGATCCGGAAGAGGATGCCCTTGTCTTCCGTCGCCTTGCGAAGCGCGCCGATTGGCTGGCGGTCCTCGAGGCCTGTCCGGTGGAAATGGAGGATATACCGCCGCGCAACCGCGCTTGATCGAAGCGTTGCACGGACGCATCCTCGGCTTCAACGTCTCCGTGGCGCACGTCTGGACCGAGCAGCAGCACAAACTCGAAGAAATCGGTGAACCCATGCTCCTCGAGGACAGCTACATCGCTGCGATCGCGCTTCGGTACAACCTGACGGTGGTGACCGGTAACGAGAAGGATTTTCGCCGCCCCCGGGGCAGGCTTTTCAATCCATTTGAGGCGGCGGGTTTTACGGACTGACGGGAAGGCTGCTTGATCATGGGCGATCCGCCGGCATGGAGCCCGACCCTGCTATCGGGCTTTTTTGGGGGGAACTATCGTGGATAGGAATTACCGCAACACAAACTGGCCGTGCGGCCGCACTGCGTGCCGCGTGCCGCGGCACCTCATCGCCGCCTGCGCGCTGCTGGCGCTCTGGGCGTCGGCGGCCAACGCCGCGGACTGTGCAGCGCTGCTGCAATTACATTCGCCACGGCTGACGATCAGTACCGTGAAACTCATGCCCGCCGGTCCATTGGCGCTGCCACGGGCGCCGGGCGCACCACCCGCCCCGCCGCTGCTGCTGCCCGAGCACTGCCTGGTGCAGGGCGCGCTCGACCCGCGCACCGGCGTGGAAGGCAAGCACTACGCCATCGGCTTTCAGCTGCGGATGCCGACGCAATGGAACGGCCGCTTCGTGTACCAGGGCGGAGGCGGTCTCGATGGCTACATCGCCCCGGCGCTCGGCAGCGCCGGAGGGACTTCCCCGCCAGCGTTGCTGCGGGGCTTCGCCGTGGTAACGACCGACGGTGGCCACGAAGGCATGGATGCCAGCTTCGCGGCCGATCAGCAGGCTCGCCTGGACTATGCCTATGCCGCGATCGGCAAAGTGAGCGCCGCCGCCAAGGACATCATCGCGCGCTTCTATGGGCGACGGCCGAGTTACTCGTACTTCGTCGGCTGCTCCAACGGCGGCCGCGAAGGCATGATGGCCGCGCAACGCTTCCCGGACGACTTCGACGGGGTGGTCGCTGGCGATCCCGGCTTCCATCTCTCCGCCGCGGCGATTGCCGAGGTCTGGGATACGGATCAGTTCGATAAGGTCGCCCCGCACGACGCTCAGGGCCGGCCCATCCTCAGCGAATCCTTTACCGAGACCGAGCTGCAACTGGTGGCCCACGCGGTGCTGCGAGCGTGCGATGCACTCGACGGCCTGGCCGATGGCATGATCAATGACATTGCGGCCTGTCACTTCGACCCCAAGGTAGTGCAGTGTCCCGCCGGAGTGCAGCGGGGCTGCCTCAGCAGTGCCAAGGTCGCAGCACTGCGCGCGGTGTTCGACGGTGCGCACGATTCCATAGGACACGCGCTCTACTCGCCCTGGCCGTTTGATGCGGGTATCGGCACTCCCGGCTGGCGCGCCTGGAAACTCGGCACCTCGCCCACGGCCGCCGGCAACGCCCTCAACATCACTCTCGGCGCGAACGCGATGCAGATGTACTTCCTGACTCCGCCGCGTCCCGGCCTGACGGATGCGGACTTCGACTTCGATCGCGACCCAAGCGCCATCGCGCAGACCGCCGCGATCAACGACGCCGTCTCCACGTTCATGACCAGCTTCGTCGCGCACGGCGGGCACCTGCTGATCTACCAGGGCATGAGCGATCCGGTGTTCTCAGCCGACGACATCATCCGCTGGTATCGCGAGCTCACACGCGACGGGGGTCCGCCGCAGGCCTGGGCGCGACTGTTCCTGGTGCCGGGGATGAATCACTGCGGCGGCGGCCCCGCGACCGACGACTTCGACGCCTTGACCGCAATCCAGCAGTGGACCGAGCACGGCGTTGCGCCCGATCGCCTCATTGCGCACGGCCGTGCCTTCCCGGGCGTCACGCGTCCGCTGTGTCCCTACCCGAAGTACGCGCAGTACATCAGCGGCGATCCGCACTCGGCCGCGAGCTTCGCCTGCAAGGCGCCCTGACAGCCATCAGGCCCAGCAGACCACGAGACCGGAGACATCCGGAGAAATCAACTTCAACGACGGTATCGGATACGCCGGAGGAGATACGTTAATGTATCTCCTCCGGCGTATCCGATACCGTCGTTGGATCTGAATCCTCTGCAATCTCCAGTCCTGTGGTCTGCTGGGCCTGATGGCTGTCAGGGCACCTCGAACGGCAGCGATATCGTGCTCGTCGTGATGTGCTCGGTGACCCGGTGGAACTCGTCGATGTCGAACACCTGGCCGATGTGATTACCGGCCACATCCTCCAGGTCCCGATCGACGATGAGCCGGTAGCGCCCCGCCTGCCATGGACGCCGCGGCGTGAAGC
>JASHPX010000282.1 GCA_030037905.1 Gammaproteobacteria bacterium
CGTGAAGCCGGTCGATCTCATAGGCGTGGAGGTGGGGTTTCGACTCGTGCCGCTGGTCGACAAGGCACAGGGCGGGGAGCTGCTGGCCCGCATCCGCGGCGTACGCCGCAAGCTCTCGCAGGAGCTCGGCTTCCTGGTGCCGTCGGTACACATCCGCGACAACCTCGAGCTCGCGCCCACGGCCTATCGCATCAGCCTCGCAGGTGTGGCAATCGCCGACGGCGTAGTGCATCCGGAGCGCGAGCTCGCGCTCAATCCAGGCCGCGTGTTTGGTAAGCCGCCAGGCATCGAGACGCGCGACCCGGCCTTCGGCATGGAGGCCATCTGGATCGAGCCGGCCAAGCGCGAGCATGCGCAGACCCTCGGTTACACGGTGGTGGATGCCAGCACCGTGATTGCCACGCATCTGAGCACCGTCATCCAGACGCATGCTCACGAGCTGCTCGGCCACGAGGAGGTGCAGCAGCTGCTCAATGCGCTTGCCAAGAGCGCGCCGCGGCTCGTCGAAGATCTGGTACCCAAGGCGCTGTCGCTCGGAGTCATCGTACGAGTGCTGCAGGGCCTGCTGGCCGAGCGGGTGCCGATCCGTAACCTGCGTACCATCATCGAGACCCTCGCCGAGCAGGCGCCGCGCACGCAGGATCCGCAGCTGCTGCAGTCACAGGTGCGCATCGCCCTCGGCCGCCAGATCGTCCAGGACATCGCCGGCAACAGCGCCGAGCTGCCGGTGATGACACTGGATCCGGAGCTCGAGCAGCTGTTGTCCGGAGCGCTCACCCAGGCCGCGTCCAACGCCGCGCTGGAGCCGGGTCTGGCGGAGCGTCTGCAGACGCGGCTGGGCGAGTCCACGGCGCGTCAGGAAGCGTCCGGCGAGCCGGCGGTGCTCATGGTGGCTCCGCAACTGCGTTCTTCGCTGGCGCGCTTCACGCGCGCGAGCGTTCCTGCGCTGCACGTACTCGCCTGGAACGAGGTTCCCGACAACCGCCGCGTGCGCCTGATCGCGACGATCGGCCGCTAGGACCACGGCGCCAAGGCCACGCGCACAACCGATACAACTCACACGACCCACACGACCCGCACGACCCACATGCAAGAGCTGAAGCCATCATGAAGATGAAGCCGTCATGAAGATGAAGCGATATGTCTCGGCCGACATGCGCAGCGCGCTGCGAGCCATTCGCGAGGAACAGGGACCCGACGCGGTGATCCTGAGCACGCGCTCGGGAGCGGCCGGAGTAGAAGTCTGTGCCGCCGTCGACCTGGAACTCGCGGCCGCACAGGGCACACTGGAGGAGACCGCCGCCCTCAAGCAGCTCGAGCACGACGCGCTCGCGCAGCTCGATCTCATCGAAGTCGCTGTGCCCGGCGGGTCGGCCGTGCCCAGCACCTCCGATACCTCCGATACCTCCGGCACCTCCGGCACCTCCGGCACCTCAGGCACCTCGGGTTTCGCGCCGTCGCTCGAGGAAGCCGGGGCGCATGCCGCGGCGCTGTTCGATGCCTACGGGCCGGCGATGGATGGTAACTCGGCGCTGCCGCTCGCTGGCGGCGCGGCGCACGATGCCATGGCGACTGGCGCTGTTTGGGTGGGCGAGGAGCTGCGCTCGCTGCGCGCGCTGCTCGAGCAGCAGCTCGCCGCGCTCGCCTGGAACGATTACACTCGCCGCGAGCCGCTCAAGGCGCGAGCGCTGACCGATCTGGCGAGACTGGGCCTCACGCGCGCTCTGGCGGTGCAGATCGTCGAGGAGCTGCCGGCCGGCCTGAGCGACGAGCAGCTGCAGCGCATGCCCTACGCGCTGCTCGCGCGACGACTGCAGACACGTGGCGCGCCGACCGAACATGCCGGCGCGATCGCTCTGATCGGTCCTCCCGGCTCGGGCAAGACCACGACGCTGGCGAAGATTGCGGCGCGCTACGTGCTCGAGCAGGACGCGGCGAACCTGCTGATCATCTCGACCGACGATGAGCGACTCGGCTCGCACGAGCAGCTCGCCTGCCTCGGCCGGCTGCTGGGCGTGCGCGTGGAGACGGTGATCGGCGATGAGGCGCTCGCCGCGCGCATCGCCGCGCTGCCCGGCCGCTGCATCCTCATCGACACTCCGGGGGTCGCCGCGCGCGACGCGGCTGCTGCGCAGCGCTACCGAGCGCTGCGCGAGCGCTGTCACGAGCGCGGTGGCGAGCGCGGTGGCGAGCTCACCGCGCTGCTGGTGTTGCCGGCGAGCGCGCAGGGCGGCGTCATCGAGGACACCGTGACGCACTTCGGCCCGCCGCTCGCGGATTGCTGCGTCCTCACGCGCATCGATGAGGCCGTCAGCCTCGGTGGGGTGCTGTCGGCGCTGGCGCACTGCCAGCTGCCGGTCGCATATGTCAGCGAGGGCCCGCGTATTCCAGAGGACCTGAAGCCGGCGCGGGCCCATCAACTGGTGGCGCGCGCTGTCGAGCTGGCCCGCGGCGCCACCGACCTCGTCGACGATGATCTACTCGCCCGCCGCTACGGCAGGAGCGTACATGCCGCAGCCTGAATTGCGTGCCCGCGCGCTGCTGCAGCCCCCCGTGCAGGTGATCGCCGTCACTGGCGGCAAGGGCGGCACGGGCAAGACTTCGGTGGCGGTCAATCTGGCGACGGGTCTCGCGCAAGCCGGCCGCAGCACGCTGCTGCTCGACGGAGATCTGGGTCTTGCGAACGTCGACGTGCTGCTCGGGCTGACCCCGCGCTGCACGCTCGAGCACGTGATGCGCGGCGAACGCCGGCTCGAGGAGGTGATCGTCCAGACCGCGACCGGCGTGCGCGTGGTACCCGGCGCCTCGGGCGTGACTCGACTCGCCACTCTGGGCACCACCGAGCAGGCCGGCCTGATCCAGGCGTTCGCGGCGCTGCCCGGACCGCTCGATGTGCTGATCATCGATACGGCGGCGGGCATTTCCGAGACGGTGCTGCGCTTCTGCCAATCGGCGCAGCAGGTACTCGTGGTGCTGCGTGACGAGCCTGCCTCGCTCACCGATACCTATGCACTCATCAAGGTGCTCAGCCGGCTGCACGGCGTGCGCCAGTTTCGCGTGCTCACCAACATGACGCGCGGCGCCGGGCAGGGCGAGGGCGTGTTCCGCCGCCTGCAACGCGTGACGGACCGCTACCTGGACGTCGCGCTGGATTTCGTCGGTGAGGTACCCGAGGACGGCGCGCTGCAGAAGGCGATCCAGGCGCAACGCGCCGTCGTCGAGATATTTCCCGACAGTCCCGCGGCGCGTGCCTTCAGGCGCCTGGCGCAGACCGCGACCCGGTGGCCGTATCCCGCGGGCCCGAGCGGGCGATTGGAATTCTTTTTCGAGCGACTGCTGCAGCGGCCGGCCCCGTTGCTGAAGGTATTGAAATGAATCAGGGTGTGCGCGCCTACGCCGATGCTCAGCCGGCGCCGGACCTGGAGTCGCTGGTGCGCAAGCACGCCGACCTGGTCAAGCGCATCGCGTATCACCTTGCCGGTCGCCTGCCTCCGCAGGTCGAGATCGCAGACCTGCTGCAGGCGGGCATGATGGGACTGCTCGAGGCCGCGCAGCACTACAGCAGCGGACGCGGCGCGAGTTTCGAGACCTACGCGGGCATCCGCATCCGCGGCGCGATGCTCGATGCGCTTCGCAAGCTCGATTGGGCGCCACGCTCCGTTCACCGCAAGGCACGTGCCGCGGCGCTGGCGCTGCGCGAGGTGGAAAACCACCTCGGCGCGGAAGCCACCGAGTCCGACGTAGCCGCGAAGCTGGGCGTGTCGCTCGCTGACTATCAGCAGATCCTGCGCGATGCGCTCGGCTGTCAGCTGCTGCGGCTGAACGACTCGGAGGACGGCGAGGACTCGCAGCTCGATCGGCTGCCGGACGGATCGCCGGATCCCGAGGGCCTGGCGCTGGAGGAGTCGCGCCGCCGCTCGCTCGCTGCCGCGGTGCTGGAATTGCCCGAGCGCGAACGGCTGGTGCTGTCGCTCTATTACGAGCAGGAGCTGAACCTCAAGGAGATCGGGGCGGTGCTGAAGGTCACCGAATCGCGCGTCTGCCAGCTGCACGGACAGGCGCTGCTGCGACTCAAGGCGCTGCTGGCCGACTGGTATCACTAGGGACCACCCGGGGCACTCGTGGACGTATTGAGTATCGTCGGTCTGGTGCTCGCCGCGCTCGCCATCGGGCTCGGCGCGATACTCAAGGGCGCCGGTATCCACGCGCTGATCTCCTCGGCCGCCTTCATGATCGTCATCGTGGGCACCGTGGCCGCGATCTGCGTGCAGACACCGCTGGAGGTCATGCGCCGCGCCTTCACGATGCTGCCCTGGGTATTTCGCCCCCCACCGTGCGAGCCCGAGCTGCTGGTGCGCAAGATCGTCGAGTGGAGCAACATTTCGCGACGCCAGGGACTGCTGGGCCTGGAGCGACTGATCGCGGTGGAGGCGGACGCCTTCCTGCGCAAGGGACTGCAGCTGGTGGTCGATGGCAGTGATCCGGAGACCATCCGCAACACGCTCGAGCTCGACCTGCATGCGCGTGAGGCCGCCGATACGCGCGCAGCTCGCGTCTTCGAGGGCATGGGAGTGTATTCGCCCACGCTCGGTATCATCGGCGCGGTGCTCGGGCTGATGGCGGTGATGCAGAACCTGAACGACCCCTCCAAGCTCGGTCACGGCATCGCCGCGGCCTTCACCGCGACCGTGTATGGCATCGGCATCGCCAACCTGTTCTTTCTGCCGATCGCCAACAAGCTCAAGGTCGCGGTCGCCGCTCACACGCACCTGAACGAGATGCAGATCGAGGGGTTGATTGCGCTCGCACAGGGCGAGAATCCGCGCATCATCGAGAGCCGCCTGCTCGGCTTCCTGCACTGAGAGCCAGGAGACGATGAGCATGGCGCGCCGCAGGCGGCACGAGCAGGAAGAAAATCACGAGGCGTGGGCGATTCCGTACGGCGATCTGGTCACGCTGCTGCTGGCGTTCTTCGTCGTGATGTATTCCATGTCCTCGATCAACGACGGCAAGTACCGCGTGCTGTCCAACTCGCTCAGCGAGGCGTTCCGGGGTGTGCCGCGCTCTCCACAGCCGGTCAATATCGGCACGACGCCGCTGCAGCCGATCGAGGAGTTGCTGCCACAGGCGCAGGTGCAGCGCATGATCACCGTAGGGCTGCCGGCACAGCGGCTGCTGACATTGCCGCCCGACAGCGCCACTGCGGCGATAGTCGGCGGTGCCGTCGAGCGGCCGCCACCGCGCGCCGCGAGCCCTGCCGCCGCCGGCGAGCTGCCGCCGCTGTCGCCCGCCAACCCCAACGGCGAGACCGCGAGGCAGGCCGCGAGCGAGGCGGCTTCCGAACGCGAGCTCGGCCAGGTGGCCGGCGATGTCAGTGCGGCGCTCGGTCCTCTGATTGCCGCCGGTCAGGTGCACGTACGCCGCTACACCGACTGGGTCGCGGTGGACATCAGCACGGACATCCTGTTCCCCAGTGGCATCGCGCGATTGTCCCGGCCGGCCGTGCAGGCGCTGCAGCGTCTGGCGGGGGTGCTCGCGCCCTGGCCCAACGCGATCCGCGTCGAGGGGCACACCGATGATCGGCCGATAGACACGCGCGAGTTTCCTTCCAACTGGGAGCTGTCGGCGGCGCGCGCCGCCAGCGTCGTGCACCTGTTCATGGATCGCGGCATTGCGCCGGCGCGTCTGGCGGTGCTCGGCTTCGGCCAGTACCGGCCGGTCGCATCCAACCGCACCGCGAGAGGCCGCAACGCCAACCGCCGCGTCTCGGTGGTCATCCTCGGGCGCGATGCGGCGCCGGAGGCGGGGTTGTAGGGCCGGAGGCGGGATTGTAGGTTGAACCTCTGCAGACGCACGCTATAGTGGCCCCATGGGCACGCTCTGGCGCGTCGGGCTGGTTGCGAGCGCCGCGCTCGCAGGCTCCCTCGTGCTTGCCGCGGCGCCGGCCGCCGCCCAGGCCCCTTTCCGCGACTATCCGCCGCTCGAAGGCGCCGAGTCGGCCGCGCCGATCCCCCCGGATTACAAGGTGCCCGAGGAGTTCGTGTTCGGGCGGTTGATGTACCCGCCCAACGATCTGTTCGGCTTCGGTGCGACCGACTGGAGGGCGGGGGATTCGCCCTGGACCATCGACTATCCTCTGGGTGACCGCAATTTTCTGCGCATCCTGCGCCGCCTGACCACCATCCATGCGCGCTCGGTGGAACAGCCCGTCGACCCGGACAATGGTGACGATATCTACAACTGGCCATTCATTTACATCGATACGCCGGGCGCGATGAACCTGACCGACGCGCAGATCGTGAAGTTGCGCGAGTACCTGCTGCGCGGCGGGTTCCTGCTGTGTGACAGCTTCTTCGGCACACCCGAGTGGACGCGGTTCGAGGTGACGCTGCGCCGGCTGTTCCCCAACAGGCAACCGGTGGAGTTGTCCAACGACAACCCCATCTTTCACACCGTCTACGACCTCACGCAGCGCTATCAGGTGCGCAACGAGCGCTCGATGCGCGGCCGTGGGGTGGGCTATCGCTGGGACGGCGCAGTGCCCCACTGGCTCGGCGTGCTCGACGATCAGGGCCGCATCATGATCATGATCATGTACAACAACGACATGGGCGACGCGTGGCAGTACGCGGACGATCCCATCTACCCACAGAAGGACGTGGACCTGGCGATCCGCCTGGGCATCAACATCATCGTGTACGACATGACGCACTGAGCGGCGCGGGCGGGGTGCCTTGCCCCGGCGGCGGAGTGCGCGGAAGGGGCGACACCCATGGACGATGAGCAGGCCTCTGAGGGAATTGATCAGACCAATTCCCTCAGAGGCCTGCTCATCGTCCATGAGTACCGGCTGTTCCCCCGTGGTACCGCCACCGGGGCAAGGCACCCCGCCCGCCCCCTGGCACGCTTTCTGCTCCAGCCTGATGAAGGGATGCGGGCCGCGCGTCAGAAAGTTGACGCTCGCGGCCGTCCAGCGCCCACCGACAGGAGCGCCGATCGATGGATGGCCATACCTCTGACGAGCTCACGCGGATCTGGTCCCAGATGCCACACGCGCATTGGAGCCTGCAGGGCATGCTGTCGCATGTGCACGATATTTCCTTATCGGCGCTGGCCGTGGCGATCATCCTGCTCGGTGCGGTGATTCTGCTGGAGTTGCGCTCGGTCGTGCGGCTGCGACAGGTCACGGACCGCAGCCTCGCGCGCGTGTTCGAGCAACTGGATCTGCTGCGCTTCGAGAGCCAGCAGCTATTGGAGCAGCGACAGCTGTGGGAACAGCGACAGGCGCCAGTCGCGCGCCCGCAGATGCACGCCGCGGCGCCGGCAGCACCGGTGTCGACGGCGCCGCCAGTTGCGCCGGTGCTGGCAGCCTCGCCCATGTCGGCGAGGGCGCCGGTGTCACCGGGCGTACCGGTGTCGCGGGCCGTTCCGGTGTCGCCGAGCATCGCGCAGACGCGCACGCTGCCGCCCGGTGCCGCGATTCCGACCGTGGTGAGCCCAGGCCTGTCCAGCGGTGAGGCGCGACTGCTGGCCTCGCTGGCAGAAGCGCGCGCCCGGCGTACCGCGGCGGTCGAGCCGGCGCGGGCGTAGCGCCCGGGGAAGAGGCGATACCCCTGGACGATGAGGATACCGTCGAGAGAATTGATCAGACCAATTCCCTCGACGGTATCCTCATCGTCTATGAGTGCCGGTCACTGCGTCCGGCGCGAGCAGGCTCCATTCGGTGAGGCCGATATAGCCGTCGGCGGCGGCGATCACCATCGCCAGACTATTCGCATACACGACGGTGCCGGGTGCGAAGCGGTGTAGCTCCGTCCAGCCGACCGCACGTCTTACGAACAGGCGCAGGCCGCGCAGCTGCGCGATGCATTCGATCGGGCCGAAGGCGCGCAGGCGCCGCAGGATCGACTCGACGTTCTCGCTGAACTGCAGCGTTCGATCCGCATCACTCCACATCGGATAGTAGCTGCCATCGCCCTGCGGGGTGGCGCCGTCCCAGAGCTCGCGGAAGCGGCCGGCGACCTCGCCGGCGAGGCGGGCGCTCGCCAGCTGGATCTTCAGGTCCAGGCTGTCGTGATCTTCATCCGCGGACACCGGAAAGTCGAGGGTGCGCAGCACATCGCCGCGGTCGAACTGCTGCGCGAGTTTATGACAGGAAACTCCCCAGCGAGCTGCGCGCTCCAGGATCGCCGCCGGCGCCGGATACGGGCCGCGCCCGTGCGGCAACGGTGAGGGATGAAAGTTCACCGCATAGCCCAGATGCTCACGCCACTCGCCGATGCGCCATCGATAGCTCGCCACGATCAATGCCTCGCAGCCGAGCTTGGCCAGCTCGGCGAGGTCGGCGTCCGAGAGGCGCGAGATCTGGACCGGAACCTTCAGCCGCTGCGCGTACTCGAGCACCGCTCCATGGTGATGCAGGCGATGGTCGACCTCGCTGGTGAATACCTTGACGGGCGTCCAGCCGCGCTCGACAAAGGCCTGGAACACCGCCAGATAGCGATCGGTCACCGTGATGGCAAAGCGCACGGCGCGGGCGGAGTGCGCGGGAAGGAGTGACACCCATGGATGATGAGGATACCTTCGAGGGAATTGATCAGACCAATTCCCTCGAAGGTATCCTCATCGTCCATGGATATGCCCACTCCCCGGGCTACCGCTCAGTCCTCCATGAGGAAGCTGCGCAGCTGCTCGCTGCGGCTGGGGTGCCGCAGCTTGCGCAGCGCCTTGGCCTCGATCTGCCGGATGCGCTCGCGCGTGACGTCGAACTGCTTGCCGACTTCCTCGAGCGTATGGTCGGTGTTCATGTCGATGCCGAAGCGCATGCGCAGCACCTTGGCCTCGCGCGGGGTGAGCTGCGCCAGCACCGAGTGCGTGGTCTCGCGCAGCGACTCCATCGTCGCCTGATCGATCGGGGAGGTGACCGACTGGTCCTCGATGAAGTCCCCGAGATGCGAGTCCTCGTCATCGCCGATGGGCGTCTCCATCGAGATCGGCTCCTTGGCGATCTTCAGCACCTTGCGCACCTTGTCCTCGGGCATCTCCATGCGCACCGCCAGCTCCTCGGGGGTGGGCTCGCGGCCCATCTCCTGCAGCATCTGGCGCGAGATGCGATTGAGCTTGTTGATCGTCTCGATCATGTGCACCGGGATGCGGATGGTGCGCGCCTGATCGGCAATCGAGCGGGTGATCGCCTGACGTATCCACCAGGTGGCATAGGTCGAGAACTTGTAGCCGCGGCGATATTCGAATTTATCCACCGCCTTCATCAGCCCGATGTTGCCCTCCTGGATGAGATCCAGGAACTGCAGGCCGCGATTGGTGTACTTCTTGGCGATGGAGATCACCAGGCGCAGGTTCGCCTCCACCATCTCCTTCTTGGCGCGCCGCGCCTTGGCCTCGCCGATCGACACCTCGCGGTTGATCTCCTTGATGTCGTTGATCGACAGCGAGCGCAGCTCCTCGATCTGCTGCAGCTTCTTCTGCCGGCGCTCGATTTCCTCCTTCAGGCGCACCAGCACCGTGGAGTACTTCTTGCCGGCCTTCATGTGCTTGGCGAGCCAGCGAGCGCTGGTCTCGTTCTTCGGGAAGGTCGCGATGAAGTCCTTGCGCGGCATGCCGGCATCGCGCACCGCCATCACCATGATCTCCTTTTCGATCTGGCGTATGTCGTTGACGTGCAGGCGCAGCTGATCGGTGAGCGCGTCGAACATGCGCGGGGAGAGCTTCAGCTCCATGAATTCCCCGGCGAGCTTCTTGCGCAGCTTCTGCGTCTTCGCATCATCCGCGCCGTGCTTGCCGATCGCGAGCAACGCCTGCTGGTGCAGCTTCGCGAGCGACGCCATGCGGCGCGCGACTTCCTCGGGATCCGGGCCGGTGTCGATGGCCTCTTCCTCGGACTCGTCGCCCTCTTCGGCGTCCTCGTCCTTGTCCTCCGCGTCCGCCTCGATCTCGATCGGCCGGGTCGGGTTCTGGGGCTGCGCGATCACGTCGGGGGCGTTGGGATCGATGAATCCGACCACCATGTCGATGAGGCGCGCCTGTCCGGCGCGCACCAGCTCGTAGATCTTGAGCAGGTGCTCGTAGGTCGCCGGGTACTTCGCCAGCGCGCCGCGGACCGCGTCCAGGCCCTCCTCGATGCGCTTGGCGATGCGGATCTCGCCTTCGCGCGTCAGCAGCTCCACAGTGCCCATCTCGCGCATGTACATGCGCACGGGATCGGTGGTGCGGCCGAGCTCGGCGTCGAGCGCCGCGAGCGCCGCGGCGGCCTCCTCGATGGCCTCATCGTCCGCCGGCGAGCTCGGCTCGCTCGCCAGCAGCGACTCGTTGTCCGGTGCCTTTTCGTACACCGGAATGCCCATATCGTTGATGGTATTGACGATGCCTTCGATCTGCTCGGGATCGACGATCTCGGCAGGCAGGTGATCGTTCACCTGCGCATAGGTCAGGTAGCCCTGTTCCTTGCCCCGGGCGATCAGCAGCTTCAGCTGCGACTGGCGCTCCTCGGGAAGCATGTTATTGCGCCGCAGCTCCGCGGCTGCCCCCGTGTAGGCCGATGCGGCATTGGTCCCGGCGGGGTGGCCGGCAGCGCCGTGGGCCCCAGAGGCAGGACGAGCCCCGGAGGCGAGCGCCTGGCGGCTGCCGCCCTTGTCGTGTGCGCTACCCCGGCTGGGCGTGTTCAGCTCGCGCACCGAACCGGCAGCGGCAGATGCGCCGGCGTGCGTATTGCCGTGGCCGGGTTGATGCGCGGGCGGATGCGCAGACCCGGGCGCATGGCCCGTCGGATGCGCGGGCGGATGCGCAGACCCCGGCGCGTGACCGGTCGGATGCGCGGTGCCATGCGCCGCGGCATGGCCTGAACCATGTCCACGGGCGGGCGCAGAGGCCGCCTTCTTGTGCGGCTCGGCGGACTTCGCGGCTGCGACCGCGCGGCGAGGGGTCACGGTGGTCTTGCGGTGCGCGCCAACAGCGACGGGCTTGCGGGCGCTCGGAGCGGACTTGGGCTGCTTGCGTGTCATGGCGTATGAAGGCTTCCAGGATGCGTTAGGGGCCCGCGGTACGAGGCAGGATCGTCGAAACGGTTGCAGAAATTTGGACGGCGGCGCCGTCCGCCTCGCCGGCAGGCACGGGGCGCGTGGTCAGGGGGCTCAGGATGACCATGGAAAAGTCGATGATTCTACCCACAATTGTTCTGCCGCCGCCAGTTTTCAAGTGCCCTTGGCCTTAACGGCCGGGGCGCCCCCAACTTGAACTTAACTTAACTTAACTTCGGCGGCGCCGACAGGGGCCGGGAGGCGCCGAGGCTTGCGCCTTGGTCCAGGGTCAGCGACTGAAGTTCCAGCTTCTCCGCGGCATCCAGCGCGGTCAGGCGAGCCTTCTCGATGAGTATCTGCAGGCGTCGCCCATGCTCGCGCTCGAGCAGACGACCGACCGCCTCGGATAGTTCCCGAGCGGCGGCGGCAGCGTCGGGGACCAGTGTCGCGGCTGTGGCGAGCTCGCAGAGCCGGCGGTATTCGTGCCGATCGCGCCAGCGCTCGAGCATCTGCGCCAGGGTTGCGGCGGGCTCCGCGGCCTGCTGCCCCAGTAGCTCGGCCAGCACGGCGGCGCCCGGCTGCTCTACACGGGCGAGCCGCGCACACTGTTCCTCACCCACGGCGGCAGCCGATGCGGGAAAGTGCAGCAGCAGGGTGATGGCCTGAGTGACCAGACCACCGCGCCCCGAGGGGCGTGCGGACCTGCGGGCACGCCCCTCGGCGGCCAAAGCTGATGCGCCGGGCGCGGCCGATGCATTTGGCGAGCCGGCTGCGCCACGCGGCGCCCCTGGCGCCGCAGGCACCCCGGGCACCCCTGGCCCCGCTGCCGCGAGCCACTGCTGCAGGCGCTCAGCCGGTAGCGCGAGTTGGGCCGCGACGCGCTCGAGCAGCAGCTCGCGGTACACGCCGGGCGGGACGCGCTCGAGCAGCGGCCGCGCAAGCGCGATGAAGCGCGCCTTGCCGTCGGCATGCGCCAGGTCGGTTTCCGCGGCCAGGTGCGCGACGAGGTACTCGGACAGCGGCATCGCCGCCGCGACGCGCGCCTCGAAGTGCTCGCCGCCTTCGCGCCCGACCAGCGAATCGGGGTCCTCACCCTCGGGCAGGAACAGGAATCGGATCTCTCGACCGGCGCGCGCCTCGGGCAGCACCACCTGCAGCGCACGCCACGCCGCCGCCCGACCGGCGCGATCACCATCGAAGGCGAACACCAGCTCGCTCACCAGACGGAAGGCGCGACGCACGTGCTCGGGAGTCGTCGCGGTGCCGAGCGTCGCGACGGCATAGGGTAGCCCATGCTGGTGAAGACGCACCGTATCCATATAGCCCTCGACCACGAGGAGCCGCTCGAAGGTGTGACGCGCCAGGCGAGATTCGTAAAGACCGTAGAGCTCCTGGCCCTTGTGAAACAGCGCGGTCTCCGGCGAGTTGAGGTACTTCGGCTCGCCGGCTCCGAGCACGCGGCCGCCGAAGCCGATGACGCGCCCGCGGCTATCGCGGATCGGAAACATCAGCCGGTCGCGAAAGCGGTCGTAGTACCGTGCAGCCGTGTCGGCTGCAACAGGCTCGCCGCCGCCTGCGGTCCCGGGCCCGGCGCCGGCCCCGGCAGCAGCCGCGGACCCGGCACCAGCGTCCTGGTCCGCGCCCGCAGCGCTGGTTGCGCTGGAGCTGCGCTCCGCGGGCGCATCGCGTTCGATGATCAGGCCCACGGCGGCGAGGTCGCGCAGCGCCCGGGCGTCGGTGCCGAAGCGGCGCAGCACGTCGTTCCAGCTGTCCGACGCGTAGCCAATACGGAAACGCTCGATGATCGGTGCCGTGAGGCCGCGCTGCTGTGCATAGGCGCGTGCCCGCTCGCTGCGCGCGAGGTTGGCGTGAAAGTAATCCGCCACGCGCGCCAGCAGCTCATGGAGTGCGCGAGTGCGCTGTGCATCGGCGTCCGCCGTGGCACCCGCCCCGGCGCCGGGGTGGCCGGCTTCGTGCGGCACCGGCAGCCCGAGCCGTCCGGCGAGCTCCTCGACGGCTTCCGGAAAGGGGAGGCGGTCGTACTCCATGAGGAAGCCGAGCGCGGTGCCGTGCGCGCCGCAGCCGAAGCAGTGATAGAACTGCTTGTCCGGACTGACCCAGAACGACGGCGTCTTCTCGTCGTGGAACGGACAGCAGGCCTTGTACTCGTGGCCGGCCTTCTTCAGCGGCACGCGAGCGCCGATCAGGTCCACGATGTCGGCGCGGGCGATCAGCTCATCGATGAAGGACTGCGGGATCCGGCCGGCCATGGCCAATAGTCTAGGACAGCAGCGGCGCACGCGGACAGGCGCGCGTCAGGACGGGCGCGCGTCAGGACGGGCGCGCGTCAGGACACGGCGGCGTGTATCAGGGTAGGGCAGGCGCGCGTCAGGATAGACGCGCCTTGATGCGCGCGCCGATCGCGCCGAGGTCGGCGCGGCCGGCCGCCTGCGTCTTGACGATGGCCATGACCTTGCCCATGTCCTTGACGGACTTGGCGCCAGACTGCGTGATAGCCTCGCCGATCAGCGCTTCGACCTCGCTCTCGCCGAGCGGCGCGGGCAGGTAACCCTGTATCACGGCGAGCTCTGCATGTTCCTTGGCGACCAGGTCGGCCCGGCCGCCGGTCTGGAACTGTGCAATCGATTCGCGGCGCTGCTTGACCATCTTGTCGAGGACGGTCAGGACCTGCGCGTCATCCAGGCTGATGCGCTCGTCGACCTCGCGCTGTTTGATGGCCGCGAGCATCAGACGCACGGTGCCGAGCCGCTCGCGCTCGCCGGCGCGCATCGCGGCCTTCATGTCTTCCTGGATGCGTTCCTTGAGCGTCATAGGTGAAGCCCGAGCGAAGCGGGCATGCGCAGTCGGCGTTCAGCGTGCCGGACGCATGACCTCGCGCGAGATGCGCTTCATGTGTCGCTTGACCGCCGCGGCCTTCTTGCGTTTACGCTCCTGGGTGGGCTTTTCGTAGAATTCGCGCCGGCGCAGCTCGGCGAGAACGCCTGCCTTCTCGCAGGCTCGCTTGAAGCGCCGCAGGGCGGCGTCGAAGTATTCGTTCTCGCGGACTCGAACGCTCGGCATCGAAATCTCAACCTCTTGATTTAAAGCGGTTTTTTCACCACTGCCCGACGTGCGGCGGCCCGCGATTCTAATGACACACGCTGCAAAAGGCAAAAATGCGCATCCTCGCAATAGAAACCTCGTGCGACGAAACTGCGGTGGCAGTGCTCGACGGTGAGCGGGGGCTGCTCGCGCACGAGCTGTGGAGCCAGATTGATCTGCACCGCGCCTTCGGTGGCGTGGTCCCCGAGCTCGCGTCGCGAGATCACCTGCGGCGCCTGCTGCCGCTGCTGCGTACGGCGCTGCGCGAGGCCGGCACTGATGCGACGCAGATCGATGGCATCGCCTACACGGCCGGCCCCGGCCTGGTCGGGGCATTGCTGACCGGGGCAGCTCTGGCACGCGCTGTCGCCTTCGGCTGGCGATGTCCCGCGATCGGTGTGCACCATCTCGAGGGGCACTTGCTCGCGGCGATGCTGGAGGTGCCGGCCCCGCCATTGCCGCACACGGCACTGCTGGTCTCAGGCGGACATACACTGCTCGCCGAAGTTCGTGCCGTCGGTGATTATCGGCTGCTCGGCCAGACGCGCGATGACGCCGCCGGCGAGGCATTCGATAAGAGCGCAAAGCTGCTGGGGCTGCCGTACCCCGGCGGCCCGCAGCTCGGAGAGCTCGCGCAGCGCGGCCGCCCCGGCGCCTGCGCGCTACCGCGGCCGATGCTCGACCGGCCGGGATTCGAGTTCAGCTTTTCGGGACTGAAGACCGCGGTGCTGCAGGCCGTGCGCGCCGCGCCCGCGACCGAGCAGGCGCGGGCCGATATTGCCTACGCGGTGCAGGACGCGATCGTCACCACGCTTTGCGCCAAGGCGCTGCGCGCGTTGCAGTTCACGGGACACGATGCTCTGGTGGTCGCGGGTGGGGTGGGTGCCAACAGGGCACTGCGCACGCGACTGGCGCACGAGGCTCTCGCGTGCGGTGCGCGTGTCTACTATCCGCGACCGGAATTCTGTACCGACAACGCTGCCATGATCGCCGTCGCGGGACTGTACCGCCTGCGCGCGGGAGAGCGCTCGGGCCTCGCGATCGAGGTGCGCGCGCGCTGGCCGCTCGAGGAGCTGGCCCCGCCGGGGCGCGGGCGCGTGCTTTGACGCGCCATCGTCCAACGATCAATTGCCGAACAATTTCAGGTTCTGATGCGCACCGCCCTGATCGTCACGATTGTCCTCGCAAACGTATTCGAGCAGCTCGTAGCCCGGGTCACGCTGGTAGGTCCACGTGAATGACCATGGATGCACGAGATAAGCCGGATCGGTCACCGTGATCGCGTCCTGATATCTGTCGGGCGTCAGCAGCTGGATGCGCTCATCGATCTGCATCTGATCGCTGTGCGGAACATCCTCCAGAGTCGTCTCCTGCTTGATGCCGACCGTATTGACGATCAGGATGTCGCCTTCCCAATGGCCGACCGAATGTCCCCAGAATTCCGGCTCCGCATCGGAGATCGGAATCTGCTGCTGGTTCAGATAGATGTGCCGTATCTGACGATAGGCCTCCTCGACGATGGCGATCTCGCCGGGGGCCTGCAGCACTTCCATCGGGAACATCCCCATCATCATGCTCGGCATGCCATCCGGGAGGCAGCGCGAATGCTCGTCGTTGAACGGGCGGCCCTGCAGGTCGGCTTCGTGCCTGGCCACCTCGTGAGCCTTCCACTGCATGAGGTACGGCTCCTTCAGTGGTGGCACGCTCGGGACGATGATCACGCCGGTCTCATTCGGCCCGCCGAGGTGAAAGCCCAGGAATTTCTCGACTACGGTGAAACCCCGGAACCCGCCGACCCGCGCACGGATCCAGACCCCCGCGAGCTTGCCGTGGTCTATCGGCGCCTGATCCGTCCGAGCCTGATCTGCCGGCGTCTGATCCGCCGGGGCGTTATCCGCGGCCTGGGCACAGAGTGCGCACGCCAGGAGCGCGACGCCAACGTAGAGGACACGCATGGTGCTACCCCTGTCAGCTGATGTTGGGTTTGCCGGCGGCCAGGCCATTACTGAACTCGTGTCCATCCGACAGCGTGACTTGCTTGAGCAGGCCGCCGGCCTTGCCGTTCTTCAGCGGCGCGATGATCACCGTGATCTGATCGCCCTTCTTGATCATGTTCCACTTCCAGCCGACCCGATCGAGGATGCCCGGATTGGCGCATTCGATGGTGACATGCTTGAAGTTCGTGTAGCCGTAGGCGTTCTGGACATCCAGGTCGATATAGACGTGCGGGTTGGTCCACTGAAAGTAAGTGACCGTGCCGCTCAGCTTCATCTGATGCTCATGATCGAACATCGCAAAGGAATGGTGTGCCAGCGCGGGCATGGCCGCCAGCATGAGCGCCACACAGCCGGCCAGGACTGCCCCGCCACTGCGTCTGCATAACAGCATCGCTGTACCCCCCATCCGCACCCGGTCACTGGCGCTAATGATGAACGTTCGTGTTGTCAGCCGAGGCAGCGGCGCGAAACTTTCGCGTGATGCGCCCGGGCAACAGCCGCCCAGCCAATTCCGGCAGAATTATAGCGCAGCGCCTTGCGCTAATCATCGCAGCGTGAGCGGCGTTGCACGCGCGCACTGCTAGACTCTGCGCATGAGCGACTACGAGCGCGCGGACCGCATCTTCCTGCAAGGCCTGACGGCCGAGTGCATCATCGGTTTCATCGATTGGGAGCGGCGCGTACGCCAGAGCGTGGTCATCGACCTGGAGGTGCCGTGTGATTGCGCGCGTGCCGCGGCGAGCGACAGCGTCGCCGACACGATCGACTATAAGAAACTCGCCAAGCGCGTACTGGCCTGGGTCGAGGCCTCCGACTTCCAGCTGCTCGAGACCCTCGCACAGCGCCTGGCGCTCACGGTGCTGAGCGAGTTCCCGCTCGCGTGGGTACGCCTGCGCGTCGCCAAGCCCGGCGCGATCAGCCATTCGCGCGACGTCGGCGTCTGGATCGAGCGCACGCGTGCGCAGTTGGGGGCGCGTGCGCAGTTGGACGTGCGTGCGCAATCGGAAGCGCCATCGGCGGACGCTCCCCCGCCGCTGCCTGCAGCCGATTGAGCGGCCAGGCCGATTCGACGCACGCGGCTGAACAGTGCGCATACGATGAGCGAGGTGTTCGTCGCGATCGGCAGCAACATCGATCCCGAGACGCACTTGGGCCAGGCGGCACGGGCGCTGCGGCGCCGATTCTCCGATGTGCGTTTCTCGAGCTGCTACCGCAATCCGGCATTCGGCTTTCGGGGCGACGATTTCATCAACGCGGTAGCGGGATTCTCCACGACGCTGTCGATCGAGGCGCTGCTCGCGGAGCTGCGGGCCATCGAGACCGAGTGCGGGCGCCGGCCAGCGGATCCGAAGTGGGGGCCGCGCGCGATCGATCTGGATCTGTTGTTGTTCGACCAGGTCGTCGGGCGAGGGACGGCCTATACGCTGCCACGCCCGGATCTGGCGCGCCGCGCCTACATGCTCGGCCCGCTGGCGGAGCTTGCCCCCGACTCTCGTTATCCGCCAGACGGCCCGGCAATCGGCGAGCTGTGGGCACGGTTTCGTACCCGCGCGGCCGCCGATGCCGAGGGGCTGCGACGCATCGGTCTGGACCTCAATGCCGCCGGCTGATCTACCACCAACGGATCTACCACCGGCGGATCTACCACCGCCGGATCTACCAGGCGATGCTGCGGCCGCCGTCGACGGCGAGGACCTGGCCGGTAACGAACGGCGCATCGGTGGCAAGGAACAGTACGGCGCGCGCGATGTCGGCCGGCTCTCCATGCCGTCCCAACGGCGTGCGCGCGAGGATGCGTCGCTTGCGCGCTGCGTCCATGCCGCTTTCGGGCCAGAGTATCGACCCTGGAGCGATGGCGTTGACGCGCACGCTCGGGGCGAGCTCGCGCGCCAGCGCGCGCGTGAGCATGATGAGCCCGGCTTTGGCCGCGCAATACACCAGGTAATCGCGCAGCGGGCGCTGTCCGTGGATGTCGACGATATTCACCACCGAGCCACCCTGGAGCGCGAGCAGCGGCGCCGCGGCCTGGGCGAGGAACAGCGGGGCGCGCAGATTCGTGCCCATGAGATCCTCCCACTCGCGCAGCGTGATCTGTCCGAGTGGTGTCGGATAGAAGCTGGAGGCATTGTTGACCAGCAGGTGCAGGCCGCCGAAGCGCTCCTGCGCCGCGCTGATCAGCCGCGGAAGCGCCGGTGTGTCGAGCAGATCGGCGACCGCCACGGCACTGCCGCCGGGGCGCGCGCTCTGCAGCTCACGCTCGAGCGCGTGTGCTTCCTCGACGGAATGGTGGCAGTGGATCAGCACGTTCGCGCCGGCTGCGTGCAGTGCACGCACGATGGCGGCGCCTACACGGCGGGCCCCGCCGGTCACGAGCGCTGTGCGGCCGCTCAGCGGCGCCGCGGGAGGCGAGCCGGCGGGTACTGTGGGGTTTGGCATGGGCGGCGCGGGCAGTGACTCAGCCAATGAGTAGTCGGAGCCACACCGATATTCTACCGCCGCTGCAAGCCGCGCAGGCCCAGCACTCGGCGGCGGTGTGCGAGGCCCTTCGCGAGGCCATCCGTGCGCATGGGGGCTGGGTGTCGTTCGAAGAATACGTACGCGTGGCGCTGTATGCACCCGGCCTGGGCTACTACACGGCCGGCAGCGCCAAGCTCGGCCGCGACGGTGATTTCATCACCGCACCCGAGCTGTCGGGGCTGTTCGGGCGCGCGCTCGCCCGGCAGTGCGCGCAGATACTGCAACGGATCGGCGGGGACGTATTCGAGCTGGGCGCCGGCAGCGGTGCGCTCGCCGCCTCACTGCTGCCAGCCCTGAATGAGCTGGGTGCGCTGCCTGGACACTACGACATCCTGGAGGTGAGCGGGGACTTGGTCGCGCGCCAGCAGCAGCGGCTCGCGAGCCTGCCCGCGCACCTGCGAGAGCGGGTGCGTTGGCGCGCCACCCTGCCTTCGGAACCGATGACCGGAGTGTGCATCGCCAACGAAGTCGCAGATGCTCTGCCCTTTCGCCTGTTTGTGGTCGGCCCACGAGGCTTTCTCGAGCGCGGCGTGGCGCTCTCGGGCAGCGGTGATACGCCGGCGCGGATGGCAGGCCTGGCGACGTTGCCAGGGACGCAGGCAGCGGAACAGGCGGACGACGGGCTCATGCTTGCGGACCATCCGGCCGACGCCGCGCTGGAGCATGAGCTCTGGGACATCACCGCGGCGCTGGTGCAGCCGGATGCCGGGCCGCTGCCGCGCGGCGGACTGGTGCTGCGCGACGGACTGGTGCCGGGCAGCGGGGCCGTGCCGCGCGGCGAGCCAGTGCCGCCGGAAGGACGACCGCGCGACTGGCCGCCGGCGGCCTGGCCGATCGGCTACCGGTCCGAGCTGTGTCCGCTGCTCGGGCCATGGATCGCCTCGATCGCCGCGGCGCTGGGGCGTGGTGCAGTGCTGCTGATCGACTATGGCCTCTCGCGCCGCGAGTATTATCACCGCGAACGCACGCACGGTACGCTGCGCTGCCACTTCCGCCACCGTGCCCATGATGATCCGTTGCTGTACCCGGGGATGCAGGACATCAGCGCGTGGGTGGACTTCACGCGCGTCGCGGAGGCGGCCGCCGCCGCGCAGCTGCGGGTCGCGGGTTACTGCACGCAGGCGGCGTTCCTGCTTGCCAACGGCATCGAGGCGGATGTGGCCGCCGCGGGCGATACCGTGCAGCGCGCACGGCTCGCCTCGGAAGCGCGGCAGTTGCTGCTGCCGGCAGAGATGGGCGAACACTTCAAGGTGATGGCGCTGACGCGCGGCCTCGATGACATGACGCTGCGCGGGTTCGGCATTCAGGACCTGCGGCGCATGCTGTGAGGGCGGCGGTCCACGTAGAGGAGGGTGTGCTTCGGGCGAATACGGCAGATGTATTCGCCCGAAGCGCACCCTCCTCTACGTGGATGTCACGCGCCGTACCTGTTGCGTCATCGACTGCCGGTCCAGGAGTGGTCCACGGAGCGCGGTGCACGCCGATTGCTCTCGCTGAGCTGCAGGAGCGCCTGCGATGCTCACGTCCGACGATCTTTCGAGCGCTCAACGCGCTGAAGGACCACCTCGGCGCCCCTGTGCGCTTCGACGCGAGCGTGGTGGCTACCAGTACGGGCGCACCGCGAGTGGTCGGGCCTACGAGCTGCCGGGGCTGTGGTTCAACGCGGAGGAGCCGCAGGCGCTGGTGATCCTGCAGCGCGTGGCTGCCACGCTGATCGCCGAGATTCGGAACGCAAGCGTCGGCGCACCAACCGGGCGGCAGTGAAAGGAGAAGACTGATATGTTCCATATGCATGCACACGTTGGCGCGCCCGCGCTGGTGCTGGTGATATTGGCGGTGCTGGTGATTTGGGCGCTGTGTCGCAGGGGGAGCGACAGGGAAGAGTCCCAGTCGAAGTAACAGGGGCCGGTACGAAGGCAGGCGGCAGGGCGATCAGTGGTGAGGGAACGGGGAAGGTCCGCAGGCGTCAAGGTTGGCCCTTGCCGCCACGTCGCCTGCCTTCGGATGCCTGCATGTAAGCCTTCAGGAGTGCATTTATCTGCGTCTGATAGCCCGTGCCCCGGGAGCGAAACCATTTGAGCACGTCGGCGTCCAGCCGTAGCGTTATCTGCTCTTTCGGAGGGACCGGTTTCAAGCCGCGTCGCACGACGCTCCGGGCGAACATTTCGGGCGTGGCTTCGGGAATGTCCGAGAAGTCGATGTCCTCGTCGCGCATAGCATCGACACGGGCCCAGTCAGTCTGCGACCGTCTCGAAGTAACACGCTTGCTCATGCCTGTTCGCCTTCCGAATCGAGATGATCCTGATGACATCGGCAGTTTCCGTGTGCGCGACGACGACCACACGCCCTCGCAGCAGCCCGAACGTCAGGAATCTGGCTTCGCCATAGGCGAAGCGATTGTCCCGATTCGTGGTGGTCGCACCGGCGAAGATCGATGCGGCGTCCCTGAAGTCAAGGCCATGCTTGCGCAGATTGCTCCGGCGCTTGTGCTCGCTCCATTCGAAAATCACGCGGCATTGGCCTATTATAGTTACAAAACGTTGTTACGCAAGGGCCCACGGGAACAGAGCCCACGGGAACGCGCCTGTGAGCGTTTGCCGATATTGGGCTATGCAAGGGTAAATGCATTCCGGATAACTGCTGGGTTTACGCAGAAAATGTTGCTGGTGGAGGGGGACCGGTGGTGATGGGGATCGGAAGCGCGGCTGGTGCCAATGCGTCTCGAATGGTCAGCAGGGGAATCCGATGAGTGATGCCCAACACCCCATGGACTGGAGCAAAACCACGTTCGACGGCAGTCGCCGCGAGCAGCTGCGGCAGGCGCAACGCATGACGGTGCGTCAGCGCCTAGAGGCGTTGGACGAACTGACCGGGCTTTCGGAGCGCCTGCAAGCCCTACCGCGACAAGCTACGCTAAGAGCTGGCGGTACTGCTGGCGGTGCGGAGGGCGGCGAGAAGCCCGCCTTGGAGAGGACCGCGAAGGCCAGGTCGTGAGCGGCGCGCTGCTGCGGATCCGGTAATCGGAACCTTCAGGCACGATGAAAGCGGTTTCTGCGAGATTGTTCTCACCTGAGATTGCCTGCATCGTCTGCTCGTCAGGAAATCGCTCCAGGGGCATGACAGCCGCTGGATTTCCTGAGGCTGGATTGCTCCCGGACCTACTGCGGCCGAAGATTTCCGATGGGCGGACGGACCGCTAATACGCCGCTAATACCCCACGGTGAAGCGCTGGCCGATGAAACGTGGATGCTCAGCCTCATCGACAGCGGCTACTGCAAGGTCGGCGACATCGATCACGCTGCGGCCATTCGCGTCACGCACGAATGCAGTGGTCGAGACACGGTAGTTGCCCGTGCGATGCGGATGGGGCGGCTCATGCATCTTCCATCCCTGAATATCCATCGGCGGTGTCAGCACCGTCCAGCGGATGTGGCTCGCGCGGTAGGTCTGCAAAGCGATCAGATGACCGAAGATGATGCCGTACATGGGACTACTCGGGGAAACGTGCAGATGC
>JASHPX010000283.1 GCA_030037905.1 Gammaproteobacteria bacterium
TCGATACCACGGGCATCATGGTGATTGAACCATGGCGCTGGCGGACGCGCCCCGCGCGCTCGTAAAGTTCCGCCAGGTCGGAATACAAGTAGCCCGGATAGCCTTTGCGAGCAGGCACGTCTCCCTTGGCGGTTGCGACTTCGCGCAAAGCTTCGGCATAGTTGGTCATATCGGTCATTACAACTAGAACATGCAGATCCCGATCGAACGCCAGATATTCCGCCGCGGTGAGCGCGGCGCGCGGCAGAATCAGTCGTTCGATGGTGGGCTCATCGGCCAGGTTGAGAAACATGACGACGTTGCGCAGCACGCCACTGTCGGCGAACGAGTCGCGGAAAAACTGCGCATCGCTGAACGACACGCCCATGGCTGCAAACACCACGACGAATTGTGATTCCTCGCTCGTGAGTCGTGCCTGGCGCACGATCTGTGCAGCGAGGCGGTTATGGGGAAGACCGGAGCCTGAGAAAATGGGTAGCTTCTGCCCCCGTACCAGCGAGTTGAGACCGTCGATGGTGGAGATCCCAGTCTGAATGAATTCGCGCGGGTAGGCACGCGCGGCGGGATTCACCGGTGAGCCGTTGACGTTGCGCGCGAGCCCGGAAAGCACCTGAGGGCGGGCGTCACGTGGCTGTCCCACGCCGTTGAACACTCGGCCGAGGATCTCCGGAGCCAATGCGATCTCGAATGGCTGATCGAGAAAGCGTACCCAGGTGCGCTCGAGGTCAAGGCCGTCGGTGCCCTCGAGTACCTGGACCAGCACGATCTCGTCGGAGGTACGGATCACCTGACCGTTACGCCGACGTCCACCATGGTCGCGCACGAGAACGCGGTCGCCGAGGGCTACGCCCGGCACGCCACGCATGTACAGCAACCCGCCGCGGGCAGCCGATGCGAGCCGGTATTGCTTGTCGCTCATTGCCGCGCCTTTGCCTGCTCCGCGTACGCGTTCGCGAGGCGCGTAAGCTCCGCGTCGGCCATTGCCGCAAATTCGTGCAAGGACTCCACCTGGCTATTGGAATAGCTCCCCTTCAGGCGCCGCGCGGTAGCGAGCAGCGGCATGCGCAGCAACTCTTGCACCGACACCCCCTGATCTAATACCGCGAGCCCCTGGCGATAGATGGAGAGCATCTGGTCGAGCAAGACGAACTGCTTCTTGGGGGAGCAGTAGCTATCCACCGGATCGAGGGCACTCTGTTGCAATACGCCTTCTTTGAGGAGCGCCGCGCCCTCGAGCGTCCAGCGCTGCTGAGGCGAGAGCGCCTCCGGACCCACCAGATTAGCAATGCGCGAGAGCTCATCGGCTTGCGAGAGAATGTCGAGCGCCATGGCGCGCCGCTCATGCCAGAGTGGGTCGACATGCTTTGCCCACCAACCGCTGCAGCTCGCGACGTATCCGGAGAAGCTTTCCACCCAGTCGACCGCAGGATAATGGCGAGCGTCGGCCAGCTCCTTCGATAACCCCCAGAAGGTTTCCACGATCTGCTTCGTGTGACTGGTTACCGGCTCGGAGAAATCGCCACCGGGCGGGGACACTGCACCAATCATCGTGATCGATCCGCTAGCGCCCGAGAGCGTCCTGACTCGTCCGGCCCGCTCGTAGAACGCAGCGAGGCGAGAGGCGAGATAGGCGGGATAGCCCTCTTCGACTGGCATCTGGCCCTGGCGTCCGGCGACCTCGCGCAGGGCTTCGGCCCAGCGGCTCGTCGAGTCGGCGACCATCACGACGTCATAGCCCTGGTCGCGGTAATACTCTGCGAGTGTCGCGCCCACATAGATCGAGGCCTCGCGGGCCACCACCGGCATATTGGACGTGTTGGCGACCAGGATCGTGCGCTCCATCAGGGAGCGCCCGGTATTGGGGTCCGTGAGCTTCGGAAAGCTCTCGAGAATATCGACCATCTCGTTTCCACGCTCGCCGCAGCCGACGTAGATCACGATATCGGCATCGGCCCAGCGCGCAATCTGCTGCTGCACCATGGTCTTGCCCGCGCCGAACGGTCCGGGCACGGCAGCGCGGCCGCCCTTGACCAGCGGAAAGAACGTATCGAGCACGCGCTGTCCGGTGATGAGCGGGGCCACTGCGCTGTCGCGTTGTCGGTAGGGGCGTGCGCTGCGTACCGGCCAACGGTGAAAGAGCGGCAATGACCAGGTAGTCCCGTGGTCGCCGCTAATGCGAGCGATCACGGTATCCACGGTGATATCACTCGCACCGGCGATCTCACCGAGCTCCCCGGCCATACTTGGTGGTAGCAGGATGCGGTGCGAAATGCTTTTCGTTTCCTGCACCGTGCCGAGTACTGCGCCCGCCTCCACCCGCGCGCCGGCCTTGAGCTCCGGCTGAGGTTCGAAGTGCCATACGCGGCTACGATTGAGAGGCGGCAGATGTACACCTCGGGGCACGTAGTCGCCATATTGCTTGGCCTGCTCCAGCAGCGGACGCTGCACACCATCGAAGATGGCACCGAGCAAACCCGGTCCCAGTTCCACCGACAGCGGATAGCCGAGAGCCTCCGCGGGCTCACCGGGACGCAACGATTCGGTTGGCTCGTAAACCTGGATCAGTGATCGCGCTCCTTGACGCGCAATGACCTCGCCCGTGAGGTTGAGCTTACCGATCCTGACCTGCTCACCGGTCGCCGCGTCCGGGAGCTCCGCCGTGACGAGCGGTCCATTGATCTCCACGACCTTACCCACTGCGAGCGCCCTCAGCGGGACTCAGAGGCACGGTCAGCGGGGATGAGCACGCCGGCTACCGCGCGCTGAAGGGCCTCGTCCAGCCTTTCCATGCGTCCCTCGAAGGTGTTGTCCAGCCTCACCTCGTCGTCTGCGCTGTCGATTAAAATACCGCCTAGGCTGTCGATCGGCTCGTCCGAAAGTCGAACCATCTTCCCCTCGGCATTCTCGTGGCAGAGTTGTGGCCACTCGCGTTTGAGGAGCGGCAGGTCCCGTCGGCCTGCCCTCACGACCAGCTGCTCACGTTCGATTTGCTGCGTGCCTTCACGCAACCACTGTCTGAGCAGCGGCAAATAGCGTGACTCGTCCTGCGCGAGCTCAGCGAGACGCGCGGGCAGGGCGTCGAGTACGGCCTTGATCAGGCTCCAGCGCGCGCGCTCGAGCTCCCCGCGTAGCTCGAGCTCCGCTGCCTGCACTCGCTGCTGGTAGAGCCGCTCTGCTTGAGCTTTCGCAATGAGCAGTTCACGCTCTTCGTCGGCGCGCAACCGCTTATTCGAATCCTCGATGATCTGCTGTCTAACCTTGCCCGCGTCGGCACGATATTCTTCGGCAAGTTTTTGTGCGTTGGCCAGCAGCGCAGATTCCAGACCGGCGGCTTGATCATTCATGGGCGAGCTCAAGCGCGCTCGCACCGAGTAGCGTCTGTAAGAGCCGATCCACACGCGAGCGGTAATGGACGGGCTGCTGCAGCGGCGGAATCTCCGTGATCACGATGCGCGCGCCCTCGCGCAACGCGCGCGTCATATGGCGGCCGGGGTTCTGCACCAACCCTTGCTCGATCACGACCAACGCACCCTGCTGTCCTTGCAGCAGGTCTCGGAGCAGCTCCTCCAACGCCGTCGGTGTTGGGTCCGGATAGGTCTCAAAACCAATCAACGAGAACCCCTCCATGAGTGCAGCGCTGCCCAGCGCAATCAGGCGAGCCGGCGGAGCAACCTCAGCGGTGTGGCGCTCCCCGCTCGGCGGTGGGGAATTCATGCGATCTTCCCGAGGAGCAGGATGGTGATGACGAGACCGTAGATGGCAATGCCTTCGGCCAGGCCCAAATAAATCAGGGTGCGACCAAACATCTCCGGCTTCTCGGAAATGACCGCGAGAGCCGCCGCGCCGACCGGACCGACGGCGAGCCCCGCGCCAAAGGCTGCAAGCGCGGTGGGGAGCCCCGCGCCCAGCAGCGCCAACCCCAAGCCGACGGAGATGTCCCCGTGGGCGGCGGGCGCCTGTGCTGGAGGCGGCTGTTGGGCCAACGCCGTATGCATGCCCAATACGAGCAGTGCCGCGCCCACGCCGAGGAATACCAGGACGTTGGTGGCCAACGCGCCTTTCCACCAGCGCCGCGCGCGCCGTCCGTCCGCAGGCGGGCGGAGCCCGAAATAGGCGCCGAGACCTATGGTACCCAGCAGATTCGCAGCGATGATCGTGATCAGCCAATACATGGTTGTTCCTTGCTTCTGTCGATCGTTCAGTGAACTTGAAGCTCGAGCTCGAGCCCGCCTTGATTTCCCAGGGTGAGTGGCCGAAACAGCCGCCCGTCTCCGCTGAAGAAGCGCGAAAAGCCCTCGTAATATTCCAGGCGTATCGTCTGGATGGCGACGATTGCGCCTTCGAGCACCAGGATGAATACGTTCCCGAGCACCACCGTCATCCAGTATCCCGTGGTATGCAGCATGTTCCCGACCGTGAAGATCGCTATGGCGAGGGCCACGTGATTGAGGCTGAACGCCGCCAGTCTCAGGAAGGACAAGGTGTTCGAGATGTAAGCCATCATGGCTTCATATCCTTCCATCACAGCGATCAACGCTCGTTGCCCGGGGGCACTGCTGGCATTCATCCGCCAGGCCTGTGCGAATGTGGCAGCCAGCGCGGCGCAGACCACCACTGGGATCGCAACACCCAGTCGCCCGGTGGATAGCAGGCGCCAGGCGCCGGCGAGCAAGCCCAGATAGGCGATGAGGCCCGCAGCACCGTGGCTGTCCAGGAGTGCCTCGCGCAGGCGCCCCTCGATGAGCCGGTTGTAGATAGTCAATAGCGTCGCCAGCACAATGAACCCAATGCCCCAGCCAAGGGCAACGCGTAGCATCAGCATCGGATTGGACAGGGGTGAAACCCAGAGTGCCGGGATGAGCTGCTCGTAGCTGAAGACGCTCCCGTATAACAAACCGAACAGTGACGAGCTAACGCCAACGGCTACCACCAGCGGACCATAGTCGCCAAGCCGCTTGTGCAGGAGCAGACCCGCAAGGGCAATGACGCAGCCCTGACCCAGATCACCGAACATCATGCCGAACATCAATACAAAGGAAATGGCAAACGGGACGGTGGGGTCGATTTCGTCATAGCGCGGCACGCCGTAGTTGAGCACCAGAGCCGCGAACGGTCGTAGCCAGTGGCGATGGCTCACGAGCGAAGGCACCCGTAGATGCTCGTCAGCCCGCGGGTCGCGTACACTCAGGAAGAAACAACCAGAGAGGCGCTCTTTCAGGGCCTGCTGCAAGTGCGCTAGCCCGCTCTCGGGAACCCAGCCGCTAACGGCAACCAGATCACCCCGGCCGCGCATCAGTGCGGATAACTCCACATAGGGAGCCGCGCGCAGCACCACGCCCGCTGCCTCGACCAGCTGTGCATGCATGCCCGGCTGGGCCAGCTGTGCGCGCCGTTGTTCATCTTCCTCGGAGGCCTGCCGATCCAGGCGTAGCAAGCGCTCAGTAAGCTCGGCTCGTACCTCGATCGGCTTGCCATGAAACTCGGCAGGCACGTCGGTTGCTCGCCAGTTAGCGGCCTGTAGCACGCGCTCGATCTCCCCCGCCTTCGGTGCCGGGCCGGCGATAATTAGGTGAACGAGGCCCTCAGCGGCGAAGAAGCGCATGTCCGTGTAGCCGGCTAGGCGAAGCGCCTCCTCGAAGCGCTGCAGGTTATCGGCGGGGAGCGTGCCAACCCGCATATCGAGCAACCTGCTCGGGGTGTGGAGCCGTGTGAGATCGATGCTGAGGTTCATGAACCGATCAAGGCCCTGCAGCAGTTGTCCGGTGCGACGGCTCTCCTCACGTAGCTTGCGCATGTGCTCTTCGCGTTCGGAGCATTGCGTCCAGAGCTCTTTTAGCCAGTCGCCCACGCGGGCCAACTGCCCCTCAGTCACCGGCCGCAGCGGCGCGGCGGCGTCGATGGGCCTCGGCATGTCGAAGTGAGCCAAGATCCTCTCGAGGCGCGCGCTGGCTGCTTGATACACGCGCCGGTAGTTTTCGCCCGGCAGCTCCGGCAGGGATGAGGGCGGAACTTCGGTAAGCTCCGGTGCGAAGCTGCCGTAGTCGGCGAGCAGCAATGCCGTCCGCGGCGAGTCGTCCTTGAGCAGGACGAGCTCCACGCGTTTCATACGTTGCGGTCTGAGCATCTGCAGATACTCCTGGCGCGCTTAAGTTGACTGCCCGCGCTCGGGCAGCGACAGCCCAAGAGCGGCGCGAATCACGTCGGGCGCTACAGGCAGCTTGCGTCCGCGTACGATCGCTCGCCACCGTCGTAGATCGCGTTCGCGCAGCACGATGTATGCAAGCGCGCGCGCCACGTTGAAGGAGCTGTGATAGAGCACATCGCCCGCGATGCGCCAGGTCTCAAACTCCAGTCTCAGTGTCACTTCCGTGTTATTGCGGGTCCCGGCCAATAGGTGAGCGAAGGGCTCGGGCAGGTTCGCAATCACGTCCTCGAAGCTGGCTCTCTGCGCCAACTGCTGCAGTTGCCGAGCATTCAGCCGATATCCAGCCGGAATCAACAAGTAATAGGCTTGCGCCGGCGGGAGGTTGTAGGCGAAGCGATAGCGCAGCAGCCACACGACATTGACGCGGTCGATGACGCTGCCGATGATGGCACGCAACAGCCGTCCGGCCCCCGTGCCTGGCTCGTTGCCTCGCCTTGCTAAACCCGCGAAATAGCGCCGGTCAATGGCCGCATCAAGGGCGAAGAGCGCTTCGCCCCGCTCAAGCAACTGACGGGCTTGATCGGCGATGCCCGCGTAGGCAGTTTGGTCCAAGCGCCGCAGTAGCTCCTCGAGGCTATCGGTCTGCAACAGCTCTGTGGTGGGCAGTCGCGCGAGGCTACCCATGTCGAGCAGATCCTGTTGGATGGCAGGCTGTGGCTGTCCGGCCATCTTGCCGCGAATGATTACCTTCAAGTTGCTGAGCTCGAATCTGTGTGCCCAGTAAGACAGCAGGTCACGAGCAGGTCCGGACAGCGGTCGAATCAGCACCGCGAGCTCCCGCAGCAGGACACTGATGTGCTGCTGATCGAGATCGTCGGCGAGCCGGGTGCCAGTCGCATCTTCCCTGAGTTCCGCCGGGATCGCAGCGGAGGGCGTCGCGTGTCCGGCGATTAACGCTTGAGTCTCCTCGAGACCAAGCAGCCTCTCGGAGAACACGCTGACGCGTGCGTTGAGATACGCGTAGCGAGCGACGCTCACGGGCGGCCTTTCTCTGCGCCGATCAACAGAAGGACGGCTGCATCGAGCGCCTGCGCCTTGGTCCCCTCTGCAGCAGCTTTCATGGTCTCCGCTCGTTCGGCGTACCGACGCTTGAGTTCGGCGATGGCCTGCACAGCTCGTTGTTCGGCCTGTGCCATGAAGGAGGCAAGAATCTCGGTGGCGTGGTGCGCGTGCTGCACCTGCGCTTCCTGGACATCGCGCTTGGCCTGTTCAATGAGTGCTGTGCGCTCTTGCTCAGCCTGCGCGATGATCTGCTCGGCCTTGGATTCCGCGGCCAGCAGCCGCTTCAGCGTCTCATCCTCCACGATGGATTACCTATAGCGTCGACAGCGCGCGCCACTTCGTCGTGATGGCTGAGGTGTTATCGGTGGCGGTTAACAGCATCTCGGTGGTCATCCCGATCGGCGCCGAAGGGTTTGCGCGGATGCAATGAGCACGCCATTGCCATGACCAGGCATCTGTAGAAAGCGTACTCCGCACTCCTCCGAGGACGCAAAATAGTCACATAAGCTATTGTTGTTCAAAGATATTTTCCGCTCACTGACCTGTACACTCGCCACCGGGCGCCCATGGAATGGGAGCGCGGGGCCCCCAGGCATTCCGCTCGGTGCCCAGTGTGGCGTGAAACGTTCGACGGGAGCTGCATCGTCCCGAAACTCGCATCTCACGCTCGTCACCTGGGCAGAGCCCTTATGGCACCGCAATGAAACAGATTCATGCGGCACCTGCTCAGCAGATCCTCGGTAAGGGCTCCTCCTCGAGTTCGTCGAGCAGTCGCCGACCGCCCAAGCGGGTCTCGAGCACGACCTGCGCGCCCTCCTCGCCCACGGCTCCGATCAGGGCCGCCTCCGGCGCCACCGTGCGCAGTGCGGAGAGGGCGGGTGCAGCGGCCTCCTCGGCCACCACCGCCAAGACACGACCCTCGCAAGCCAGGTACAGCGGATCAAACCCGAGCAGCTCGCACACTGAGCATACTGTCTCGCGGATCGGAATCGCCTGTTCCTGCACCGAGAGGCTGCAGCCGCTCGCGCGCGCGATCTCATGCAGGACGGTGGCCAGCCCGCCGCGGGTCGGATCGCGCATGAAACGCACCCCCGGCAGGCCCCACAACACCTGGGCCTGCGGCAACACGCTGGCGGCATCCGAATGCAGCGCTGCCCGCATACCGAAGGACTCGCGCGCTAGCATCACCGCCGCGCCGTGCTCCCCAACCGGCCCGCTGACCAGCACGCGATCGCCCGGACGGATCTGCTGCATTCCCAGCTGCAGCCCCGGCCGTCGCACACCGATGCCCGTGGTGGCCAGATACACTCCGTCACACTCGCCGCGCCCGACAACCTTCGTGTCGCCTGCGACTACCAGCACGCCGGCCGCGCGCGCGGCTTCACCGATCGACGCAGCCAGGCGGCGCAGCTGCGCGATCTCCAATCCCTCTTCGAGAAATGCATTGAGTGTCAGGTAGCGGGGTTGCGCTCCCGCAACCGCCAGGTCATTGACCGTACCATGCACGGCGAGTGAGCCGATGTCCCCGCCCGGAAACTCGAGCGGCCGCACCGTAAAGCCATCGGTCGTAATCAGCAGCTCCCCGTCGAGCGGCGGCAAGGCGGCTGCGTCGGCAGCCGTATCGAGCAGCGGGTTGCCCAGCGCGGGCTTGAATACCTGCTCGATCAGCTCGCGCATGATGCGCCCGCCGTTGCCGTGGGCGAGGCCGATGTGAGTCTCCTGCATGCTACGCACGCCCCTGCTGTGACGCCGGCCAGGTGGCCGCCGTCTCCACGATCTGCCCGAAGCTGATGGCCGCATCGTTGGCGGGCAGCCGCTCGGGCATCAGTACGTCGAAACCGGCAGCCGCCAGCCGCTCGCTCGCCGCCTCACCGAGCAGGCGGTTGGCGAACACGCCGCCGCACAGTCCGATACAGGTGATCCCGGCCGCTGCACGCACCGCTTGCGCCTGCTGGCAGAGCGCCAAGGCCAGACTCTGATGAAAGCAGGCAGCCCGTTGGGCGCTCGAGCGGTCCGCATCGAGCAGCATCGGCACGAGCGGCCTGACATCCGTACGCCACACGCCGGCTGCATCACACTCCAACGGCAGCTCAATCGGTGCGGCTGCGGCCCCCCTCGCCAGGGCTTCCAGACGCATTGGCGCTTCGCCCTCATAGCTGGCGTCCCGGCAGATCCCCAGCAAGGCGGCGGCGGCATCGAACAAGCGGCCCGCGGCGCTGCTCGACGGTGCGTTCAGCCCCCGATCGAAGGCCTTGCGCAGCAGCGAGTCCAGTCCCGCCTCGCCCGCCGGCCACGCCAGAGCGTTGCTCCAGCACAAGCCCAGCGCACTGCGCCAGGGTGCGCGTGCCGCCTGCTCTCCTCCGGGCAAGCGGAACGCGCGCAGCGACGCCACGTGCTGCCAGCACCCGGGACTCCCGAGCAGCGCCTCCCCTCCCCACAAGGTGCCGTCGCTGCCGAGCCCCAGGCCGTCCCACGTAAAACACAGCAAAGGGGTGCTGCATGCGTATTCGCCCGCGAGCGCGGAGGCGTGCGCGTGGTGATGCCACACCGCACGCGCGGGCAACCCCTGGCGCTGGGCCCAGCGGCTGTTCGGAAACTCCCGATGCGCATCGTGCACCAGGCGGCGCGCGCGCACGCCGTAGAGGCTCTGCAGATCGGCCGCGGTGCGCTCGAACACGTCGCATGCGCGTGGGCTGTCGAGTTCGCCAATGTGCGCAGAAAGCACGCAGCGATCCTCCCAGGCTAGCGCGATGGTGTTCTTCAAATAGGCCCCGACCGCGAGCGTGGGCAGCGCGATCGGTCGCGACAGGGTGAGTTCCAGGGGGGCGGTACCACGGCCGAGGCGCACCGCACGCATCCGCCCGGCAATGCGGCGGCAGACCGGGTCATCGGCGGGACGCGCAATCGGCCGGTCGTGATGCAGAAAGCCGTCGGCCACAGCCTCGAGGCGCGTACGCACCTCCTCGACGTCGGTGAGCACCGGCTCGCCGCTGATGTTGCCGGAGGTGGCCAGCAGTGGGCCTGCAAACCCCTCAAGTAGCAGCTCGTGCAGCGGACTGTAGGGCAGCATGATGCCGAGCTCATCGAGCCCCGGCGCAAGTCCTTCCGGTAACCCCGCTTCGGCGCGCCGGCGCAGCAGCACGATCGGCCGCGATGGCTCGCACAGCGCGGTGGCCTCCTCGCCAGATAGCTGTGCGAGGGCGCGCACGGCCGAAAGCCCATCGCGCCCGCGCCAGGGCACCATCAGGGCAAAGGGCTTAGCCGGCCTGTACTTGCGCGCACGTAGCGTGGCGATGGCGGCGTCGCTGCGCGCGTCACAGAAGAGGTGATAGCCGCCGATGCCGCGCACGGCCACGATCTCGCCCCGCGTCAGCGCCGCCAGGCAAGCCGCCAGCGCCGCTTCGCCCCGCAGCGCCTCGTGCTGCGAATCATCGCCTGGCCGCGGATCCGCGACGTGCGGCTCCCAGTGCAGCTGGGGTCCGCACCGCGGACAGGCCAGCGGCTGTGCGTGAAAACGTCGATCCAGCGGGTTGCCGTACTCGGCGCGACACTCGGGGCAGAGCGCAAAGTGCGCCATCGTGGTGTTGGGCCGGTCGTAGGGGAGCGAGCGGATCAGCGTATAGCGTGGCCCACACTGCGTGCAGTTGATGAACGGGTAACGATGGCGCCGAGAGCGCGGATCACGCAGTTCCGCGAGGCACTCCTCGCAGGCGAAGAGGTCCGGCGGCACGTGCACGGCGCTACGCGCCTCCGCTCGGCTCTCCAGGATCTGAAAGCCGGGATGCGATGCTTCGGACAGGATCTCCTGCTCGGAAAGTAGCTGCGGACGCGCAGCCGGCGGGGCCTGCGCCAGCAGCGCGACGCCAAAGCGCTGCAGCTGCTGGGCCGTGCCCTGTCCGAGCACCTCGACCACCCCGCCGCGGTTGCGCACCCAGCCCGCGATGCCGGCGGCCATGGCGAGCCGGTAGACGAAGGGCCGAAAACCTACGCCCTGGACCCGCCCACCGATGCGCCAGCGCCGCGCGAAGTACTCACGTTGCGAGGAGGCGATCGCTTTCACGAGCACAGCGCCCGCGTCCGCGCCGCCGTCGCTGCTGCCCCCGGCACGCTGGTGGGCATCGCCTCCGCCCGGATCGTGCGGCGATGCGCAGCCAGGTATAGCGGTGTCCAGGCGTGCGGCGTGCGATGCACGAAGCGGTACCGGGCGATGTGATAGCTCGGGTCGAATCCGTAGAAATTCAGCCGCATGTGCTCGAGCTCGGACTCGCGATAGCTTTGCAGCGGCCGCTCGGTCTCCTCGCGCGCACGCCGCTCGCGCTTGAGGGCAAGACGCGCAGCAAAGGTCGCAGGCTCGCCGAGCGCTGCGGCTTCGCGCAGCACCAGCGTCTCGAGCACGTCGGGTTCGGGGCCGGCGTGGGCATCGATGAGCCCGAGGGCGCAAGCCTCCTCGGTGCCGAGCGGCAGGCGCGAGCGCATGAGCGCTCCCGCGGCCTCACCCGTCAGACGGCGCGGCAACAGGTAAGTCCAGAATTCCGAGCCGTAGAGATTGCCCATGTTGCGATAGTGAGGGTTGAGCACCACGCCACTGCGCGCAAGCACCCGATCGGCCGCCAGCGCGAGAAACACGCCACCCGCGGCGGCATTGCCACGCAGCACCGCCATGGTGAATCGATCCTCAGTGCCGAGGATCTCCTGCGCGAGATCGTCGATCGCGTTGATGTTCTCCCAGGAAGCATCCGCAGCACTGTCGGCCGCCTCGATGCAATGCAGATGCATGCCGTTGCACCAGAAATCGCTGCCGCCCGTGAGCACCAGCACGCGCGTCGGCCGCTCCCGCGCGCGCCGGTACGCCGCCTGCAGCCGCCGGCACTGACGGCTGCTCATGGCACCGTTATAGAGTTCGAAGGACAGATAGCCGATGCCGTTGCACTCGTGATAGTCGATTTCGGGCTCGGAGGGCTCCTTCTCGGGCAACGAGTCGACCAGCGCGCCGAGCCCCCCTGAGCCGAGTGCCAGTGTGGCCGGGCGTTTGAAAGTCCCGAGGGTCTCATCCAGCGGCGCAAGGGTGCCGATCCACACGGCACTGTCCCGGGTCGCCCGACAGATCGCCTCCCCGCTGCGCGCGAGCAGCGTACCGGGCGGCCCCCGCAGAGCCCCGTCTGCGCGCGCGTCATACAGACGAAATCGGTGCTCCTGGATCGAATCCTGCACCCCCGGATACCCATCGGCCGAGTGAATCTTGCGCAGCACGGTCTCGCTGTCGTCGTGATTCCAATCGATCGAGCGCTCCTGCGCCGTCGGTGCGGGTCGTAACGCGGGTAACGGCGCAGGCGCCGGCAATGGCCGCTCGCCCCTCGCCACACGGGCGAGCGCCTCGCGCACCGCGAGCACCGTCGCCTCGGTGACCTCAAGGCGATACAAGCTACCCTTGCGCGCTCGGCGCATGGGGAATTGCGCGCTCGCCCAGACCGGCCCACCGTCGAGCACGTCGGTCGCTTGCAGGACCGTCACGCCCCAGTGCGGCTCGCTGCGCAGAATCGCCCAGTCGAGCGCGGCTGGGCCGCGGTCCCCGACTGGACCAGGATGCACGATCAGGCAGCGGTGTCGCCGCCAAACTGCGGAGGGAATGGCCCGCTTGAGAAACGGCGCGAGTACCAGCTGGGGGCGAAAGAGCCTCACCGCCTCGCAAGTAGTCTCGTCGTTGATGTCCAGCTCCACGGACAGCTCGTGTCCGTCGCGCGCAAGCTCCACGTAGAGTCTCTGCGCGAGACTGTTGAAGCTGTGCAGGAGCAGCAGAATGCGCATCAATGCGCCGTCGCGACGACGCCGCGGCGGTACTTGTAATAGGCCGCGCAGGCCCCTTCGGCCGATACCATGCAGGAGCCGAGCGGATTGCGCGGCGTACAGACGGTCGCGAACAGCTGGCAGTCGTGCGGTTTCTTGATCCCGCGGATGATGGCCGGACATTGGCACGCCTTGTTCTCGCTCGCCGGCGCTGTCGAGAGCTCGAAGCGCCGCTCGGCATCGAAGCAGGCGTAGCGTGCCTTGATGCGCAGCGCGCTGTAGGGCAGCTCACCCAATCCGCGCCAAGGAAAGCTCGCGCGTAGCTCGAACACCTCCGCAACCAGCCCCTGCGCTCTGCGGTTACCCTCGCGGCTGACCCCGCGGGTGAACTCGTTTTCAACGCAGGCGCGGCCCTCGTTGAGCTGCCGTATCAGCATGCGGATCGCCAGGAGGACATCGAGCGGCTCGAAGCCTGCGATGACCACTGGCCGTTGGTATTCCTCGGCAAAGTACTCGTACGGACGGCTGCCGATGACGGCGCTGACATGCGAGGGCCCGATGAACCCGTCGACCCGTACCGTTCCAAGCTCGCGGACCTCGGGCGCATCGAGGATGCTCAGGATCGCCGAGGGAGTGAGCACGTGATTGCAGTACACCGAGAAGTTGGCAAGTCCGCGCCGCTGCGCCTCGAGGATCACGTGTGCTGTCGCGGGCGTAGTGGTCTCGAAGCCGACTGCAAAGAACACCACTTGCCGGTCTGTCTCGGCTGCAGCAATCTGTAGCGCCTCGGCAGCCGAATACACCATACGTACGTCCGCGCCCCGCTCGCGCAGCCTCAGCAGGCTTTCGCGGCGCGAGGCTGGCACGCGCAGCATGTCGCCATAGCTGACCAGCGTGAGAGCCGGGCGGCGCGCGAGCTGCAGCGCCCCGTCCAGCCGTGCGGTTGCGAGCACGCATACCGGACAGCCCGGACCGTGCACCAGGTGCACATTAGGCGGCAGCAGATCCTGCACGCCGTAACGAAAGATCGCGTGCGTGTGACCGCCGCAGAACTCCATCAGGTGATAGCTGCGATCGGGCTGTACCTCCGCGGCGATAAGCCGTGAGAGGGCCGCGGCACTGCGACCATCGCGAAAGGCATCAATAAAGCGCATGCGAGCGCCCCACCCTATCGTCAGCCGCCGGCGATGGCCAGCTCACTGGCGATCTCTGCGAACAGCGCCAGCGACTGCTCCGCCTCGCCCACATCGAGTCGATTGATTGCAAAGCCGGCATGCACGATCACATAGTCGTTCACTGCGACCCCATCGACCAGCGCCAGGGACACGAACGTGCGTACCCCGCCGACCTCGACTTCCGCTTGCTGCTCGGGAAGGAGCGACACGACGCGCACCGGCACTGCCAGGCACATGGCTTAGAGCTCTGACGCCCCGTGCGTGTGTCGACCGCTGTCATGCCTGTGGTGCACATGCTCGTGTCCGGGCACAGGATGAAAGCCCTGCGGATGCGGCAGCTGCTGTGCGGACCTCACCTGCTCTGCGGTTGACGGCTGCACGCGGCGCGCACTCAGCGCCGACTCGAGCCAGGCCAGCCAAGGATCGAGGGTCACCTCACGGCGCACCGCGGTTCGAATCAGCGGTGTGTCGCGCCCAAGCGCGCGTAGCGCGGCCTCGGCGCGCCGCGGCTCGAAATCTTCCAGCAAAGGCAGCAGATCCGTCTTGCTGAGCATGACGAGATCTGCAGCGCGGAACATCACTGGGTACTTGCTCGGCTTGTCGTCCCCCTCGGTCACCGACAACAGCACGACGTTGCGGTGCGTACCCAGCTCGAACGCCGCGGGGCACACGAGGTTGCCGACGTTCTCGATGAACAGCAGCTCAATGTCATCCAGCGGCAAGTGGTGCAACGCACGATGTACCAAGTGCGCATCCAGGTGGCAGGCGGTCCCGGTCGTGATCTGCACGGCTGGCACCCCATGCGCGCGGATGCGCACAGCGTCGTTCTCGGTCTCGAGATCTCCTTCGATGACTCCGATACGGACCCGTCCGGCGAGCGCATCGATGGTGGCCTCAAGCAAGGCGGTCTTACCGGCCCCCGGTGAGGACATGAGGTTGACGGCGAGGATGCCATGCGCATCCAGATGCGCCCGATTGTGTGCCGCGGCCTCGTCGTTCGCTGCCAGCAGCCGTTGCAGCACCTGCACGGTCTGCGCCCCCTGTAGAGGCGGCTCGGCATGTACCCGATCCGACTGCACTGAGGCTTCCGAGGGAACTGGAGACACTGACGCTGGGCGCATCGACGCCGCAAGCGGCTCCTCGCCGCTCAGCGCGCAACCGCAATCATTGCACATGTGCATGCTCCTCAGGGGGGATCGTCAATTGCACTTCCCGCAGCAGCAATTCATCGCCACCGAGCAGTAGCGTGTCGCTGGCGCCGCAAGCGGCGCAGGACAGGCGCTGCGGGCTGGCTGAGGCACTCACACCGCAGGCGCGACAACGGATGTATGGCGGCAGCGTCTCGATGCACAGCTCGGCGCGGCGCGCGCAGCTGCCCTCGCGCGCAATGCGAAATGCCTCGGCCAGCAGCTGCGGTTCGACGCCCGCCAGCGTGCCAACCTGCAGCGTCACGCGACCCACTCCGATCGCACCGCGCTGCCGGCAAAGCGTTTCAAGCTGCTGCAGCAGCGATTGGCATATCGAGAGTTCATGCATGGCAGATTCCACACCGCACTATAGGCGCCGGGCACTCCAGGGACTTGACCTAGATCATGATCGTACCCAAGCACCCATGCTCAACTGTCGGCCCAATGGGCAGGGAACACGCATGGGAGCGGGGCTCGTGCAGTGCACAGCCCGCAGTGCCTGCAGCACGTTTGGCGGCGCTGGTACTCGGGATCGGCAATACCCTGCTGGGCGACGAGGCGGTCGGTGCGCGGGTGATCGAGGGACTCAGCGAGCGGAGGCTCCTTCCTGGGACGCATCTGCTCGATGCCGGGACACTCAGTTTCCCTCTGCTTGGTCTTATCGAGGCCGCCGACGCGCTGATCGTCATCGATGCCGCTCACCTGGCGGCGGCAGCCGGCACCGTGCGCAGCTTCCAGGGGGAGGCCATGGATCAGTTTCTAGCCACCACCGACCGGCGCCGCACAGTGCACGAGGTGGGGCTGCTCGATTTGCTCGCCATCGCCCGCCTGCGGGATGCACTGCCCGAGCGGCGGGCGCTGGTGTGCATCCAGCCCGCCTGCGTGAGCTGGAGCCTCTCACTCAGCCCCGCGGTCGAGGCGGCCGTGCCCGCAGCCGCCGACGAGGTCACGCGTCTTCTGGAGCGGCTGGCCTTGAGACCGACCTCTCACGCACCGCTATCAGGCGAGAAACTGCTATGACCCGCCTGGCGGACATCCCTATTCGTGTGGAGGCGGCGCAGCGCGACGCGAGCGACCGCACCGGCACGATCGGCGGCGGGGTCGTGGCGATCCTTGCTGAGATTGCCACTGCGCTCGAGCGGCTCGGGCGTGGAGCGGATTCAACCGCAATCGACCTGCGCAGCCTCCCCCTGAGCGATGCCGATCACACCCGCCTGATCGATGCGCTCGGCCCAGGGGAGTTGCGCATTGAGCTGAGCACCGATGGCAGCGTGCAGATCCGCGAGACGGACGTGCACGGGGTCTGGTGGAACGAATACCGCGACCGCGACGGTCAGGTGACTGCGGCGTTCATCGAAGTGGCGCACGTCCCGAGCATTGTAGTGGTCGAGAGCGACGAGTTGCAGCAGGGCGCTGAACGCCTGCGCGCGAAGATCAGCACGGGCCTGCTCGCGCCCTTCACAAATCAGACAGTCATTGGACAGGAGGGGTGATGCCGACCCGTTCCGCACCAACGATCGGGGAGCTGCTGGATCGCAATGGGATCAGCCGCCGCAGCTTCATCAAGTACTGTACGTCGATGGCCTCGCTGCTGGCGCTGCCGCCGCTGGCCGGTCGGGCGATGGCGGAGCAGCTGCGCGCGGCGCAGCGCCCCTCGGTGATCTATCTGTCCTTCCAGGAATGCACCGGGTGCCTGGAGTCCCTGACACGCTCGTTCTCCCCCAGCATCGACGATCTGCTATTCAACGTGATCTCGCTCGACTACGACGACACGCTGATGGCCGCCGCCGGCGCACAGGCTGAGGCGGCGCGCGAACAGGCGATGAAGCAGCACTACGGCAAGTATGTGCTGGTCGTGGATGGGGCGGTGCCGCTGAGCGACGGTGGTGTCTACAACTGCGCAGCCGGCCGCAGCGCGCTCGACATCCTGACTGAGGCGTCCAGGGGAGCGGCCGCAATTGTATGCGTAGGCACTTGCTCTGCCTTCGGCGGCATCCCGTACGCGGCGCCCAACCCAACCGGCGCGCGTCCGATCTCTGACATCATCACCGACCGGCCGATCATCAATGTCTCCGGTTGTCCGCCGATCTCCGAGGTTATCACCGGCACGCTGCTGCTCTACGTGACTACCGGCAAAGTGCCTGAACTGGATGCTCACGGGCGTCCCACCGTGTTCTACGGCAATACCATCCACGACCGCTGCTATCGCCGTCCTTTCTACGATCGTGGCCTCTTTGCCAAGAGCTTCGATGATGAGGGAGCGCGCAACGGCTGGTGTCTCTACGAGCTCGGCTGCAAGGGCCCGACTACCTACAATGCCTGCGCGACGATCAAGTGGAACGGTGGGGTGAGCTTCCCCATCGAGTCGGGTCACCCCTGTCTGGGGTGCGCCGAACCGGGCTTCTGGGACGCCGGCAGCTTCTACAGTCCGCTGGCCTCCCCGCGCTGGGGCAAGGCCGGCGAGGTCAGCCCGCAGCAGGCCGGCGAGCTGGTCGGCGGAGCCGTCGTCGT
>JASHPX010000284.1 GCA_030037905.1 Gammaproteobacteria bacterium
CCGCACGCTGGTCTGCTGGATCCAGGTCTCCGCCGGCAGGCGCAGCCGCTCGTGCGTGCCGTCGGCGAAGTCGACCTGCACGGTAGCGGGCAGCACCAGCGGGTCGAGGTTGGCGATGGTGATGACGGCGCCGTGTCGCCAGTCCCCGTCCACCGGCTGCACGCCGCGCACCGCGAGATCCAATGTCCAGTTGTGGAAATACCAGCCGCGCCAGAACCAGGACAGATCCTCACCGCCCGCGCTGTCCATGGCCCGGAAGAAATCCGAGGGTGTGGGATGATGGTAAGCCCAGTCGCGGATGAATTTGCGAAACGCCCAGTCGAATCGCTGTGGACCGAGGATTTGTTCGCGCAACAGCACCAGCCCGAGCGCCGATTTGAAGTAGTCGAGCGGATGGCCGTACTCGAAGGGCACCTGGTCGGCGCGCGTGAGCATGATCGGGACATGCGGATCCTCGAGCAGCGACACGATCTGATCGGCGGGCGGTCCATTGCCCGGCGCAAACTCCTGGTCGTGCTTGGGCGCGTACACACCGTGATCGAAGTCCTGCGATTCGTAGACGTCGATGAAGGTGTTGAAGCCCTCGTCGATCCACTCGTCACGCCGCTCGTTGGAACCCACCATCATCGGAAACCAGGTGTGCCCGATCTCGTGCGCGGTGAGCCAGAACAGCGTCTCGCCGCTGTCCTTGTAGTTATCGAACACGATTCCGGGGTATTCCATGCCACCGACCGAGCTCGCCACGGCGATGGCGTTCGGATACGGAAACGGCGCCCAGCGACGCGAAAAGTTCTGCACGGCGTCCTTCAGGTACTCGACGGTGCGCCCCCAGCCCTGCGGCACCGCGCTCTCCACGGGGTAGAACGCCATCGCCAGCGCGCTGCGCCCTCGTGGCAAATCGATGCGGCCCGCATCCCAGATGAAGGCGCGCGAGGCAGCGAACGATACGTCACGCGTCTGATTCATGTGGAAGTGCCAGGTCAGCGTACCCGACTGCACGGGGCGGCTCTTCGGGTCGCCGATCTCGGTGGCAGTGCGGATCGTGACGGTGTGCTCGCTCACGCGCGCCTGTTGCAGCCGCTCGCGCTCGAGCGCCGTCAGCACCTGCTGCGGGTTCTGCAGCTCGCCTGAGCCGGCGACCAGCATGTCCCACGGCACCGTCACGAAGTAGTCGAAATCACCGTACTCGAGGTAGAACTCGGTGCCGAGGTACGGCAGGGTGTCCCAGCCGCGCACGTCATCGTAGACCGCCATGCGCGGATACCACTGCGCCACGGCATAGATCTCGCCGTTGCGGCTCGGCATGTGCCCGGTGCGCCCGCCCCAGGCGCCCGGGACGGTGTAGTGATAGCGGATACGGATCGCGAGCTTGCCTCCGTGTGCCGCGAGCGGCTGCGCGAGCCGGATCTGCATGCGGGTGTCGGAGACCAGGTAGTCGGCGGGCACGCTGCGACCCTGCCGTTCGATCGCCACCGACTCGAGCGCGTCCCCTTGCGTCGTGGGCCCCTGCAGCCGGCCGTGCGCGTAGCGCGCGCGGGCATCGGCGCGATAGGTATTCTGATCGAGCTGCACCCACAGGCAGTCGAGCGCCTGCGGGCTGTTGTTGGTGTAGGTGATGACCTCGCTGCCGGAGAGCAGCTGGCGGTCCGGATCCAGACTCGCGTGAATGACGTAGTCGGCGCGGTTCTGCCAGTAGTCCGGACCCGGTGTGCCGTTGCCGGCGCGATAAGCGTTGACGGGGTCTGGCAGCGTCAGCGGCGCGAAGGTGACCCGCGGATCGTAGGTGCCCGGCACGGCCCCCGGCGCCAGTGGCGTACTCACCGGGTCTGCGGCCGGGCTCGAGGCCGTCACCGCACAGCCGCCGAGGAACAGGACTGTTGCCGTCAGCAGCGCCAGCGGCGCGGGCACGCAATAGCGTCCGACCATGCTCTCCCCTCCCGCCGCCGGCGCAACGTCGCGACCGGCGTATAAGGGTACCGCAACGCCGCCGTTGCGGCGTGACGATGGCGGTACGCAGATGCGGGTTGAGCTCAGCCTGCTCGAGCTCAGCCTGGGCCCACGACCGCTCACAGATCGATGATCTCGACCTCGTGCGGCTCGATCGGCTGGCCCAGAAAGCGCGCACCGACCGCGGCGAAGCGCGCGGCGCCGTCGGTCGCCAGTAGTCGCAGCGCCGGCCTGCCGCCTGCGCGGGCGCGTGCCGCGCGCGCGAGCAGTCCGCGCTCGCGCAGCAGTCCCTGCACCGCCGCGGCCGTGGTGGCAGCGGAATCCACGATCGTGACGAGCGGGCCGGCGACCTCGCGGATCACGGCGCGCAGCATCGGAAAGTGCGTGCAGCCGAGCACCAGCGTATCCGCCGGCGGCAGCGCACCGCGCGCCTGCAGCAGCGGGCGCAGGTAGCGCTCGGCGGCGGCGCGCGCGATCGGGCCCTGCGTCCAGCCCTCTTCCGCCAGCGCCACGAACAGCTGGCAGGCGGCGGCGCGGATGCGCGCGCCGGGACGGCGGGCTGTGATGGCGCGTTGATACGCACCGCCTCGAACGGTGGCCTCCGTGCCGATGACGGCGATGCAACCGCGGCGCGTGGCCGCGACCGCCGCGTCGGCCCCCGGCTCCACGACTCCGATCACCGGCAGGTCGCTGAAGCGCTCGGTCATTGCCGGCAGCGCCACGGCCGAGGCGGTGTTGCAGGCGACCGCGAGCGCCTTTACGTCGCGGCCGACCAGCGCCGCGGCGGCCTGCAGCGCATAGCGCACGATCGTCTCGGCGCTCTTGGTCCCGTAGGGTAAGCGCGCCGTATCCCCGAGGTACACGAAGCGCTCGTGCGGCAAGCGCGATCGCAGGGCGCGCAGCACCGTGAGCCCACCGACCCCCGAATCGAATACGCCGATGGGTCTGTGTGCCTCTCGGGCAGCGGATGGCGCGCCCGCCGCGCCGGCGCGCGCCTCGATGGCGCGCGCAGCTGCGCCTCTTGCGCGCGCGCTCAAGCTTCCGGCCGCAGGTGAGGAAACAGCAGCACGTCGCGGATGGAGGGCGAATCGGTCAGGAACATCACCAGACGATCCACGCCGAGGCCGAGGCCCGCAGTCGGCGGCATGCCGTACTCGAGCGCGCGGATGTAATCGGCGTCGTACAGCATCGCTTCCTCGTCGCCGGCTTCCTTGCGCTCTGCCTGTGCGCGAAAGCGCTTTGCCTGGTCTTCCGGATCATTCAGCTCGGAGAACCCGTTGGCGAGCTCGCGGCCGGCTACGAAGAGCTCGAAGCGGTCGGTCAGGAAGGGATCGGCATCATTGGCGCGTGACAGCGGGGAGACCTCCGCGGGATAGGCGTAAATGAACGTCGGGTCGAGGAGCGTATGCTCGACGGTCTTCTCGAAAATCTCGATCTGCAGCTTCCCGGCACCGTCACGCGGCTGGTAGGGAATTCCGAGCCGCTCGCAGGCGGCGCGCAGGTAGGGGACCTCGCGCAGGTGCTCGCGCTCGAGCACCGGATTTACCGTGAGGATCGACTGCTCGACGCTCACGCGCGCAAACGGCGCCGTAAGGTCGTACTCGCGGTCCAGGTATCTCACGTGAGCGCTGCCCAGCAGTGCCTGCGTCATGCCGCGCAGCAGCTGCTCGATCAGTTCCATGAGCCGGTGATAATCCGTATAGGCCCAATAGAGCTCGAGCATGGTGAACTCGGGGTTGTGGCGCGTGGACAGCCCCTCGTTACGGAAGTTGCGGTTGATCTCGTACACGCGCTCGAAGCCGCCGACCACGAGGCGCTTCAAGTACAGCTCCGGCGCGATGCGCAGGTACATCGTCTGGTCGAGGGCGTTGTGTCGCGTCACGAACGGACGCGCCGCCGCCCCGCCGGCGATCGGCTGCATCATCGGGGTCTCGACCTCCATGAAGTCGAGTGCATCCAGGTGGTCGCGCAGGTAGCGCAGCGCGCGCGTGCGCAGCCGGAAGATCTGGCGGCTGCGCTCGTTGACGATCAGATCGACATAGCGGCGGCGATAGCGCAGCTCCGTGTCGGCGAGCCCGTGCCACTTGTCCGGCAGCGGCCGCAGCGACTTGGCGAGCAGCACCAGATGCGCCACGCGCACGGAAAGCTCGCCGGTCTTGGTGCGAAACAGCTCGCCTTCGGCGCCGAGGATGTCGCCGATGTCGTAGTCCTTGAAGGCCTGGTAGCTCTCGCCGAGTGTGTTCGCCTGCAGAAACAGCTGGATCTGCCCGGTGCGATCGGCGAGCTTCGCGAAGCTGACCTTGCCGTGGGGACGCTTGACCAGCATCCGGCCGGCGACGTGCACGCGCACGGGGTTGGCCTCGAGCCAGGCGGCATCACGCGCGGCGTAGGCATCCAGCAGCTGCTGCGCCAGAGCGTCACGGCGGAAGTCGTTGGGATAGGCGATGCCTCGCTCGCGCAGCGCGGCGAGCTTGGCGCGCCGCTCGGCGATCAGATGATTCTCGTCGACCGGGGCGTCGGCGGCGCCATCGGCGCTGCCCTCGCCCGTACTATCGGCGGCGCCGGCGAGCGGAGCATCGCCCGCGCGTTCGCCCGGGCCTTCGCCTGGGCCCGTCACAGCCCCGCCTTCAGACTGGCTTCCATGAACTGATCCAGATCCCCATCGAGCACCGCGGTGGTGTTGCCGACTTCCACACCGGTGCGCAGGTCCTTGATGCGCGACTGATCGAGCACGTAGGAGCGGATCTGGTTGCCCCAGCTCACGTCGGACTTGGATTCCTCGAGCACGCGGGCCGCGGCGTTACGCTTGTTCACCTCGAGCTCATAGAGCTTCGCCTTGAGCATCTTCATGGCCGTGGCGCGATTCTTGTGCTGACTGCGCTCGTTCTGGCAGGCGACCACGATGCCGCTGGGCAGGTGAGTAATTCTCACGGCGGACTCGGTCTTGTTGACGTGTTGGCCCCCGGCGCCGCTGGAGCGGTAGACGTCCATCTTCAGATCCGCCGGGTTGATCTCGATCGCGATGTCCTCATCGACCTCGGGGGAGACGAACACCGAGGCGAACGACGTGTGGCGGCGATTGCCGGAGTCGAAGGGGGACTTGCGTACCAGGCGGTGCACGCCGGTCTCGGTGCGCAGCCAGCCATAGGCGTAGTCGCCCTGGATCAGCACGGTGGCGCTCTTGATCCCGGCGACCTCTCCGACGTTTTCGTCGATGACCTCGCTGCTGAAGCCCCGCGAGCTCGCCCACCTCAGGTACATGCGCAGCAGCATCTGCGCCCAGTCCTGGGCTTCGGTGCCTCCGGCGCCGGCCTGGATATCGACGAACGCGTTGTGCGCATCCATCTCGCCACGAAACATGCGCGCCAGCTCGAGCGCTCGCACGTCGGCCTCGAGCCGAGTGGCGTCGCGCTCGATGGCATGCGCAGCCGATTCGTCGCTCTCGAGCTCGGCCAGCTCCAGCAGCTGCGTGGCATCGCTCAGAGAGCGGCTGGTGCGATCGAGCCGCTCGAGCTGGGTGGACAGGCGTGCCCGCTCGCGCCCGAGCTCCTGGGCGCGCTCGGGAGTGCTCCAGAGAGTAGGGTCTTCCAGCTCGCGGTTGACTTCCTCGAGCCGTTCCTTCTTGCGGTCGTACTCAAAGAAACCCCCTCAAGGAGAGAGCCCTTTCCTCGAGATCCTTCAGAGTACGCTTGAGCTGACTGACTTCCATCGCGCGCATTCTAGCAGCAGCCTCAGCCCCCCGCCGGCTCGGCCTGCCGCCGGCTCAGTCGGGCAGCAGATGCTCGACGACGAACTGCAGCCGCCGCTCTCCGAGATACTCGCTGCTCTCCAGACGATAGACGAGCCGCGCCGTGCCGCTCGGCAGCGCCGCGAGCGGCCGCTCATCGTCGAGATAATTGAATACGATCGCATCGAACTCACCGCGACCCTCGGGAGCCGCGAGCCCGAGCTTCAGGTGGCGCTCGCCCACCAGACGCGCCGAGCCGATGTGAAACACGTCGTCGAACAGCGGCTCGGGAAAACCAGGGCCCCAGGGACCGCCGGCGCGCAGCGCTTCGGCGGTCGACAGCACCAGCTCCTCCTGCGTCAGCGCCCCATCGGTCTCGATGACGTCGGGCGAGCCGCGCGCGGCCAGCACGCGTGCGCACTGTGCGTCGAAGGCCTGCGCGAAGGCATCCAGCTGCGACAGCTCGAGCGTCAGTCCGGCGGCCATGGCGTGACCCCCGAATTTCCGGATCAGCTGCGGCTCGCGCGCCGCGAGCGAGTCGAACACATCGCGGATGTGCACACCCGGTACCGAGCGCGCCGAGCCGCGCAGCAGCCCCTCATCCACCCGCGCGAATGCAACCACCGGACGGCGCAAACGCTCCTTGACACGGCCCGCCACGAGCCCTACCACTCCCTGGTGCCAGGCAGGATCGAACAGGCAGACCCCCGAACGCGACACGCCGCTGGACGGATCGCGCAGCACGCGTACCGCGGCGAGCGCCTCGGTCTGCATGCGCGCCTCGATCTGCCGGCGCTCGACGTTGAGCCGATCCAGCTCGAGCGCGAGAGCATGCGCCTCGCTCGGATCGTCGGTGAGCAGGCAGCGAATGCCTATGGACATGTCCGTCAGACGTCCGGCGGCGTTCAGCCGCGGGGCGACCGCGAATCCCAGGTCCGAAGCGACGAGCTGCGAGCGGGTGCGGCGCGCCACCTCGATCAGCGCGCCGATGCCGGCGACGCAGCACCCCGCACGGATGCGCCGCATCCCCTGTGCGACCAGGATGCGGTTATTGAGGTCGAATGGCACGACGTCGGCGACCGTGCCGAGGGCCACCAGGTCGAGCAGCTGCGCCACCGGCAGCGCCGCCACGGGCAGCAGGCCCTGCTCCTCGAGCAGGCGGCGTAGCGCCGCGGCCACGTAAAAGGCCACGCCCACGCCCGCGAGTGCGCTGCTGGCAAAGCCGCTGTCCGGCAGGTTCGGATTGACGATGACGTTCGCGTCGGGAAGCGTCTGGGCCGGCAGATGATGATCGGTGATGAGCACCTCGATGCCCGCGGCGCGCGCCGCAGCGACCCCGGCGTGGCTCGCGATGCCGGTGTCCACCGTCACGATGAGCGAGGGCCGCCGTGCGGCCGCCACCGCGACGATCTCCGGCGTGAGGCCGTAGCCGTACTCGAAGCGGTTCGGGACCATGAAATCCACGTCCGCGAAACCCCACGCGCGCAGGGCTCGCACCAGCAGCGCGGTGCTGGTCGCGCCATCGGTGTCGAAGTCCCCGATGATGATGACCCGCCCGCCCGTGGCGCGATGCCGGCATAGCAGCTGTGCGGCCGGTTGCACGCCCGCGAGCGTGCCCACCGGCAGCAGATCGCGCAGCGCGAGCAGCAACTCGGCGGGAGCCTGCACGCCGCGCGCCGCGTAGACCCTTCGCAGCACCGGATGCAGATCCAGGTCCAGATGCGCGCGCTGCGCGCAGGGCGCACGCCGCACCACCTCGAGCCTCATGCGAGCACCTCCCACCACGGCATGTACGCACGCCATAGACGCCACGGACCCCAGCGACCGAGATGATAGACGTGATCGCCTGCAACGAGCAGCAGTGCGTGGACGTGTCCGGCGCGCAGGGCCGCAAGTGCCGGGGCGAGCCACTGCCGCTCGAGCAGCTCGAGCCGCCCGGTGGCGTCCGCGTCGGACGCATG
>JASHPX010000285.1 GCA_030037905.1 Gammaproteobacteria bacterium
CGCCGCCGGCGCCCGCAGTGCGCGTACCCGCGCGCGGCTGCTCGAGGCAGCCGGACAGCTGTTCGCCGAGCAGGGCGTCGACCGGGTCACCGGCCAGCAGATCTGCCGTCGTGCGGGAGTGCACTCGGCCGCGATCGTCTATCACTTCGGCGGCATGGCGGGGCTGTACCCGGCGGTACTGGCCGAGGCGCAGCGACGACTGCTGACCACCGAGGCGCTTGCCGCAGCCGTCGAAGCGGAGAGCGACCCGCGCGCCAAGCTGCGCGCCTTCATCGGTCAGGTCGTGCAGCGGCTCGCCAGCCCCGTGTCCGAGTCCTGGGCCGCGCGCCTCTTCAGCCGCGAATTCGTCGCCCCCTCGGCGATCTACGGCCCCACGCACGATCGCATCCTCGCGGCGCGCTCCGCGCTGCTGCGAGCCATCATCGCCAAGCTCTGCGGACTGCCGCAGCAGGATCCCGCGGTGGCGCGTGCGGCCATCAGCATCATGGCCCCGTGTGCGGTAATGCTGGTGTTCAACCGCCGCAAGATGTCGCGACTGCTTCCCGGCGTGGAGCTGACATCGGAGGCGGCGCCGCTGATCACGCACCACCTGATGACGTTTGCACTCGGCGGCCTGAAGGGACTGAGCGCCGCGCGAGGCAGCCGCGCCGCGCGTGCCGGCCAAGCCGCGCGAGGCATGACGGCCTCGCCCGGCGCGAGGCATGATTCGACGTGAAAATCCGCAGCGAAGATTATCGGGTTGCGCCCGACAGCAGCGTCGATCTGGCCAAATGGCCGACCGCGGTCGAGCCTGTCTACGCCTCCAAGCAGGCATACGCGGCCCTGCTGCAAAAGCACACCGAACAGCTCAGCCATCTGCAAGGGCTGCTGTATGCCTGTAATCGTCACGCGTTGCTGCTGATCTTCCAGGCGATGGATGCCGCGGGCAAGGACGGCGCGATCAAGCACGTCATGTCAGGCGTCAATCCGCAGGGCTGCCAGGTCTACAGCTTCAAGCACCCGAGCGCCCAGGAGTTGGCGCACGACTTTCTGTGGCGCACGACGCGCGATCTGCCCGAGCGCGGCCGGATCGGCATCTTCAACCGCTCCTATTATGAGGAAGTGCTGATCGTGCGCGTGCACCCCGAGCTGCTCGCCGCCGAAAATCTGCCCGAGCAGACGCTGCAGGCCAGCCACTTCTGGCACGAGCGCTATCGCTCCATCAACCATCTGGAGCATCACCTGCACGACAACGGTACGCGCATAGTCAAATTCTTCCTGCACATATCGGCCGAGGAGCAGCGCCGGCGGCTGCTGGCGCGCATCGACGATCCGCACAAGAACTGGAAGTTCAGCCTCGCCGATCTGCAGGAGCGGCCGCTGTGGGACAGCTACATGCGCGCGTATGAGCACTGCCTCGGCGCCACCAGCACCGAGCATTCACCCTGGTACATCGTGCCTGCGGACGACAAGAAGACCGCCCGGCTGATCATCTCCAGCATCGTCGTAGAGGCGCTCGAGGCGCTGCAGATGCAGTATCCGAAGCCCGATGCGCGGCACCGGCGCGATCTGCACAAGCTGCGCGCGCTGCTCGTGAAGAAGGCGCTGCTGGTGAAGAAGTAGCGGCCGGGGCCGGCTAGGAGCCTGTCCGGGCTCCTAACCCGCGTCGGCCCGCGCGCGGCCTGCCCGGATGCACTCGGCCTGCCACACGGCGTGGCACACGAGGTGAAAGCGCAGAGTCCATTCGCGCTCACCGCCGTCCACTTCGTATTCGATTTCCTTCCGACCAATCGTGCGGTTGCACAGCGCACACAGCGCGCCGCTGCCGTAGCTACCCCACATGCGCGACATTGGACGGCAGGGTAGCTCTCCGCTGCGGATGCGTTGCCTGGCAAGACGCCCCAGTTCGTCACTGCTGCATGCCATAACGATAACCCGTCCGTGACAGCGCCTAGTTGGTCTACCACTATCGGGGACGGTTCCGTCGGTATGGTTACGATATGGTTACGGGAAGTTTGCAGCCGCAGCCGTTAGCAGCTGCGGGAGTTAGCAGCTGCGGCAGTTTGCTGCAGCAGCCGCAGCAGCAGCGCGGGCGCAGCAGCCGCAGCAGTGACGCCGCGGCGCGGGCGCCGCGCCGCTAGAAAAGCTTTACTCCCGAAAGTCCGCCGTACACGCCCAATCCGGCGGTCAGGACGGCAACCGTAACGACGATCCAGGCATACGCTCCGCGCAGGCGATGCTCGGGCGGCAGCGCGCGGAAGGCGAGCAGCACGAGGAAGCCGAGCACCACTGGCAGCATCAGCGCGTTCATGACCTCTACACCGATGTTCAGGGCCACCAGGTCCGGCACCAGAGCCACGATCACTGCTCCACCGATCACGGCCAGCGTGTAGATGCCGTAGAACCACGGCGCCTCCAGCGGATGATGCTCGAGGGAGTGGCGGTACCCCGTGACCTCGCCGAAGCCCCACGCCGAGGCGAGCGACACCACGATGGCGGCGACCATGGCCGCGCCGATGATGCCGAGGCAGAACACGAAGCGCCCGATATCCGGGCCGAGCACCGGCACCAGTACGCGCGTGATGTCCCCCACGCTGTTGAGGCTCGCGTGCGTGTCTAACCTGCCGATGGTCGCTGCCGCGGCGATCAGCACCGCAGCCATCACTGCCTGCGTCACCACCGAGCCCAGGGCCGTATCCCAGCGCGAGTAGCGGTAGTGCTGCGGTCGAAGCTTCTTATCCGCCACGGCGGATTGCTGGTAAAAAATCATCCACGGCATGATCACCGCCCCGATGTTGGCCGCGACCAGGTACTCATAGCGGCTATCGCCCAGCGGCAAATGCAGCAGGCCACTCGCCAGTTGGGCGCCGTGCGGGTGTGCCTCGTAGGCGACCACGAAGAACGCCAGCTCGAACAGCCCGAGCGCGAGCGCCACGCGCTCCACCCGCCGATACGTGCCCGTCAGCACCACGACCAGCAGCAGCGCGGCGGCGAGGGTCAGGGTCAGCGCCCTGGGTACGCCGTACATCTCGCCCACGCCCGCGACGCCGGCGAATTCGGTCAGCAGCGCACCGATCGTCGCGATACCCAATCCGCTCACCGAGAGCCACGCCCACCCCGGGCCGAAAGTCTCGCGAATCAGCTCCCCGTGGCCCTTGCCGGTGAAGATCGCCAGGCGCACCGTCAGCTCCTGCACGATATACAGCACGGGCATCAGCAGTAGCTGCAGCAGCAGCAGCCGGTAGCCCCACTGCACTCCGCTCTGTGCCGCGGTGATGATGCTGCCTACATCGGTATCGGCGAGCATCACGACGAGGCCCGGTCCAATCACCGCGAGAAAGATCTTCCAGCTACGCAGCGCCCGGACTCGCCCGCTCCAGGACGACGCCACGCGTGCCTCGGGGCGTGGCTCGGGCCATGCCTCGAGACCGGCGCCCGCAGGCCCTTCAGCGCTCGCTTCCGGCTGCACGTCGGCCGCGCGTTGGGTCATGCCCGCCGGCGTGCGGTTTGAAAACTCCAAGATACCTCCGAGGACTGCAGTCTCGGAGTCTAAATGAGGATGCGAATTATTCGCAATTCATCGCACGTCCCGGCGAGCCTCCGAGGGGTCATCTATTCACGGCAGGCTATTGACACAATCTGGTAACACACCATATCTTGTGGTTGCCAGCGGTTCCTACCCCAACAAGTAGGATGAAAAGGGAATCCGGTGCGGCTCACGCCAAGGCCGGAACTGCCCCGCAGCGGTAATCGGGAACGACCGGCGCCACAGCACTGATCTCGCCCCAGGAGCTCGGGAAGCCGCCCAGTAGACCGCCTCCCCGAGAGAGGCGCCGCCCGAGAGTCCGAAGACCTGCCGCGGCCGCTG
>JASHPX010000286.1 GCA_030037905.1 Gammaproteobacteria bacterium
AGCGTACGGTCAACCTATCGATGCTGCTCTACACCCAGGGCGCTACCGATTATCTGACTGTCATCACCGCACAGACCGCGCTGCTGCAGGCCCAGCTGCAGGCGCTCGATCTGGATACACTGCAGCTGCACGCCAGCGTCGATCTGATCCGGGCGCTCGGCGGCGGATGGGAAGACGGCGCCGAAGTCGCCGCCGACACACGCCGCGTAGCAAAGGCTCGATAAGCAGCGGGCTGGCGGCGGGTCCTGACCTCCACGACGACGCGGCCGGCGCGCTGCGCGGAACCCTACAGCCGCAGGACACAAGCCGATGACAACCATCGTCAGGGTCTCGAGTACACAGCGTGCCGCTCAACTGGCATCCCGCACTTCAGACGTCCGCTGCCGTCCACTACACCGTCTCCAGCCACCATCAAGTCCCAGTCCTTTGTGCCAGCAAGCCCACGATCGCGCACGCAGGTGGATTCCAGCCCACTCCCAGGAGACCTTGCCTTAAGGTAACCTATACGTTACTATCTAACCACGAATATCCGGGTTGAGGAATACATCTGCCCGGATGGGTCGAGCCCTTACGCAGACTGGTTCAACAGCCTCGACGCTCAGGCCGCGGCGAAGATCGTCACCGCCAAGTTGCGCATGGAGCTTGGCAACACATCGAGCGTGAAGTGGTTTGCGGGTATTGGCGAGTACGTCATCGATTGGGGGCCGGGCTACCGGATCTATCTTACCAAGGATGGCGATTCGCTGATCGTGTTATTCGGGGGCGGGACCAAACGCCGACAGCAAGCGGATATCGAACGGGCCAAGACCCTTCATGTGGAATATATGGCGAGGAAGGCAGCGGCCCGGGCGCTGGCCAAGGACAAACGACCGAAGAGGTAAGTGCAATGGCACTGACGCGAGATTTCAAAGAGACAGTTGTCGCTCGAGTCGAGCGCGACCCGACATTTGCGAAAGGGCTCCTTGATGAGGCGACGACGCTTCTTATCGGCGGAGAGGCTGAGACGGCACGGGTGATTCTGCGCGATCTCGTCAATGCGACGTTGGGATTCGAGCAGCTCGCGAAGGTGACGGACGTCCCGAGCAAGAGCTTGCACCGCATGCTTTCGCCGAAGGGCAATCCGAGCATGGACAACCTGGCCGCGATCTTTGGTGCCGTGAGCGGCAGGATTTCACGCGGCACTCCCATGACGAGGCAGCGGAAGGTAGCGCAAAGCTTCGGGCCGAGATCAAGGAAGGCGCCCGGGCGACTTCCCTTCGAGCTCAAGGTACCGAACGCTGGGACTCGCACCGCGATGGCCGAGACCGAGCAACTCCTTCGTAGCCGTCGCGGCCGCTTTTGAAGGTTGAGGCCGCGTGCTGCAGGACCGATGGGACCGGCTGCAACAGTTGGTTGATTCCGGCCAGCTCGACGCCACCCGCTGAGTTGGAACGAGCACTGGAAGCTGCTGCGGGATGCGCGGCGTGCAAATAACGGCGGCGCTAACCCGGGCTATCAGCCGAGTGTGGGCGATCCCAACGCGCAGGACGATGACCGGCCCGCGAACACTGTTACTCACGGTGTCACGGGCGGGCCGCGCGAGGGCGAGGCGCACCAATCAGCCACTTGCGGCGCTTGCCATCCCGTTTCCCCGGCTGATCCAGTCACACGTTGGGCACACTCAGCCTGGGGCCGTCACATAGGCAGGCCGGGATAGCGTCCTCGGAGCTGTCGCTCACGTGCCGTCCGTGCTCGACGGTACGTACGATGATCGCGGTCAGGGTCAGGTGGGTATTGCCGCGCCAGTGCTCTATCGCGCGCGCAGAGCGGAATCGCAGCGCCATCGACAGGTGACTGAAATCGGGTGTCTCTTCCTCGGGGGCCAACGGGAAATCCTCGACCAATGGAACGTCGTCCTTGCTTGCGAGCTTGTGCTTGATGCGTTCTGCGGCGACGCGCTCGAAGCCACGCGGCTTCGGCGCGGAAGAGCCATTGCCAGCATCGCTCGGCCGGCACCTCGACCATGCATTGGAGGGCGCGAAGCTTCTCCGTCACGAAAATCCGGCCCGGAATGGAGTAGTAGAGCCGAACCGGCTGGAACGGCTCCTGGGTCATAGTGGCCAGCAGGGTGCGAGCTTTCGTTTCTCTCAATGGATGTCGAGGCCTTACTTCCCGCGTCAGTCGACCTGATGCGCGTGTCGTAGCGCTTCGGGTCATACTCGATCGTAGCTCCTCAGCGGGCTCCGCGAACCCGAGGGACGTCTCTCCGCTAGCGTCGCTTTCACGTCCGACGTCCTTGTCGCTTCGGTGGCTACTCCAAATTTGTCCTCGCAAGCATCGGAGCGTATTCTGAGCGTCATGTCATGGCAGAATTACATTACTCTGGAAGCCGGTAAGCGCGGCGGGCGACCCTGCATACGCGGGATGCGCATCTCGGTCGCAGACGTGCTCGGGTGGCTGGCAGCCGGCATGAGCCACGAGGAAATCCTCAGCGACTATCCTGAGCTCACGGAGGAGGACATCCGCGCGTGTCTGGCGTACGCCGCGGACCGTGAAAGACGCGTTCTGACCGCGGCATGAAGCTGCTGTTCGACCAGAACCTCAGCTTCAAGCTTTGCACGCGGCTGGCTGATGTCTTCCCGGATTCGAGACAGGCTCGTTTGCTCGGCCTCGATCAAGCCGACGATCGCATCCTCTGGCAGCACGCCAAAGTCACAGGGTTCACCCTCGTCACGCACGACACGGATTTTGCGGAGCTGGCGACTCTCTACGGCTTCCCGCCGAAAGTCATCTTGCTGCGGTGTGGCAACCAACCCACCGCAGCTATCGAGAAGTTACTCCGTGATCACGCCAAAGCCATCGCTGCATTCGAGCGCGATGATAGTGCAGGCTGTCTGCAAATCCTCTCGCCAATGTAAAGAGCCGGGCGAGCCGTGATGGGACGAAGGCCGCGGGCCGAAATCGGCTTCTGGCGCGCCACGGTCTCGTGCCTCAGTTCGCTTGGTTCTTCTTCGCCTCTTTCCGCAGCCATGCGAAGTAGGCATCGAGCGCTTTGATCTTCCGCGCGTTCGGCACCGGGCCGACGTGGGGATGCGCGTCGAGATACATGACGCGCGGCGATGCTGCGCTGACGGCAAGTCCGGCGAGCGGGCGCTGGGCGGTGCGGAGGTCGTGTCTCACCGAGCGCGGCCGCAGGCGAAGTTGCGCGCCTCGTCCGTGCTTCCCGAGCCCTTGTACACCGCCACTTCCGGATAGGGGCACAGCGGGCGGGTTCGATCGACGCGGC
>JASHPX010000287.1 GCA_030037905.1 Gammaproteobacteria bacterium
GCAGTGCGAGCCCATCGGCTCGTCGTAGCGTATGCGCGCCTGGAACGCGGCGGGCACGACAGCGCGCACCGTCTGCTCGGCCCGGGCGTCGGTGGCGTCGCGCAGCCTCACCGCGCACCTCCGCTGCCCGGTGCACTCGCGCCGCCGGATGCGCTGGCGCTGCCCGATGCACTGGCGCTGCCCGATGCACCGGCGCCGAACGGTGCGCCTGCGCTGCGCAGCTTTCCGGGCAGCTCGTGCGCCACCGCACCGATGTGCCCCGCGCCCATCGTGACGACGACATCGCCGGGCTGCAGCACGGCGCGCAGCGGCACGACCAGCTCTTCGAGCCGCTCGACGAAGATCGGTTCGACCTTGCCGCGGCTGCGCACCGCGCGGCACACCGCGCGCCCGTCGGCATTGGCGATCGGCGCCTCACCGGCCGGATAGACCTCCGCGATCAGCAGCACCTCGACGCCGCACAGCACCTTCGCGAAATCATCCAGCAGGTCGCGCGTGCGCGTATAGCGATGCGGCTGGAACACCAGCACCAGCCGCCGCTGCGGCCAGGCCTGATGCAGCGCCTCGAGCGTGGCGGCGATCTCCGTGGGATGATGACCATAGTCATCCACGATGCTGACCGCGCCCCCGGCGATCGCCACGTCGGCGATGTGCTGCATGCGCCGGTCGATGCCCTGGAAGCCCTCGAGGGCGCGGCAGATGGCATCGTCGGCGACCCCCAGCTCGCTCGCCACGGCGATCGCCGCGAGCGCGTTGCGCACGTTGTGCGTGCCCGGCAGGTTCAGCATGACCGGCAGCGGCGTGGCACGGCGCGGCAGGCATACGCGAAACTGTGTGCCGCCGCGCTCGCGCACCAGATCGGTCGCGCGCACGTCCACGCCCTCGGACAGCCCGTAGGTGACGATCGGCCGGCTGATCTGCGGCACCAGGGCGCGCACGTGCTCATCGTCGCCACACAGCACCGCGAGTCCGTAGAACGGCAGGTTGTGAAGAAACCCCACGAAGCTCTGCTTCAGCCGTGCGAAATCGCCCTCGTAAGTGCCCAGGTGATCCTGGTCGATGTTGGTGACGACGGCGACCACCGGCTGCAGGTGCATGAACGAGGCGTCGCTCTCGTCGGCCTCGGCGACGAGATAGCGTCCCGTGCCCAGCCGCGCGTTGCTGCCGGCGCTCTTCAGGCGCCCGCCGATCACGAAGGTCGGATCCGCTCCATCCTCGGCGAGCACGCTGGCGATGAGGCTCGTGGTCGTGGTCTTGCCATGGGTGCCGGCCACGGCGATGGCCTCGCGAAAGCGCATGAGCTCCCCGAGCATCTCCGCGCGCGGCACCACCGGCACACGCCGCGCGAGCGCGGCCTGCACTTCCGGATTGGTATGCGGTACCGCGCTGGAGACCACGACGACGTCGGCGTGCTCGATGTGCTGGGCGCGATGCCCGAGATGGATGGTTGCGCCGAGCGCTTGCAGCCGCTCGGTCATGGCGCTGGAGCGCAGATCCGACCCCTGCACGCGATAGCCGAGATTCAGCAGCACCTCGGCGATACCGCCCATGCCCGCACCGCCGATGCCCACGAAGTGGATCGTCTCGATGCGCCGCATGCGCGTGGCGGCAGCTTCTGGCCAGTCGCGGGGCGCTGCGTTCATGGGCTTGCCTCGCCGCGCGAGCGCGCGGCCAGCTCCACACAGGCATCGGCCAGCTCCTGCGTGGCGTGCGGGCGCGCCAGAGTGCGTGCGCCCTGCGCCATCGTCAGCAGACGGCCGCGGTCGGCGCACAGGTGCCTGAGCTCCTCGGCCAGCCGCGCCGCGCTGAGGGCCGCTTCACTGATCATGAGGGCGCCGCCGGCGGCCACCAGCGCCTCGGCGTTGCGAGTCTGGTGATCGTCGGTGGCCGCCGCGAAGGGCACCAGCACCGCGCCGACACCCGCCGCCGCCAGCTCGGAGATCGTCAGCGCACCGGCACGACAGATCACGAGGTCCGCCCAGCCGTACGCCTCGGCCATCTGCTCGATGAACGCGTGCAGCCGCGCGCTCACCCCCGCCTGCGCATAGTGCTGCTGCGCGCTCTGCAGCCAGCGCTCGCCGGCCTGATGTCGCACATCGAAGCGGATCGGCGCGCCCTGCGCGTGCGCGCTCGTACCTTCCTGCGGCGCGGCCGCCAGCGCCAGCGCGAAAGGCACGACGGCGTTCAGTAGCGCCGCACCCTGGCTGCCCCCGAGCACCAGCACACGGATGGCGTGATCGCGCAGAGCAAAGCGCTGCGCGGGCGAGGGCAGCTCCACGATCTCGCGCCGCACGGGGTTACCGACCACCTGCGCGTGCACCGCGGGGCGAAAGCTGCCGGGAAAGGCCGCGAGCACGCGCAGCGCGAGGTGTGCCAGGCAGCGGTTGGTGAAGCCCGCTATCGCGTTCTGCTCGTGGATCAGCAGCGGCACGTGCCGCAGCCACGCGGCTATCCCGCCGGGTCCGGCCGCAAACCCGCCGAGCCCCACGACCAGCGCCGGCCGGCGGCGGCGCAGCACCGCGAGTGCCTGAGCGAGCGCACGCGCGAGCAGCAGCGGCGCGGTGAGCCACACCGCCACACCCTTGCCGCGCAGCCCGCTCACGCTCAGCCATTCCACCGGGATCTGCTCGGCCGGCACCACGCGCGCCTCCAGGCCGCGGCGCGTACCGAGCCACACGATCTGCCAGCCGCGCCTGCGCAGCTCGCGCGCCAGCGCCAGTGCCGGAAACACGTGCCCGCCGGTGCCTCCCGCCATGATCAGCGCGACCGGGGCGCCCTCACTCAGAGGTCGGGGCCCGCCGCCGGCCGCGGTGCTCTGCGCCGCAGTGCTCTGCGCCGTAGTGCCTGCCACGGGGCCGTGGGCCGCAGTGGCTACCACGGGGCCCTGCACGGCTGGCACATCGCGGATGGCGCAGACGTGGGCCGGACGCGCTCTCATTCCCGCCGCAGCGCTCATGAGGCCTCCCCGCGCAGCGCGCGGTTGCCTTGCGCGGCCTCGTGATTGACACGCAGCACGATTCCGAGCCACGCCAGCGTCACGATCAGGCTGCTGCGTCCGTAGCTCATGAACGGCAGCGTCAGTCCCTTGGTCGGCAGCACGCCCATGTTGACGCCAATATTGATGAAAGCCTGCACGCCGAGCCACAGGCCAAAGCCGGATGCGAGGTAGGACGCAAACTTCAACCCACCTTCATAGGCACGCCGCGCGATCACGAAGGCTCGCCAGGTCAGCGCCAGAAACAGCCCGAGCGTCATGAGCACGCCGGCCAGGCCCAGCTCCTCGGCCAGCACTGCAAACAGGAAGTCGGTATGCGCCTCGGGCAGGTAGAAGAGCTTCTGCACGCTCGCACCCAGGCCGACTCCGAACCACGCACCGCGCCCGATCGCGATCAGGGATTGCGTGAGCTGGAAACCGCCGTTGAACGGATCTGCCCAGGGATCGAGGAATGCCATGAAGCGGTGCAGTCGGTAGCTGGAGAACAGCACCAGCAGCGTCATCGCCGCCGCGGTCGCCACCAGCATGCACAGCATCCAGCGCAGGCGCGCACCGGCGAGAAACAGCAGTCCGAAGCCGGTGATGAACAGCACGCTCGCCGCCCCGAAGTCCGGCTCCCCGAGCAGCAGCAGCGCCATCACGGCCAACAGGGCCAGCGGCCGCAGCAATCCTCCCGGGCCCTGACGCAGATCCTCCTCGTAGCGCACCGCGTAACTGGCGACGTAGATCAGCGTGAGCACGCGCGCGGCCTCGGAGACCTGGAAGCTCATGTCCGCCACGCGCAGCCAGCGTCGCGAGCCATTCACCACGTGTCCCAGCCCCGGCACCAGCACCAGCAGCAGCAGCAGCCCAGCCAGCAACAGCAGCGCCAGCGAGCACTTTTCGAGCCGCTCGGTAGGGATGCAAAAGGTCACCGCCGCCGTCCCCGTGCCGATCACCGCGAGCACGAGCTGGCGCTCCAGATAGCCGAAGGGCTGCCCGTCGCGACCGGCCAGACTGATGGAGGCCGAGGTCACCATGATGAGCCCGAGCAGCACGATGGCGGACGTGAGCATCAGCATCGGCCCGTCGAGTACCACTGCCGCGCGGCTGCTCATGCGGCTAGCTCCCGCACGGCCTGTGCGAACGTGTCACCGCGGTGCGCATAGTCACGGAACATGTCCAGACTCGCGCAGGCCGGGGAGAGCAGCACCGTGTCGCCCGTTTGCGCCAGCTGCGCAGCGCGCGCGACCGCCGCAGGCAGGCTCGTGCAGTACTCGCACACACAGGCACCCGCCAGCGCCGCGCCCAGCCGGCGCGCGTCCCGACCGATCAGCAGCGTGCAGCGCACGCGGCCGGCAAATGCGGCCTGCAGCGGCGCGAAGTCCTGGCCCTTGCCATCTCCGCCGGCGATCACGATGAGACCGGCCGCTGGGTCCAACCCGTGTACGGCCGCGAGCGTCGCACCGACATTGGTACCCTTGGAATCGTCGACGTAACGCACGCCACGCACGTCCGCGACCCACTGCATGCGATGAGGCAGACCGGCGAACTCGCGCAGCGCCGCGACACACGCCTCGCGTGGCAGCGCGAGCGCCTCACCGAGCGCCAGCGCAGCGAGCGCATTGGCGGCATTGTGCAGCCCACTGATGCGCAGCTGCGCGAGCGGCAGCAGCGGCTCACCGTGTGCCATCAGCCACGGTTCTGCGCCGCGCGCCGCGAGCCAGTAATCGGCGCCGGCTCGCGCCTGCAGCGCGAAGCTCAGGCGGCGCTGGCCCGCCGCCGGCATCGCGCTCACCAGCGCATCGTCCAGGTTGATCACCGCGAGCTCGCAGTGCGCGAAGATGCGCGCCTTGGCGGCCGCGTACGCGACGAGGTCCGCATAGCGATCCAGATGATCGGGGCTGACATTCAGCACGGCCCCCGCAGCGAGCTGCAGCGATTCGGTGCACTCGAGTTGAAAGCTCGACAGCTCCAGCACGTACAGCTCGGCGGCGCTGTCCAGCAGCTCCAGCGCGGGGGCGCCCAGATTGCCGCCCACGCGCACGCGGCGGCCGGCGCCGGCGGCCATCTGAGCGAGCAGCGTCGTCACGGTGCTCTTGCCGTTGGTGCCGGTGATCGCGGCGATCGGGGCGCGCGCGGCCCGCGCGAATAGCTCGATGTCTCCGAGCATGGGCAGGCCGCGTCGGCGCGCGGCATCGAAGAAC
>JASHPX010000288.1 GCA_030037905.1 Gammaproteobacteria bacterium
CCTTCTTCTTTGCTTTCGCCATGACAGGATCTCCATATCAGGTTAGTCCGGTGCCCGAGTATATACACGCGTTGCAAAATTACAAGCAACCGATCCGCCCACCGCGTCTGTGATCACATTCACAATCAGATGCGATCTCGGATACGCCATGCGATCGCGTGGGCTTGCGCTCGAATGCGCTCGAATGCGCTCGCGCGAGCGCGCGCCGCGCGCGCACGGCGCATACGTGGCGTGCGGCATACGCGAGACTTCGCACGGAAGCGTGCGGGGAGGCGCCCGCAGGGAAGCATCAGCGGGGGAGGGGCGTCACCCGCAGATGCCGGTGCGGGCCGTTGCTCTCGACCAGAGCAACAAGTGGAGCCGCCTGGGTCAGGTAAGGCTTTCTGCTACGAGGCAGACCTGCACAATGCTGGCCGCAAGGCTGTTGGCCCCGTGGGTGTTTCAATTAGGGTCGAGAGGTAACCCAGCCCACTTGTCGAACACCGCAGGTGACGCTTGCGGCCACTGTACACGAAAGTACGCTCTAGGGCAGTGGCGCGGGCTGAAAGCGCGACGTGGAGCGCGAAGCGGGCTAAAGCTCCAGTTGCTGTCCGTTCTCCAGCGCAGCTTCGACCCGCTCGCGTAAGCCACGCAGCCGCTTGGCGGTGTCCTGCTCCGAGCCCTGATCGCGCTCGCGCAGCTTGATCACCTCGTGCGCCAGATTCAGCGCCGCCATGACCGCGATGCGGTCCAGGCCCACGATCTTGCCGCTGTCGCGGATTTCCTTCATGCGGCCATTGAGGAGCTCTGCGCTATCGAGCAGCTCGGAGCGCTCCTCGGCAGGGCAGGTGACGAAATATTCCTTTTCCAGGATGCGCACGCTCAGCGGGCGTGAGGAATCGCGCTCGCTCATGCGCCGTGTTCCATGGCCTTCAGCCGCCCGATCATGGCCTCGACGCGGGCGCGCACCTGCTCGTTACGATGCAGTAATGAGGTCTTTTCGGCGGCGAGGATCTCCTGCCGCTGCCGCAGCGCACGATTTTCCTCCTTGAGCTGATTCATCGCCCGGATCAGCTCCTCCACGCGTTTGTCGAGACGCTTGAGTTCCAGTTCTATCGGAGAGGAACGCGTTGTTTCAGGCATGCAAAACTATAGTTCCGGCTGCACGCGCAGGTCAATGCATACGCAGGCGTGCGCCGACAGTGTGCCGGTCTCGCCGAAGTTGCGGGCGCGGCACGCACTGCCATACCATCGGTTGCGTGCTCACGCCGCTTGATTATGCCCAGGTCCAGCGTTCGCTGACGGCCTCGCACGCGCTGGCCGATCCGGCGGAAGCGCACGGCACACTGGCCGGAGCGCTCTGCGCGCTCGGCCCCTATCGGCTGGAGGACTGGCTGGCGGAGATCCTCCCCGATGGGGTTGGCGCCGGCAGTGCCGATCCGGCGCTGGCTACGCTGTACTCGAGCACTGTCGCCGCGCTCACGGGTCGAGACATGCAATTCGATCTGCTGATCCCTGCGGAAGACTGCCCCATCGAGGAGCGCACGCGCGCGCTGACCGCGTGGTGCACGGGATTCCTGTACGGCCTGGGCAGCAACGGGGCCGCCGATCCGCAGCGACTGCCCGGCGACCTCGGCGAAATCGTGCGCGACCTCACGGAGATCACACGCGCCGGCGTAGATACCAGCGACAGCCTCGAGGCGAATGAGTCGGCGCTGGCGGAGCTGGTGGAATTCGTACGCGTCGGCGTGCAGCTGGTATTCGACGAGCTCGAGCCGCTGCGCGAGCGCGAGCAGCCGCCCCCACCGGTGCTGCACTAGCGCGCCTCGCATGGCTGGGGACACACGGGACCCGCAGTACACTACTCAGCCGCTCGAGCCAGCACCGCGAGGCACTCATGGCTGATCCAGCTCGGAGCGAATTCGCGCGCCGGCGCACCCAGCTCATGCGCCTGATGGGCGCAAGCTCGATCGCCATCGTGCCGGCGGCCCCGGTACGCCAGCGCAATAATGACGTCGAATACGACTACCGCCAGGACAGCGACTTCTATTATCTGAGCGGCTTTCCGGAGCCCGAGTCGGTGCTGGTATTGATTCCCGGGCGTGAGGCCGCGCAGTACGTGCTGTTCGTGCGCGAGCGCGATTCCGAGCGCGAGATCTGGGACGGCAAGCGTGCCGGCCCCGCCGGCGCTACGAGCGGGTACGGCGCCGAGGATGCTTTCCCGATCGCCGACATCGACGAGATCCTGCCGGGGCTGCTCGAGGGACGCGAGCGCGTGTTCTACACCATGGGCCTGAACCCGGAATTCGACCAGCGCGTGATCGGCTGGGTCAAGCGGCTGCGCTCCCAGGCGCGCAGCGGTATGCACGCGCCGCAGGAATTCGTCTCGCTGAATCATCTGCTGCACGACATGCGCCTCTTCAAGAGCCGCGCCGAGCTGGCGCTGATGCGCCGCTGCAGCCAGATCGGCGCCGATGCCCACGTGCGTGCGATGCGCTTCTGCCGTCCAGGGCGCATGGAATTCGAGGTCATGGCCGAGCTGTTGCACGAGTTTCGCCGCCACGGCGCCGACACCTCCTATCATCCGATCGTCGGCAGCGGAGCGAATTGCTGCGTGCTGCACTATCACGCCAACGATGCGCGCATGAATTCGGGCGACCTGCTGCTGGTGGATGCGGGCTGCGAGTACGGCTATTACGCCTCGGACATCACCCGCACCTATCCCGTGAGTGGACGTTTCAGCCCCGAGCAGCGTGCCGTATACGAAGTCGTGCTCGAGGCCCAGCGCGCCGCGATCGCGCGCGTGAAGCCCGGCAACCATTGGAACGAGCCGCACGACGCGGCGGTGCGCGTCATCGCCGCGGGTCTGAAGAGCATTGGGCTGCTCAAAGGCGCGCTGCCGGCCCTGATCCGCGCGGGCTCCTACAAGAGGTTCTTCATGCATCGCACCGGACACTGGCTCGGGATGGACGTGCACGACGTGGGCGACTACAAGATCGAGGACGAGTGGCGCGTGCTCGAGCCGGGGATGGTGTTGACGGTCGAGCCGGGCATTTACATCCCCGCGGGCAGCGCGCGGGTGCCGCGGCGCTTCTGGAATATCGGCGTGCGCATCGAGGACGATGTGGTCGTCACACGTGGCGGCTGTGAAGTGCTCACCGACGGGGCGCCCAAGGATCCCGACGAGATCGAAGCGCTGATGGCGGCGGCATGAGCCCGGCGCGCGCACATCGCTGCGACGTGGCCATCGCCGGCGGCGGCATGGTCGGCGCAAGCCTGGCGCTGGCGCTGGCCGATACCGGTTTGAGCGTGGTGCTGATCGAGGCGGTGGCGCCGCAATCCACCGCCCAGCCGAGCTTTGATGAACGCACCACCGCTCTGGGCAATGGCGCGCGGCGCATCTACGAGACGCTCGGGGTCTGGCCGGCGATCGCCGCACAGGCGGCCCCTATCCGCCACATTCACGTGTCGGATGCCGGCCGCTTCGGGTTTGCGCGGCTGGATGCGGCCGCACACGGCCTGTCCGCCTTCGGCTTCACCGTGAGCAATCGACATCTGGGCGGAGCGCTGTGGAGCGCTCTGCGCGAGCGCCGCCTCGTACAGATCTGGACGCCGGCACGCGTGGAACACGTGCAGCTCTCGGCCGAGGCCGCGACGCTGGACGTCGAATCCGGCGCCACGGCAGGCGCCACGGCCGGCGGCGCGCCCGAAGCAGCCGGCAGGCCGCGGCGCCTGCACGCGCGCCTGGTGGTGGCCGCCGATGGAGCACATTCGCTCGTCAAGCAAGCGGCGCATATCGAATCCAGCACGCACGACTATGGACAGGTCGCGCTGGTGGCGAACCTGCGTACCGATCGCCCGGCCGATGGCATCGCGTACGAGCGCTTCACGGCCGAGGGGCCGGTGGCGCTGCTGCCGCGCTTCGACGGCAGCTACGCCGTGATTTGGACGCTCGCGCCGATGGCCGCTGAAGCTCTGCTGGCGGCTACGGAGCAGCAGTTTCGCGAGCGATTGCAGCGGTGCTTTGGCTGGCGCGCGGGGGGCATCCTGCAGGTCGGCACGCGCGGGAAGTATCCGCTGTCGCTGGTGCAGGCGCGCTCGAGCATCGGACCGCGCACGGCCGTGATCGGCAATGCCGCGCAGGCGCTGCATCCGGTCGCGGCGCAGGGTTTCAACCTCGGGCTGCGCGATGCGGCCGTGCTCGCCGAATTGATTGCCGCCTCCGAGGACCCCGGGGCGCCGGCGCCGCTGGAAGAGTACGCGCGCCGGCGCCGCGCCGATCGTCGCGGAATGATTGGCTTTACCGACGGGCTGATCAGATTGTTCAGCAGCGAGCAGCCCCTGGTGAGCGCGGCACGCGACCTCGGCCTGCTGCTGTTCGACCTGACTGCCCCCGCCAAGCAGGCGCTGTCCCGGCTGAGTTGGGGCTTCGGACGCCTGCCGCGCCTGTCGCGCGGGCTGCCGCTCGCCCGGCGCGAGGCGAGCGCGCCGTGAGCGCGGACTTTGACGTCGCGGTGGTGGGCGGCGGGCTTGCGGGTGCGTGCCTGGCCGCGCTGCTGGCACGTCACTCGGGCATCGAGGCCGCGCGCATCGCACTGTTCGCGCAGGTGCCGCCGCAGCCGCCGGCGGCGGACTCGCCACCGGACGTGCGTGTGGTGGCGATATCGCGCGCGAGCGAGCGGATACTGCGGGCAGCGGATGCCTGGTCGCGCTTGCCCGCCAGGCGACTGTGCGCCTACGAGCGCATGTGTGTGTGGCACGAGTCGACGCAACCCGAAAAAGCAGGTGCGCTGTGCTTCGATGCAGCCGACGTCGGAGAGCCGAATCTCGGCTACATCGTCGAGAATGGCCTGCTGCAGGCCGCGTGCCTCGCGAGCTTTCGTGACGCAGGCGGCCGGCTGCTGACCCATCCGCTCCGCGCGCTGCGCGTGGACGAGCGGCATGCGCACCTCACGCTGCAGGACGCAGAGACGCTGACCGCCCGGCTGGTCGTCGGCGCCGATGGGGCACGCTCGCTGGTGCGCGAGCAGCTACGCCTGCCGGCGCATACGCATGACTACCGCGAGCTGGCGCTGGTGGCGACGGTGCGCACGCAGCAGCCGCACCGGCACACGGCCTGGCAGCGCTTCCTCAGCACCGGTCCTCTGGCGCTGCTGCCGCTGTTCGACGGCAGCTGCTCGATCGTCTGGACCCTTGGGACGCAGCGCGGCGCGTCGCTGCGCGACTGCGGGCCGCAGGCGTTCGAGGCGCAGGTCGAGTCGGCCTCGGGCGGCGTGCTCGGCGCCGTCACGCTCGCCGGTGAGCGCCGCAGCTTTGCGCTGCAGGCGCTCGCGGCCGACACGTACGTCGCGGCGCGCTGCGCGCTCGTCGGGGACGCCGCTCACGTCATTCATCCGCTCGCGGGCCAGGGCGCGAACCTGGGTCTGCTCGATGCGGCTGCTCTATGCGAAGCGCTGGCCGAGGCGCGCGCGGCGCGCGAAGATCCGGGCGCACTGCGCGTGCTGCGCCGCTACGAGCAGCGTCGCCGCACGCACAACCTCGCCATGGCTGCCGCCATCGATGTCTTTCATCGCGGCTTCGCGCTCGCGGGCGGACCTGCCGCCTGGCTCATCAACGGCGGCCTGGGCGTGGTCAATCGCAGCGGGCCGCTCAAGCGGCTGTTTGCGCGCCAGGCGCTCGGGCTCGCGGGCGAGCTGCCGCGGCTCGCGCGGGTCAGCTGAGCGGCGGGTCAGGTGAGCGGCGGGTCAGGTGAGCGGCGGGTCGGCGGGTCGGCGGGTCAACCGAGCGGCAGGCGATCGATCTTCGCCGCGCAGATGAAGTCGTTCTCGCTCAGCCCACCGATGGCGTGCGTGGAGAAGCGCACGTGGCAGTAGTTGAAGCCGACATTGAGATCGGGATGATGGTCCTCGATGTTGGCCACGTGCGCGAGCGCGTTCACGAAACTCATGGTGCGGAAGAAGTTGCGGAAGGAGAACTCGCGGCGGATCGCCTTGCCGTCCTCGACCAGGCGCCAGTCGGGCGAGAGCTGCGCCAGGGAGGCATCGGCCTCGGCACGGGTGTAGGGCTGGACGCCGCCCTCGCACGGACGGCAGTGCTTATCGCTCAGCGCGGACTCGGACTCGGACATGGCATGGCTCCCGCTGGCGCCGTCAGTGCGCCCCGCCGTCACCGCGCCCGTCCTGCGGCCCGGCCGCGCGGCGCGGGTAGCTGCGCGCCACGTACTGTTCGACCAGCTGCTGAAACTCCTCGGCGATATGTTCACCCTTGAGCGTCACGGTCTTCTCACCGTCTTCATAGACCGGGGCGACCGCTCGCTCGCCGGTGCCCGGCAGGCTGATGCCGATATTGGCATGCTTGCTCTCTCCCGGGCCGTTGACCACGCAGCCCATCACCGCGACCGTCATGGTCTCCACTCCCACATAGGCGCGACACCACTCGCGCATGCGCTCGCGCAGGTGCTTCTGGATGCTGTCGGCCAATGTCTGAAAGAACGTGCTCGTGGTGCGCCCGCATCCCGGGCAGGCGGTCACCAGCGGCGCGAAGGAGCGCAGTCCCATGGTCTGCAGCAGCTCCTGCGCGACCAGTACCTCGCGCTTGCGGTCGCCGCCCGGCTCGGGGGTGAGCGAGATGCGGATCGTATCGCCGATACCCTGCTGCAAAAGTATTCCCAACGCGGCCGAGGACGCGACGATGCCCTTGGAGCCCATGCCCGCCTCGGTCAGGCCGAGGTGCAGCGCATAGTCGGAACGCGCGGCGAGTTGCCCGTACACCGCCACCAGATCCTGCACGGAGCTGACCTTGGCGGACAGCACGATGCGATCGCGCGGCAGGCCCAGTTCCACCGCGCGCGCGGCACTGTCGAGCGCCGAGCGGATGATCGCCTCGCGCATCACGTCCTGCGCCGAAAGCGGATCCGGGCTGCGGCCGTTCTCGTCCATCAGCCGGCCGAGCAGGTCCTGATCCAGGCTTCCCCAGTTGACGCCGATGCGCACCGGCTTGCCGTTGCGGCAGGCGGTCTCGATCATCTCGGCGAACTGCGGATCGCGCTTGCTGCCGCGGCCGACGTTGCCGGGATTGATGCGGTACTTGGCGAGCGCCTCGGC
>JASHPX010000030.1 GCA_030037905.1 Gammaproteobacteria bacterium
ACCGATCCGGCACGCTATCAGTACCGCGAGGCATTCGTGCTGGTCGAAGCAGTGTTCGAGGGCACGGCGGTCAACTATTGTCCGTTCATCTTTGTCGACAACGACGCCGCCATCGCGCGCGGCTGGATGCAGGGCTATCCCAAGAAATATGGCAGCATCTTTCAGACCCGCACGTTCTCCGCGCCCAGTCCGGCCGCCGCGCCTCTCGCCCCGGGTAGCCGCTTTGGAGCCAGCGTGGCGGCGCACGGCGAGCGGCTGGCCACGGCCCGCATCCAGCTGGAAGAGAGCGTGCCGAAGCCGACCTCGGTGTTTAATCGCCCCACCACCATGCGTCGCTATTTCCCGCAACTGGCGAAGGCCGGGCAGAACAAAGCGCCGGTCGATGAGCTCACCTGGTCGCTGACCGACAATCTCGTGCTGGTCGATGTCTGGGCAGGATCAGCGCAGCTGACGATCCCGGACGTGCCGGGCGAGGAGCTGCACGCGCTAGCGCCAGTGAGGGTGGGTCGCGGCTACCGCCTGGGCATGGCGTACTCCGTGACGGATCTGCGCATCCTGCGAGACTACGCCTCAGCGGGGGTCTAGCATGAGCAGGAGCGCGGCGGATTACATGGCCGAGGCGCTTGCCCAGGCGGGCGTCGAGCGAATCTATGGCGTGGTTGGAGATTCCCTGAATGGCTTCACGGATTCGCTCCGGCGGCTCAAAGCCATTGAGTGGGTGCACATGCGACACGAGGAAGCGGCCGCATTTGCTGCGGGCGCCGAAGCCCACCTCACCGGCAGGCTCGCCGTCTGCGCGGGCAGCTGCGGCCCGGGAAACCTCCACCTGATCAACGGTCTCTACGATGCGCAGCGCAACGGCGTGCCGGTGCTGGCGATCGCGGCGCACATTCCCAGCACCGAGATCGGCCTGGACTACTTCCAGGCGACGCATCCTGAGAGGCTCTTCCGCGAATGCAGCCACTACGTGGAGCTGGTGAGCCATCCCGAGCAGCTGCCGCAGATCCTGCTGCGTGCGATGCGCGTCGCGGTGGGCCGGCGCGGCGTCGCGGTGGTGGTGCTGCCAGGGGACGTGGCGCTGAAGCCGCTGTCGAAACCGGTGCCCCGCTGGCTGCTGCCCGCCGCGCCCGTGGTGCAGCCGCGCTCGGAGGAGCTGCGGGAGCTGGCGGAGTTCCTCAACAGCGCCGAGCGCGTCACCATCCTCGGTGGGGCGGGCTGCCAGGGCGCGCATGACGAGGTGGTGCAGCTCGCCCGGCGCCTCAAGGCGCCCATCGTGCATGCGTTCCGTGGCAAGGAATTCCTCGAATACGACAATCCGTTCGATGTGGGCATGACGGGGCTGCTGGGGTTCGCTTCGGGATACGCGGCCATGAAACGCTGCGACAGCCTGCTGATGCTGGGCACCGATTTCCCTTACCGGCAGTTCTTCCCCGAGACCGCCCGCATCGCGCAGATCGACCTGCGCCCCGATGCGCTGGGCAATCGCTGCGCCCTCGATCTGGGCATCATCGGCTCGGTTGCCGATACGGTGCGGGGCCTGTTGCCGCTGATTGCCGAGAAGCAGGACGCCGCTCACCTCGAGGATGCCGTGGCGGACTATCGCAAGGCGCGCGCCGACCTGGATGCCCTGGCGCAGAGTGCTCCGCACAGCTCGACCATTCATCCGCAGCATCTGAGCCGTGTCGTCAGTGAGCTCGCGACTGACGATGCGATCTTCTGCTTCGATGTGGGCACACCGGTGGCCTGGGCCGCCCGCTACCTGAAGGTCAACGGACGGCGCCGGCTGGTGGGCTCGCTGTGTCACGGCTCCATGGCCAATGCCATGCCGCAGGCGATCGGGGCGCAGAGCGCCTTCCCGAAGCGCCAGGTGATCTCGTTCTCCGGAGACGGCGGCTTCACCATGATGATGGGGGAGTTCGTGACGCTCCTGCAGACCGGCCTGCCGGTCAAGATCATCGTTCTCAACAACGGCACTCTGGGCTTCGTGGAGCTGGAGATGAAGGCCTCGGGATTCCTGGACGTCGACTGCGATCTCAAAAACCCGAACTTCGCCGCCATGGCGCAGGCCATGGGTATCCGCGGGGTGCGCGTCGAGAAGCCCCAGGAGCTCGAAGCGGCCGTCCGACAGGTGCTCGCCCATGATGGGCCGGCGCTGCTCGATGTCGTCAGCGCGCGTCAGGAGCTGGTCATGCCGCCGAGCAAAACCGTGGACGAGGCGCAGAAGTTTGGCCTCTTCATGCTCAGGGCGGTGCTCGACGGCCGCGGAGCCGAGCTGATCGATCTGGCGAAGGTCAACCTGCTGCGCTAGGGGAGGGGACCCGCATGCCTCTGTATACGCTGATGACACAAACGGGAGTGCTCAGCGGCGCCTCGAGAGCCGATCTGGCCGAGAAGCTCACGACACTGCATTCGCAATACTCGGGTGTGCCACGCAATTGGGTGCATATCATCTTTCAGGACTACGCCGCGGGAAACGGCTTTACCGCCGGCAAGGCTTCGGCGACCGCCTCGCTGACCGCGCTGATCCGCACCGGCCGATCGGCGGACTACAAACGCGGACTGCTGCAGCGCCTGTGGCAGCTGCTGCAGGCGGCCACGGGAGCCCCTGACGATGAGATCGTCATCGGTATCCAGGAAGTGCCGCCCAGTCAGGCGATGGAGATGGGAAAGATCATGCCGGACGTGGGGGATCATTGATCCTCTCGCATGGATATCGGCTATGTCTCGGCATTGTCGGCGCTGGCCGGCTCGGCGGTCGGCGGGCTGACATCGGCAGCGACCACCTGGCTGTCGCAGCGCGCCCAGTCGCGAGCGGGCCAGATCTCCCGCGAGATGACCCGGCGCGAGGATCTGTATCGCGACTTCATCACGGCGGCATCCAGCACCTATGGGGACGCGCTCATGAGCAATGAGCCGCACCTGGCAGATCTGGTGGCGCTGTACGCGCTGACCAACCGGATGCGGGTGCTGTCCGCGCCTCGTACGATCGCCTGCGCCGATCAGGTGATGATGACGATCATCGATACCTATTTTTCTCCCAACCGCTCCGTGCGCGAGTTGCGCGATCTGATCAAGGCCGGTGCGGGCATCGATCCGCTGCGGCAATTCAGCGAGGCCGCGCGCGATGAGGTGGGGAACATATTCAGGCTGGGATAGACACGGCCCCACCTGGACAGGCACTCATGCGACTCATCATTCTGGCCGTGTGCGCACTGGGGGTGAACGCAGCGTTCGCGGCGATGCTGCTGGCAACCCTGAAAGTGGCGCGTACCCAGGGGGCCCCGGACGCCCCGCGACGCGGCGTTGCCAGGGAGATCTTCTGGGCCGCGATCCCGTGGCTCATCCTGCTCGCCGCCGCCACGCCTGCGGTGCGTTCCCTGCTGGCGGAACCCCGGGCGGTTGCCGCTCACAGCAGTCCCAGGGCCCTGGCGCGATTCAGGGCACCCGCGCGATTTTTGACGTTGAGCTTGCCGTAGACATTGTGCAGGTGCCACTTGAGCGTGCCCTCGGAGACGAACACGGCTTCGGCGATTTCCTTGTTGCTCAGGTCCGATGCCAGGCGCTTGAGGATCGAGATCTCGCGGCGCGTGAGCTGCTCGTTCAGAGCCGCCGTCCGACTCTCCCGGGCATCGGTGCCGCGCAGGGCCTGTCGCAAACGGCGTAGCAGTGGCGCGGTTTGCGGGCTGTGCTGCTTTTCAGCTTCGAGTCGCTCGAGCAGCGCGCCGAGCTCGCGGCCTTCGTCGAGGAATACCCGCAGATACTGTCTTTGGGCACCCAGGGTCAGTGCCTTCTGCAGGTCGCTCAGCGCGCGGGCCCAATCGGCGTTGTGTCTGTGGGCCAGGGCGCGAATCAGCAGCAGCTCGACGCAGCGATGCTGTAGCCCGCGGCGCTGGCAGTGCTGCACGGCTCGGTCGAGGTGTTGGATAACCGGCTGGGGTGACTGCAACATCAGGTAGCGCGTCGCAGCCCGCAGCGCCTTGTCGGCGCGCAGTCCGGAAGGATCGCCCTCTGCCGGCAGTGCGTCGAAGCCGAAACGTGCCGCGACCACCCACGCCTCTTCATAGCGGCCGGCGCGCACCAGGCCGGTGCACTCCTCGGCCGCCAGCGACAGGGTGACCCGCGGCAGTCCGCGCTGCTCACCGAGCTCCTGACCCATGCGAAGAATCGCCGTCGCGCTGTCTTCATCCCCGCGGAGGCGTTGCAGACGCGCCTGCGTCACATAGGCCACGATGAGCGCATCGGCATGACCGTCATTGACGCCGAGCATGGCGCGCTCGACGTGTTCGACGGCCTGATCGATCGCGTCGAACTCATAGAAGATGCCGGCGAGCAGCGCGTGCAGCAGGCTGGCCTGAGGCAGGTGGCCCTGCAGCTCACGCTCGACCAGCTCCAGCCCGTCCGTGCAGGCCGTGCGCGCCCTGTCATAGCAGC
>JASHPX010000289.1 GCA_030037905.1 Gammaproteobacteria bacterium
GCGTCAGCGATCTCAGTGGCATGGTGAAGATGTTCCGCGCGCAGCACATCCATCTGGAATCGAAGGGTAACGCGCCAGTGTGGTTCAGCAAGACGATCTACGATGTATTCATCGAAGATCCCAACGGCATGAACCTCGAGCTGTTCCAGAACATTCCGCTCGAACAACAGAAGCAGGGCGAAAACAGCGGTCACTAATAGAAGATCATCTGCGGCACCCGCAGAGCCGCGCTGCACGTTCGCTGGGGGATCATCAATGAAAAAATGGGTCTTCCGGCAAACGAGTGGGTGAAAATCGGGGTATCACGGTGTCCGGACGCCTATTTTCGTAGGGCTTTTCGCACATGAACGGGGTCTGGAATTTTGGCATGATTTGCGAATGCGCAAGTCTCCCCCGCGGCGGCGGCTCTCCGACACGTATCGGTTCCCGGGCTTTCGTCCAGCACAGAGCATCCGGGGAATGTTTGGCGAGCCGCGAGGGCGGCTTATTCGTCTCACTCGGCGGGGAAAAAAACGCTCTGCGGGAAGTGCGGAGCGATTCATTGGAGTTGGTACGATCGGCGCGCGCGTCGAGTGCGCGATCTGCCCAATGGCGAGATGCGCGTGTATCTCGAGCTCGAGGTACGGCGGGTGGCCTGCCGCCGCTGCACAGCAGTGAAGCGCGAGCGATTGGACTTCCTCGCCGACAATCCCTTCTACACCAAGCGCTTCGCGTTCTATGTCGGGCGACGCTGCCGGGCGAGCACGATCAAGGACATCGCCGAGGAGCTGCAACTTGACTGGGACACCGTCAAGGAGCTCGACAAGCAGTACATGCGCGAGCAGCTGCGTCGCGCGGGCACGCCGGGGCCGAGGATCATCGGGCTCGATGAGATCTCCATCCGCAAGCGCCACACCTACCGTATCGTGGTCAGCGACTTGCTGCGTGGGCGAGCAATCTGGTTCGGGGGAACCGACCGCAGCGAGGCGAGCCTGGATGAGTTTTATCGCTTTCTCGGGGAAAAGAAGGCCTGCCGCATCCGCCTGGCAGTGATGGACATGTGGAAGGCGTTTCGAAATTCCACGACCCGCAACGCTCCCCAGGCGGCGATCCTGTTCGACAAGTTCCATATCATCAAGCATCTCGGAGAGGCGCTCGATACGGTTCGCAAGAGCGAATACTCCCGGCTCGCCGGGCGCGACCGCCGCTACATCAAGGGGCAGAAGTACACCTTGCTCTCGCACCGCGAGAACCTAACCTTGGAAGGCCGCCAAGCTTTGAGGACCCTGCTCGCCGCCAACAAGCGCCTCAATACCGCCTACCTTCTCAAGGAGAGCTTCGGTCAGCTGTGGGACTACACGAGCGAGGCGTGGGCGAGGAAGTTCTTCGAGAACTGGCGAGCGAGCCTGAAGTGGCAGCGGCTCAAGCCGTACGAGAAGTTCGCTGAGATGATCGATCGGCATTGGGACGGAATCGCCGCCTACTGCAAGCCCGAGAACAAGGTCGCGCTCGGCTTCGTAGAAGGGTTGAACAACAAGATTCGCGTCATCCAGCGCCGCGCATACGGGCTGCGCGATGAAGAATACCTGCGCCTGAAGGTCCTCACCTGCATGCTTCCGCGGATTTGATCAAAAAATGAGCAGAATCTACCCACACGACTTCCGGAAGACCCTGAAAAATACCGCGAGCCTGTCGCGCCTCGTTCTTTGTCTTGGAATCGTAGCCGGACTCTCGACCCTGGCTGCAGTCGCGTACGCCCAGCGCCCGCCTGCCCCGACCCTCGGTTCCGGTCCGTTCACTTACCACACATTCGGCGCGGATTTTCGCGTCGTCGTGGTCACCAAGGGATTGGTCCATCCATGGGGCATGGCCTTCCTGCCCGACGGATCGATTCTGGTCACCGAGCGGCCCGGTCGCCTGCGCATCATTCGCAACGGCGTCCTCGATCCCACTCCTATCTCTGGTGTACCGCCCGTGTACCCTACAGGACTCAGTGGATTACTCGACGTCGCTCTCGACCCAAATTTTGCGCGGAATCATTACGTTTATCTCTCTTATAACAAGCCCGTCCATCCCGGTCCCCACTATGTGCCTATCAGTGTCCGGGTACCTGCTGCCGTCGTGGGGGCCAAAGGTCCAGGTAACGCGATGACCGACGCCATCGCGCGTGGCGTCTGGAACGGCCACGCCCTTACGAAGGTTCACGACATATTCGTCGATGACAACGTGCAGGACGACAGCATCGGCACTGTCAATATGAGCTCCGGCCTGAGGATCGTGTTCGGTCGGGATGGCAAGCTCTATATGGGCACCGGCGCTCCCAATGCTCCGGCGAATTCCGGGAAATATGCCCATGCGAGAGGTGGCCGCGCACAGGACCCCAGCAGCGACGGCGGCAAGGTTCTACGCCTCAACCCCGACGGCACCATCCCCCGGGATAATCCCTTCGTCGGCAAGCCCGGTTACAGGCCGGAGATCTACACCATGGGCCATCGCAACATCCTCGGCCTGGCCGTCGATCCATCCACCGGAGTGATTTGGGAGGATGAAAACGGCCCGCAGGACGACGACAAGCTCATCATGCTCGAGCCTGGCGCGAATTATGGCTGGCCGATCGTGGGTGTCGGCTACGACTATAGCGGCGATCACATCGGTGGACCCACTGCGCTTGGCGATCCTTCTGCCGTGAATCCCGGCTACCTCGAGGGTTATTTGCCGGGAATCGAGCAGCCCTTTCTCATCTGGGTTCCGGCAATAGCCCCATCGGGCTTGGCATTCTACACAGGCGATCAGTTTCCGAAGTGGAAGGGGAATATCTTCGTCGGCTCACTGAAATATCGTCACCTCGAACGTCTCGTCCTCAACGCCAGAGGTGGACTGATTCAGCGCGAACATTTGCTGGAAGATTTGAAACAGCGCATTCGCGATGTGCGCCAAGGGCCGGACGGCGACCTTTACATCCTCACGGACGAGGACCAGGGCGCGTTGTTGCGAATCGAGCCCGTCAAAGCGCAATAGGGCGCTAGCGACTTCGCTATTTCGCTACTTCTCGTCCTCTTCCCGCAGCCAGTTGAAATAGGCGTCGAGCACCTCGAGCTCATTCAGGTTCGGCACCGGGCCGGCATGGGGTCGATGGTCGAGATACATCACTCGCTGCGATGACGCGTTGAACGCCGGCCAGTGCGGTAGCCCCGGACCATTCGGGTCTCCCGACTTGGCGAAATTCTCCCAGTAGCTCTGCATCTGCTGCGAGAGGGTCACGTCCGCAGGGCTCGCAGGGCCCGGTGGTCCGAAGCCCCCCCGCGCGGGAGTCTGGCCCACGTTGCCGAAGACGTAAGGAATCTCCTCGGTGTGGGCTGGTCCGAGCGGCTCCTGCGACGAGCGGCGGTCGAAGTAATACACGTACGCCTTGTCGTGCCCCTTCTGCGATTGAAAACGAGCCCAGGCCCAGGTCTTCCACGCGAGGCCCGCGTCACGAAAGAGGAGGTCCTCGCCGGCCTGTTCCGCTTGGGCAGGGGTCGCATGAGGGTAAGCGGCAAGAACTTCATCGGCGTACTTGCCGAACGCTGCGCGGATATGGGCCTCGAACTTCTCTGGCGTGGTTCCCGTGAACTGCGCCCGAAACGGGCGGAAAGCGCCCTCGTTGGCGTTCGTGCCGACGAGAATTGGCGTATCGTTGAAACGACCCGCGTGGAAGCGCTGGTACGCATCGCCCGGCAATACATAGCCGTCTTGCACGGGGCCGAGGTTGGAGATGCCGGGCTGCGCTTTCAGGAGCGCCTCCGCAGGCAGTGCGCGTGCGGCCGCGACGTCTCCGGCCCCGAGCTTGGCGAGAAAGCGCTGGCCCACGTCTTCGGCCGAAGTCAACGATGGATAGGGAGCCACGATGCTGTAGCTCGTGCCAGCGAGCTCCGCCGGGGAGAGCGGCGCGCCGCCGCTTTCGGAGATGGCGCGCTGAAAGAGCCCTCTGGCAGCGGGTGATACGGATAAGATACCGACGGACATTGCGCCCGCGGACTCACCGAAGATCGTTACGCGTGAGGGATCGCCACCAAATTGGGCGATGTTGGCCCTGACCCACTTCAGGGCGGCGATCATGTCGTCCAATCCATAATTCCCGGACACGTGGTGGGGCGATTCGGCGTCGAGCTCGTGATCCGCGAGAAAGCCGAACACTCCGAGCCGGTAATTGAGATTGACCAGTACGACACCCTTCTGCGCAAACCGGGTGCCGTCGTAGGCCGGCTGGCTCCCCGACCCTCCCATAAAGGAGCCGCCGTAGATCCAGACCATGACCGGGAGATGCGCGTCCGCGGACTTCGCGGCTGTCCACACGTTGAGATAGAGGCAGTCCTCACTGGCGACGACGGGCGGCGCTCCGGGCCGGCGAAAGACCGGCTGCATGCACTCCGGGCCGAACTGATCCGCCTGCCTGGTGCCCGTCCACGGCCTCACCGGCTGCGGGGCCCGCCAGCGCAAATTCCCCAGCGGCGGCGCCGCGAAGGGGATGCCCTTGAACGAGGTGATTCCGTCCGCCGTGACGCCTTCGATGCGCCCGCCGGTCACGGAAACGATTCCGATCTGTGCGGCCGCCGGCCGCACGCACACCAACGCGACCGCAGCGAGCGCCGCACCGATCCACGCCTTCCCTATTTTCGTTGACTCGTTCATCGGCCCCTCCGCGCGAACCTCAAACGGCCCACGCACTGTTACGCTATTTCGACGCTTTCAAACGAGCGCTGCTGCAGGCGGAAGCTCAATGCAAATCATGCTCATGGAGCCGCCGGGCTGGCCTAAGCGTGCTCCGCCGCCAAATCCTACGCCCGGGCGCATCACGTCGCCACCGGATTCGAGACGGGTCAAGCACCGATCGACGCCTGAGGCGGGAGCCGTCTGCCGTTTTGCAAACCAAATGTGACCCATATAGCATGTAGTGACCATGTAGCATGCACATATGCAGACCTGACTCGCGGTTCGCACGCTGTTACTCACTCGAACCGCAGGAGGATCGATCGGTGAATAAATTGAAGCAGGTGGCCATGGTAATGGTGCTGGCGGTGGGCACCGTCGGCCTCGCCGAGGCCCATCATGCGGGCAACTCGCAGTTCGATGGCAACAAGGTTCTGCCATTCAAGGGCATGCTGGAGAAGGTGTATTCAGGCAACCCGCATGGCTACCTATATTTCGTGCGCCTGATGCCCAATGGTCAGCAGCAGCACTGGGTCTTTGAGACCGACGCGATATTGGCGATGCATCGGGCCGGCTTGTCGGTTCGCAATGACTTGAAGCTCGGGACCACCTTTGCGCTTGCCTACAACCCCGCCCTCGACGGGACGAACGGCGGTAATTTGGTAGCGATACAGCTCACGAGCGGGCGCATCATTGCCTTCATGACGAAGGACAACGTGGAGACGGCCAACAAACTGCTGCGTGAGAATCTGTTTAATAACGGCACGCCAAACAGCCAGAGCCAGCATTAACAGCAGCGTGGAGTCTGCAGATGGGGACGCGCGCCCCGTGCGTGCTGCAGCAAATTCCTCGTGCTCATTGGCTATCCGCGCCGCAGCTTCGCCGAGGGTGATGAGGTTCAGTACGACCGCCTGCTGGGTGCGGCGATACTGATTGCCTCGAAATTGTACCAAGCCGCGCAGTTATTTCTAGTTATATAGCACAACCCTATGATCGTACTATGCTAATTTCCTCAACGGGTTGGACTCGAACCAACGACTAACGGATTAGCAGACGCGCATCATGCTCGGTACTGCTCGGCGCGACAGCGTCACGGGCCGGTTGTCACCCTGAATACGGTGCCGTAGCCATACGCGCCGCCGCTGCCGGTAGCCCCGTAGAGGTTTCCCTTCGAATCGATGACCAGTCCGGCGGCAGGCAGCGAGCCATCGTTCGGGCCTCCGAAGCTCCAGAGCACCGACTCTTGATAGCCGCCACCGGACTGCAATGCCAGCTCGAAAACGGTACCCGCACCTTTGGCGCCCCCCTGGCGCGTGGTTCCGTAGAGATTGCCGTGCGAGTCGAAGACCAGGCCCCCGTACGGATAGCTGCCGTCGCCGCTGCCGCCGAAGCTCCACAGGACCGTTTTGATGTATCCCCCTCCTGCCTGCGGCGAGAGCTCGAAGACAGAACCACAATTGCTGGTGCCACCGTGCACTTCCGTACCAAAGATATTTCCCGCCGAATCTTCCACCAGCGCGCCTTCGGCAGCTGCGGGGGCTATACAGGTGGAACTCGTCTGAGCGGCAGCGTTCGACAGTACCGCGAACGCATACCCGCCACCAGACTGGGGCGACAATTCGAATGTGCCGCCCGAGTTGCTGGCTCCGCCGGAGACTGTCGTGCCAAACAAATTCCCGCTGGCATCCAGCATCAGCTGAGACTCGGGATTCTCGCCATTCGGATAGGAGTTGGACACGTAGCAGAAGGTCCAGAGCAACGATTCGGCGCTTCCGTTACCCGCACCGGGCGACACCTCGAACACAGTGCCGGCGGGTGATTCACATTGGTTGGCGTATGTTCCGCCCTCGGTGGTGGTGCCATAGACGTTCCCATTCGAGTCGACAATCACACCCCCGAAGGGCGACACTCCATCGTCACTGGCGCCGAAGCTCCAGAGTACGGATTCTTGATACCCGCCGCCCTGTTGCGGCGAGAGCTCGAAGACGGTGCCGCTGCCCTCGCCAGAGCATGAGGCGTTACCCCCGACAGTCCCGCCTGCACCCGTCGCGCCGAAGATGTTCCCGCTCGAATCGATCGCAAGCCCGCCTGTCGGACCGGAGCCGTCGCCGCACGCGCCGAGGCCCCACAACGTGGCCTCCTGGTAGCTGCCGCCAGCTTGCGGCGATAGTTCGAAGACAGTGCCCCCGCCCTGAGCTCCGCCCTCGAGGGCAGTGCCATAAAGATTTCCGGAAGTATCCTGCACCAGCCAGCCCTCCGGATTCCATCCGCCGGCACCGCTGGTATTGAAGCTCCAGAGCACCGTCTCGGCCGACGCGGATAGGGTCTGGCAACTGACCGCGACAGTCGTCACGTTGGCGTTACCGACCGTGCCCGTCCCGTTCGTGACCGAGCAGGTCTGGCCCGCCGGCTGCGTCTGTACGGCGATCTCGTAGCTGTCGCCGCTCACGTATCCGGTGAACGCAAACGACGTCTGATTCGCAGCCACGTCGATCGGAGTGCTGTTGAAGCCGCCCTGGTCCACCAGAACGAGCCCGGCCGTCGACAGCCCCGAGATTGGGCCTCCTACCGTGTAGGTCGCGGTCGTACAGCTGATCGCCGGCGATGTTTGTGCGGTGTTGGCATTGCCTGCCTCGCTGCTCGAGAACGTACCGGAAGCGGGAGTTGCCTGGCAATTGAGCCCTGGCGGGCTCACGACCACGAGACTCCACTGATTGTTGCCGCAACTGTTGGTGTAATCGATGGCGGCGTAGCTGCTCGGAGTGCCGCTGATCGCTTCGGCGAAACTGCCGTTGCTGCCCAGCGGGAAGGTCACGGAAGGCGGTGCCGCGCTGTCTGCGCTGCAGGCAAAGCTGACCGCGTAAGTGACCTGCACAGGGGTGCTGCCGGAGAACCCAGAGAGACTACCCTGCAGGGTGTAGGAGTACTCGGGGCTGCCGAGCTGGGACGAGGGTGGATTGGTCAGTCCTGCCTCGAGCGTCGAGGACTGCTGGGCATTGCAGGCATCGGTTGCCGACTGTTCGAACGTTGCGATGGACGCTTCGAGAGATTGAGCCAGTCCGCTGCCGTAGATCGTCGCGAGCGCGACGCTGCCGCCACCCGTGAGTTGCGGCACCGACAGCGGTACGCCGTTCAATGCTCCATCGAGCGTGCCGTCGGAGGCGTCCTCGATGACCGCCTGCACGAGCGCGACCGTGCTCACGTTGTACTGCGACGCGAGCTCGGAGAGGCCAGCCAGGATCAAGGATGCATCCTCGCTTGCCTGGCTGGCGCCGTTGGCGCAGTTCGCATCGAGCAAATTGAGTAGCGGCGTGGTGCTCAGGTTCTGCAGTCCACCCAGATAGCTCGCCACCGCGGCGGTCGCCGTTGAGCTGGCCGTTGCCAGGGGCGCGCCCTGGCTTGCCGCTTGAAGGGCCATTTGGGCAGCGATGGTGGTCAGCGGGGTGATCTGCGCCGTGATGGACGTGGTTCCCGGAGCCACTGCGGGAAGCAGCACCGAGAGCGTCAGGCCACTCGGCAGCTGCACGGTCTGTCCCGTGACGGTATCGGTGTAGCTGCCGCCCGTCGCCTCGAGCAGTACCGCGCCCGAGTAGTCGCCCAGGTTGATGGTGTAGTTACCGCCGCCGTCGGTGGTCGCTGTGGCGCAGGTCGACGGAGAGGTTGCGGGGGTCGCGGGAATACACGTACCGCTCACCGCGCCGGTCGCGCTGACCGGGAAAGCCTGCACCGTGGCGTTGATCACAAACGCATCGACGACCGCCCCGGCCACCAGGGTGCTCGGGCTCGATGCAGGGATAGTGCCGCTCGTGGCCGGGTGGTTCGCCGACGAACACGCCGCCACGGCCAGCAGGATCGGTAGGAGCGTCCATAGCGTCCACCACCGCGGTAGGACCGAGATCCGTGATATCATAAGGTCGCCGCCTGTCCTTCTCTTTGTAATGTCGGGTGGCCCGGCGTTTTCTCCCAGGGGCCCTCCGAGGGTTTGCAGATCACGGGGATAGAATTGCACCGGTGCACTTACCGGCGACTTACCGCTCGTAGCGCCGTCCACCCATTCAGCTGCTCGGTGCACGCGGCGCGAGCGCTCGAGCGCTCTCCCTGGCCTCGCTGAGCACCGTCTGTGACCGGGGCAGATCAACTGCACTGATTAACAGCCAGTCGACTGGCTCTACACCTCTTTATCAATCAGCCGCTTGCGGCGCTTGCCATCCCGCTTCCCGGCTGATCCAGTCACACGTTGGGCCCAGTGCGTCTTGGGCGCGAGCTGGCGCATGCACATCTCGTCGATCATGCGCTGGCGTAGTGGTGAAACCCGCCGAGTAGTGGTCTCCATGACTGAAGCTCCGGTTGGAACGCGAGACGGATCGTCTCGGTTCGCAACGTACGGAACAGAGCCACAGAACTCTGCTCACCAGCCCAGCCTTCTCGAAGCCACCCTACCGCGCGAGCGGTTTAGTCCTCGGGGTCTGCGCCTGTGCTGTGCCGGCATACCGTGCTCGACAACCTAGCGCCAGCGCACGGACCGTCGGCAAAATTACGGCTGCGCATCGACATCACCCCTCGACATCGCCAAATTTGCACGCATGACTATGAAAATCCGTTCCTTCATGCATAGGGCAGGTTAGGCCTCCTGGGCTTGCGTCAGGCCGACATAGGCTCTCCCGATGTCCGAGATGCGGCCGGCGCCCGCCGCCTGCATGGTCCGGGAGAGTTCCTGTTTGAGCTTGTCGTAGACACTCTTGACGCCGTCCGAACCGCCGAGCGCCAGGCCGTACATGACCGGTCGACCCATGGCCACGGCGTTCGCCCCCAGCGCCAGGGCCTTGAACACGTCCCCGCCGCGGCGGAAGCCGCTGTCGACGATGATGGGCACGCGCTTGTCGACGGCCTCGGCGATGGGGCCCAGTACGTCGATGGAAGCCGGCACGCCGTCGAGCTGCCGTCCACCGTGGTTGGACACCTGGATTCCCGCCACGCCGCGCTCCGCCGCCTTCTTGGCCAAGTCGGCCGACAGCACGCCCTTGAGCAGGACCGGCAGAGCGCTGGCCTTCTGGATGAACTCCACGTCGTCCCAGCCGAAGCTCTTCTTCTGCGGCCCGCGCTTGATTCCGGCGCCCGGCGCGCCGGCGGTCACCCGGGCTGCCGCGGCGCCCAGGGCCCGCCCGACCGGGAAACCAGTGCGCTGCAGTTCTTCGGAATTGCCCGCGCCTAAAGCGTCGATAGTGAACACCACCGCCGAATAGCCGGCCGCTTTGACCCTCTGCAGCAGGGCGGCCGCCTCGCCCCGGTCGGCAGGCAAATAGATCTGATACCACTTGGGTCCCACGCCCACGGCCTCGGAGATCTGCTCGAGGGTGGCGGTCGAGGCACCGCTGGCGGTCATTAGCAGACCCGAGGCCGCCGTACCCTTGGCCGTGCCGATGTCGGCGGTGGTGTGAAACAGGCCTTGACCGCCGACCGGCGTGGTCAGGAGCGGCGCGGACAGCTTCATGCCCATGAGGGTAGTGGACAAGTCAGGCGCCGGCTGGCCGCGCAGGTATTGCGGCTCGATGACGAAGTGACCGAAGGCCTTGCGGTTCTCATGCAGGGTCCATTCGGCGCCGACGCCCCCGGCCAGGAACGAGAACGGTCCAGGCGCTAGCACCTTGGCCGCGCGCCCTTCCAGCTCCTCCAGGTCGAACAGCTTTATCGGACCCACCCTCGAGGGCGGCTCCGGCAGCGCCGCTTCCTGCGTGAAGCCCAGCGACGGCATGGCCGCCAGGGCACCGGCGGCGCTCAGGAACAGACGTCGATCCCATTCCATATTTGCTTCTCCCCATCTTTAGCGCGGTTATCGGGGATCATGTACCAGCGCGTTCCGCCGCGCTACGGCGGTGACAGCAGCTCAGGGACGGCTTCGTTCGGTCGAGCGACGAGCGAGACGCGCAAATTCTTGCCTTGGGCGGCGAGCACCGCGCCGCGGATCGGCGGTATTCCCCGATGGTGATCTGGCCGTGCGTGTCATTGTCTCCAAAGGGTCGAGGGTTCTGGTGCGTTAGCGGCGGCCGCAATCGGCGGGGCTGCAGGTCAAGCTAACGCTCGCTTCCACTGATGCTTCAACGACCAGGAAGTCCGGCGTCCGGGTCCAAATACAAATTGCCGCTTCCGGCGGGATTCGCTGGGGTGAGCCGCGGGTTACTTCGACGTGGTCGCCCTAAAGTCCTCGCCGCCCCCAGCCCGTGCAGCGGCGCGGGCTGCGAATAGAGGGCGCGAGAGCGTCAACGCGGCAAGCGCACCAAGCAACTGTGCTCCAACAAAGCCCGGCACATCCACCGGACGGATGCCGGAGAACGAGTTCGTCAATGAGCGCGCCACGGTGATTGCGGGATTCGCAAAGGAGGTGGAGGACGTGAACCAGTAGGCCGCTCCGATCCAGGCAGCCACCATCCAGGGAGCATCGCGCGGTCGCTCGTGTCCCAGCACGACGAGCAGCAGTCCGGACGTAGCCACGAATTCGCCGAGCCATTGTGCGGGCCCTGCGCGCACGTGAGTGCCAATCTGCAGCAGCGGCAGCCCGAACATGGCATGGGCGAGCCAAGCGCCCGCGCAGCAGCCGACGAACTGAACCAAGGCGTACGCGCTCGCCTCGGAATACGGCATACGCCGCTGTAGAGCCATGACGGCGCTGACCGCGGGATTGAAATGCGCCCCGCTGATCGGCCCCAGCAGTGCCATGAGCGCAGCAAGCACCGCGACCGTGGCGCCGGTGTTGGCCAGCAAGGCAATCGCGGCGTTTCCGCCCGAGAGGCGCTCGGCCATGATTCCCGAGCCCACGACCGTCGCAGCCAGCAGCACCGAGCCGAGCGCCTCGGCAGTGAGTTTGCGTGCCGCGATCATGCTGCGTTGACGGCGCCCGCTTGCGGCATAGGGACAAGCCATGTCCGGTCAATCGAGCGTAGGCGGTGTGGTGCGACCGATCTCATCGAGTCGGCCCTGAAGGCGGATCTTCTCGAGCTTCGCGATCGGCAGGCTCAGGAAGAGGCGGATGCGCGCCTCGAGCACGTGGAAGGCATGGAGAAACGCCCGCCTCTTTTGGGAGTCGGTACCTTCCACCGCAGCCGGATCCTCCACGCCCCAGTGCGCAGTCATCGGCTGACCGGGCCACACCGGGCAGACCTCGGCCGCCGCCTCGTCACAGACAGTGAAGACGAAATCGAGCGCCGCTGCGCCCGGCGCCTCGAATTCGCTCCAGCTCTTGCTGCGCAATCCCTCGGTCGGCAGTCCGTGCTTGGCAAGCAGTTCCAGGGCCAGCGGATGCACTGCTCCGCGCGGATGGCTGCCAGCGCTGAAGGCGCGGAAGCGGCCGCCTCCCCAGCGCGCGAGTATCGCCTCACCGAAGATGCTGCGCGCGGAGTTGCCGGTGCAGAGAAACAGCACGTTGTAGAATGGCTCAGCCATCTTGGCGCCCGAAAGCACTGCCCGTGGGAATCATCACGGCGGCCGGCAGATCCTCGACGCTGATGTGTATGCGAAAAGCGTCATGCGGCCTTCCGCGACCTCTTGGGTTTCATAGCAGCACCGGCGGGCTCGCAGCTTGCGGCGCAGCCATCGGCGCCACTGCCGCAGCAGTTCTTGGTCAGATAGCCGATGACCGCGTTCATGGCGCTGAAATCAGCGGCGTAGAACAGTTGGCGGCTCACGCGCCGCCGGGTAATGAGCTCGGCGCGCTGCAGAGCCTGCACATGAAAGGTCAGTGACGAGGGCACCAGTCCCACGCGCTCGGCGATGACTCCCGCAGGCAGCCCGCCAGGCCCCTGCTCCACCAGCAAGCGATAGATGGCCAGTCGGTGCTCATGCGCCAGGGCCCCCAAGGCCGTAATGACATCCCGGGTCTTCATTTCCAGCCAACGATAGTACGAGCTTTCTCGTAATGTCAAACGCCTGAGAGGCGGTGACGGTCTAATCTCAACGCTGCCTTCGAGCGCGACGGCGCAGGCTGTCCGCGGCTGCTCGCGAGCGGTGCGCTGCCCGTGCGCCGCTCCAGCTTTGCGGTGGCCGCCTATGCCGACCAGAGTGTGACCGTGCGGCGCTGCTCGAGGCCATTTGTACGGGCCGGATCCGGGCGGGAGCGGTCGCCTCCTCGTAGCGGCCGACCGCCCCGATGCGCCGCAGGGGCCCGCGGTGCCTGGCGGGGGTACCGCGTGCATTTTGCTGATGCCAGATTGCCGCGGCGAAGATAGAATTTTCGGTCCCACGGACTCTGGCCGGCCTCCACCCCCTAATGCTCGCGATAGTACGAATCGCGCTCAGAAAGCCCTACACCTTCGTGGTGCTGGGACTGCTGATCTTCATCGTCGGTGCGCTTGCTGCACTGCGCATGCCGGTCGATATCTTTCCAAGCATCGATATCCCGATCGTCGGAGTGGCCTGGCAGTACCAGGGGCTGTCGCCCGACCAGATGGACGGCCGCATTCTTGCCCCTTTCGAGCGCGCCCTGACCACGACGGTGGATGACATCGAGCACATCGAAGCGAACTCGTACACCACCTTCGGGATCGTCAAGATCTTCTTCCATCCGTCGGTCAACATCGCCACCGCCAACGCGCAGGTGTCCGCGATCTCTCAGACCGTCGTGAAGCAGATGCCCCCGGGGACCACCCCGCCGCTGATCGTCAATTACAGCGCCTCGACCGTTCCGATCATCCAGCTGGCGCTTTCGGGCAAGGGCCTCACCGAGCAGGAATTGACCGACCTGGGCATAAACTTCGTGCGCCCGCGGCTGGTGACCGTGCAAGGAGCGGCGATCCCGTATCCATTCGGTGGCATGACGCCGCAGATCATGTTCGACCTGGACACCGGCGCGCTGCAGGCGCGCGGCCTGACCGGCCTGGATGTGGCCAACGCGCTGGCGGCGCAGAACCTGGTCACGCCGGCCGGCACCGAGAAAATAGGCAATGACGAGTACACCATCAACCTCAACGACGCGCCTGAAAAGCTCTCGCAGCTGGCGGATCTGCCGATCAAGAGCGTCGGGGGCGCGATGGTGTACATGCGCGATGTTGCCCACGTGCGCAACGGCGGCGCGGTTCAGGTCAACGTCGTGCACGTCGACGGCAATCGCTCGGTGCTGCTGAGCGTGTTCAAGAACGGCACGACCTCGACGCTGGACGTCGTCAGCGGCATCAAGAAGATGCTCCAGGTCCTCGAGCCCTCGCTGCCCGATACCCTGCAGATCAAGCCGATTGCCGATCAATCGCTGTTCGTGCGCGCCGCCATCCAGGGGGTCCTGCGCGAGGGTGTGATCGCCGCGGCTCTGACCAGCCTGATGATCCTGCTGTTCCTCGGCAGCCTGCGCTCCACGGTCATCGTCGCGATCTCGATTCCGCTGTCGATCCTCGGAGCGATCGCCGTGCTCGACGCGCTCGGCCAGTCACTCAACATCATGACCCTCGGCGGGCTTGCGCTGGCGGTGGGTATCCTGGTGGACGAGGCCACGGTGACGATCGAGAGCATCAACTACCACCTCGAGCACGGCAAGGCCGTGGCCACCGCGATCATGGACGGAGCCGCACAGATCGTGGTGCCGAACTTCGTGTCGCTGCTCAGCATCTGCGTGGTGTTCGTGCCGATGTTCTTTCTCACCGGGGTGGCGCGCTACCTGTTCGTGCCACTGGCCGAGAGCGTCATGTTCGCGATGGGGTTCTCGTTCCTTCTGTCGGTGACTCTGGTGCCGACCATGGCGAATTACCTGCTGCGCGCGCAAGCGGCACTGGGCGGTGCGCACGCTGGAGCCCTGCAGAGGCCGGCGTCGAACAACCCCCTGGCGCGCTTTCAGCGTGGCTTCGAGGCGCGCTTCATGCGGATGCGCGGTACCTACCGTGAGCTGCTCGCGCTGGCCATCGAGCACCGCCACGCGTTCATCGTCGGCTTTCTCGGCTTCACGGCCGTCTCCTTCCTGCTCTTCCCCTTCCTCGGTCGTAACTTCTTTCCGCAGGTGGACGGTGGGCAGATCCTGATGCACGTGCGCGCACCGGTGGGCACGCGTCTGGAGGAGACCTCCGCGCTCTTCAATCATGTCGAGAAGACGATTCGCACGATGATTCCGCCCGCCCAGATCGGCGCGGTCGTCGACAACATCGGCACCTACATTTCGTCGATCAACACCATCTACAACAACACCGGCACGATTGGTGAGGCCGATGGGGACATTCAGATTTCCCTGAACGAAGGACACGCACCCACCGAGGGCTACGTGCAGCGCCTGCGCCGGCGGTTGCCGGACCTGTTCCCCGGCATGACCTTCTCGTTCCTACCCGCCGACATCGTCAGCCAGATTCTCAACTTCGGGGCGCCCGCGCCGATCGATCTGCAGATTCGCGGCAACGACCTGGATGCCGACTATGCCTACGCCGATGAGCTCCTGGGGCAGATCCGGCACATCACCGGCGTCGCCGACGCGCGCATCCAGCAATCGGCCCGGGAGCCGACGTTCGACGTGGACATCGACCGCACGCGCGCGCAATACGCCGGGGTGACCGCGGCCGACGTCACCGACAGCCTGGTCGTGAACCTCGCGAGCTCCCTGCAGGTTGCCCCCACCTACTGGCTGAACGAGGACACCGGGGTGACCTACCCGATCGCGCTGCAGACCCCGCAATACGACATCGATACGCTGCCGGAGCTGAGCAATCTGCCGGTCAATGCCCCCGGGGCTCCGACCACGGTGCTCGGAGGCATTGCCAACATCCATCGCTCCGCCAGCGATGCGGTGGTGACGGAGTACAATATCGTACCCACGGTCGATATCTATGCGACCACCCAGGGAAGGGATCTCGGGGCGATCTCGGCCGACATCCGCCAGGTCATGGTCCGCAATGATGAGGACAAGCCCAAAGGGTCGATCATCGATCTGGTCGGCCAGACGGCGACCATGCACAGCGCCTATTCCGGCCTGCTGTTCGGCCTGCTGGGCGCGATCGTGTTGATCTACTTCCTCATCGTGGTCAATTTCCAGTCGTGGGCCGATCCGTTCGTGATCATCACGGCGCTGCCCGCGGCGCTCGCGGGCATCGTGTGGACGCTGTTCGCCACGCACACCACGCTGTCGGTGCCGGCGCTCACCGGTGCGATCATGTGCATGGGTGTGGCAACCGCCAACAGCGTGCTGGTGATCAGCTTCGCCCGCGAGAAGCTCGAGGAGCTGGGCGATGCGGCACAGGCGGCCGTCGAGGCTGGATTCGTGCGTCTGCGCCCGGTGCTGATGACGGCACTGGCGATGATCATCGGCATGCTGCCGATGGCGCTGGGCCTGGGAGAAGGCGGTGAGCAAAACGCGCCACTCGGTCGCGCCGTCATCGGAGGACTGCTGTTCGCAACCGTGTCCACATTGTTCTTCGTGCCGGTCGTGTTCAGCATCATCCACCGCAACCAGCACCCAACCCCAGGGGGTGAGTCCGTGAACGGAGAGAGTCATGGCCGCGCCTGAGGCAAAGTCGCGCATTCCGCGCCGACTGCGACTGACCGGTATCTGGTTTCTGCTCGCAATCGCCGTCATCGTCGTCTACGGCATGGTATCGCGCGCGGCCCAAAATTCGAGCCTGCAGCGCCTGACCGAGGAGGAAGCGCTGCCCACCGTGGCGGTCATCACGCCGCAGCGTGCCGGGCAGGGCGGCACGCTGGATCTGCCGGGCCGGCTGGACGCCTATATCCGCGCGCCGATCTACGCGCGCGTGCCCGGGTATCTGAAGAGCTGGAGCTACGACATCGGCAGTCGGGTCAAGGCCGGCGCCGTGCTCGGGGTGATCGACACCCCGGACCTGGATCAGCAGCTCACGCAGGCGCGCGCCGATCTGAACGTCGCCAAGGCCAATGCCAAGCTGGCACAGATCAGCGCAGCGCGTTGGCAGGCGCTGGCCGGCACCGATGCCGTCGCCAAGCAGGACGTGGACCAGCGCACCTACGCGTACAACGCAGCCGTTGCGCAGGTCAATGCCTCCGAGGCGAACGTGAACCGCCTGGTCGCCGAGGAGGGCTTCAAGCGTCTCGTCGCGCCCTTCGATGGAATCGTCACCGCGAGGCAGACCGACATCGGTGCGTTGATCGATGCGGGCGACGCCGGAGGTACAGCGCTGTTCGTGGTATCGGCCATCAACAAGCTGCGCGTGTATGTCTCCGTGCCGCAGAACGACGTGCCGAGCGTACCGCCCGGAACCCGAGCCACGATCAGCGTGCCGGAACATCCCGGCAAGCTCTTCAGCGGCACGGTGGAGACGTCCGCTCAGGCGGTCAATCCGAGCACGGGCACCACGCTCATGGAGATCATCGTCGACAACCCGGACGGGCAGATGATGCCGGGCGACTACGCCAGCATTCATCTGCAGGTGGCCGCCATCGACAATGTACTCAGCGTGCCGGCCAGCGCGCTGATCTTCAACGCCGAGGGTTTGTGGGTCGCCACCGTGGGTACCGATGGTCGCGTGCTGCTCAAGAAGGTTGCCATTGCGCGCGATCTCGGGCCGGTCGTGGAGCTCTCCTCGGGCCTTTCGCCGGACGACCGGGTGATCGAAAACCCTCCCGATGGCGTCAGCACCGGCGATGAGGTGCGCGTCGTGAGCCCGACGGTCGGCAGCACCAGCCCCGGCAGGTCGAAGAGCGGCAATGAGAAGGGCTGAGCGCCGGCCGCTTACCGAGCGGGCGCTGGCACCGGCCGCAGCGACACGGACCGCGGCGGCACCGGCCGCAGTGCCGCTGACTGCGACGAGGGTGACTGCGGCGGGGGTGACTGCGGCGGGGCTGAGTGCAGCGGCGCTGGCCGCGCTGCTCGCGGGTTGCTCATTCGCGCCGCGGTTGCAGACCCCGCAGGTACCGACCGCCCCGGTCTACAAGGAAACCGGCTCCTGGACGCAGGCACAGCCCGCGGATCGGCTGCCACGCGATCGCTGGTGGAGCTTGTATGGCAGCGCAGAGCTCGACGAGCTGCAGAGCAGGCTCATCACCGGCAATCCCACGCTCGCTGCCGCCGCTGCCGATTATGCACAGGCTGTGGCACTGAGCAATCAGGCGCGTGCGGCACTGTTTCCGACGCTGGGCCTGCAGGCGAGCGTCCTGCGCGAGCGCGACTCCGTCAACACCCCGCTCATAGGGCCCACGACGCCCCGCTACTATAACGACAACACGCTCGGTGCCAGCGCGGGCTACGAGCTGGATCTGTGGGGTCAGATCCGCAACGAGGTGGCCGCGGGCAGGGCCAACGCCGCGGCAGCCGCAGCAGATCTGGGCAACGCCCGTCTATCGCTGAGCGCGCAGTTGACCGATGACTATATCCAGCTGCGCAGCCTCGATCGGGAGGACGTCATTCTGGATGACACCGTCGCCGCGTACGCTCGCGCATTGCAGCTCACGCAGATGCGGCACAATGCCGGTATCGCACCGGGCCTGGATGTATCCCAGGCGCAAACGCAGCTGGATGCGGCGCGCTCTCAGAAGGCTCAGACACTCGCGCAGCGCGCGCTTCTCGAGCACGCGATCGCGGCGCTGCTGGGTGTGTCGGCCTCGAGCTTCTCCATCCCGCCGGCCATCATCGACATCAAGCTGCCTCATATCCCGACCGGCATCCCCGCCACGCTCCTGCAACGGCGTCCGGACATCGCCGCGGCTCAGCGGCGCATGATGGCCGCCAATGCCAACATCGGCGTGACACGCGCCGCGTTCTATCCGACGCTCACGCTGGGTGTGCAGGGCGGAGTACAGAGTACCTCCTTCTCGAATTGGCTCACTGCCCCGAGCACCTTCTGGGCCCTCGGGCCGAACGCGCTGCTGGCGGTATTCGAGGGCGGGCTGCGCCGCGCGCAGGTTGCCCAGGCACGCGCCGAGTTCGATGCCGCCGCCGCGAATTACCGCGGCACGGTCATCAGCGCGTTTCAGCAGGTCGAGGATAGCCTCGCCTCGCTCAACCACTATTACGACGCGGCCGTGCAGGAGAAGGCGGCGCTCGATGCCGCGCAGCGTACGGTCAACCTATCGATGCTGCTCTACACCCAGGGCGCTACCGATTATCTGACTGTCATCACCGCACAGACCGCGCTGCTGCAGGCCCAGCTGCAGGCGCTCGATCTGGATACACTGCAGCTGCACGCCAGCGTCGATCTGATCCGGGCGCTCGGCGGCGGATGGGAAGACGGCGCCGAAGTCGCCGCCGAC
>JASHPX010000290.1 GCA_030037905.1 Gammaproteobacteria bacterium
TCATTCCGCCTGTGCAAGTCGCATCAGGCAGATTGATAACATTACAAGGCGAGCTTGTAAAGAGCTGGCCGCAGTGTGAACGCCTAGTATTCAAGCCTTTAAGAAAGCGCAGAATGCCCTAGTGCGCGGCCATGAGGCAACCGGATATGTGCGTAGTGCGCCGAAACGGCCGAAGTTGTTTTTGCACAGGTCCTTAGGGCCCTCACGCGCTCGGCTACTTATAGAGGGGCACTTCTTGTTGAAGTGCTTGCAGCCACTCGTCGCCTCCTGGCAACTACTTCGCCAGGACGACGAGCATGCCCACGTGGGGGCCGATCTTAAGGCTGCCATTGCCCGCCGTTCCCGATGAGTCGCACCGACTACTCGCCTCCAAGCTGTCGGGCAAGAGAAGACCAGGCTATGCCAGGTCGAGAGCGAGCGGCGATTATCTTCCGAGCCGCTATGACACATGGGGGCATCAGGTGTGAAACTGCTGCTTCCGGTGCTGCAGTTGCTGTCACAATGTGACGGAAGTCGTATTTGCGGAGCATGTAACAACTTGGGCTATTCGTACAGTTCGGCCCGAAAGGCCGTGGTCCGCGGCACACCGTCGGCGCAAGGAGACAGACTGACTTTACCTCTGATACGTGATCTCATACACCGTAGCATGCAAGTCTGAGAGACTACAGATGAGTAAGAAGCAAGCTCCTCGAGACGGCAGGACTAGGACGGGGGCCCTCACACGGCGAGACGTGCTCGCGATAGGCGCAGCGGCGGCCACTTCGCTCTATCTACCCGCTGGCTTGATACGCACCGCTCGTGCACAGACGAGCGGCGAACAGTACAATTCGACCGTGATCGGACAACTCCCAGATTTCTACATCTCTCCGACCGCAAATCCAGCGAACGATGGGACCATCAATACGGGCTCTCTTTCTGCTCCCTGGTCGATCAATGCGATCAACACGCAGCGCGCGGTTTATGCTGGGCACGTCGTCGGGTTGATGAACGGTACGTATTCTCTCTACACCATTTTTGGTCTGCCGGAAGCCGGTGGCTTCAGTGGTTGGAACCTCCTAGGCATCCGGCCTGGCACGGCTACACAGCCGACTATCATCGTTGCGCAGACGCCGCTAGGAGCCATCATCGATGGACAGCGCGCTGAGATCTATGCGGCCAACTCGACGCTTGACTGGGGAGAGGGGCTCCTCGGCCCCAGCACCAGCGACGACGGTAACTATGGCGCGGGCATCACGATCGACGGTATCAAGTTCACCGGTGGGAATTACCGCTACATCACCAACTACGGCGGTGCCTACCCGGCTGGGCGCGGAGGGAACGGCAACAACGGCTGTGACAATCTAACCATACGCAACTGTTATTTCACGAACCTGTCCTACATCACTTGTCAGGCGCCTGGCAGAAACAGCTGCGCGGTCTACAGCGAAGGCTCCTACCACGTCTACGTACAGAACTGTCGCTTTGATACCATTGATGCGCCGAGCGACTCGAATCGTACGGCCTGCCTTCAGTTCTACTCTCCGACCATCGATACGATCGCGGAATACGTCACGTGCATTGGCCCCACGGACGCCGGCAATCTCGTCTATTGGAAATGTGGGCCGAGCCCCGGGCATCAGGGCGCCGTATGCCGCTTCAATTACCTTGACATCTCCGCAGCTACCGATAGCCCAGGCCCGGGCGCCCCCGTCATGGCTGATGGGAGCACCGTAGGAACCGACAGCTTCCAGGTCTATAACAACGTGCTCGTAGCCGGCAACGGCATGCCGTGTATCTGGCTTGATAATTCAGGCGCCGGCGCGAGTGCGGTGGAGGCCTTAGATATCCACGACAACACCTTTGCGGGTAATTGGAGCGGCAAGGGCCTGCTCTACGACACTGCTGCGTGGAGTTCGCTGCCCACCGGCGTGAGCTTCTACGACAACATTCTCGCACCATCGTCCGGCGGAGGTACCTACGGGGACTTCGACGTTCCAGAGATTGGCTTGATCGTCGAGGTCAATTACAACCTCTATCCCGCCAGTGCGGTCAATTTTGGCGTAGGGCAGAGCGTCGCCTACACGACGCTCGCTTCCTGGCGGTCGGCGACTGCGGCAAAAGGCGACGCTGCCGACGCCAACTCTGCGCAGGGCAATCCGCTCTTCGTCGCTAGTGCAGCGGAGGCGGCATACTACCAGCTCGCATCGGGATCTCCCGCGCTGACGCTGGCGGCCGATGGAGGTCAAATCGGCGCGTGGAGAGGCGCGAGCCAAGTAGGTTGTTCGTTGGGGGGCGCGATCGTCGTCCCAGCTGCTCCGCACATCATTAGCGTGAGCTGAGGCCATCCTTCAATGAGGGATTGACCGTAAGCGACGATAAACGCAACAGGAGAATTACCTCCTGAAGAATGACAGAGTTAACCCTGTCAGTTCTCGGAATGCTCTGTTATCGATTACTCTAACGCTCGCGATATAGGCGGCGACTCCAACCCCGATGCCCGCTATGAGTTGCAGCAACGGCTGCTCGTGGCGTAGGAGGCCGAAGACAGTTGGAATTACCGTTCCAATCATCACCAGCGCGCATAGCACCGGTCTGGCGAGAACCAGCCAAGCGTCGCGTAGCCTGACGGACAGCATTCGAGCGAACAGCCAGATCACAAAGCTATATACAATGGGGTAACCGACGGCCCAGCCGCCAGCGACACCCGCCATACCGAAACGGATCATCCCGAGTACCTGCAGCGGAATAACTACAACAGCGGCGATTGCGTTAACAGTGAGGGATGCGTCCGGTCTTCCGATGGCACGCGCGAGCGGTTGCGACATCTCTTTTAAGGCGCGCAGCGGCATTGGAATAGCCAGGATCTCCATCGGCAAGATGACGCTGCGCCACTTGTCGCCGAATGCCACTGCGACCAGCGGTTCGGCAATGACGCCTAATCCCCAAAACAGGGGAAAGAACACGTACGCCGCCATACGAAGCGACTTAAGGAATGCCTCCGATACAACGGTACCATGCTGTTGAATGAGCGAATATGTTGGAAGGAAGATGCCATTCGCAATGCCACCGATACGGTCCAGTGGCATTTGAACGATGTTTTTGGCAACCGAGAATGCACCGAGGATCCCTGCACCCGAGAAGCGGGCCACAATGGCGTAATCTGCCTCTCGATACCAATACGCGATACTGCGGTCTATAACCAGCAGCGTCGAGTAACGCAGCAGCTTTCGTATCGGGCCCAGTGACAATGTGACTGTCAGTGGGGCCCTTGCGTACCATTGCATGGCGACGACCTGCGCGAGTAGCCCCAGCAAATAGGAACCGACGAGGGCGTAGGGTCCGGCGCCGGCGAGCGCAAAACCAACGACCGAGACGGCACTAGCAGCAGCGCCGACGATGTTCGCAATACCCAATTCCTTGAACCGTAAATCCATTCGCAGCACGGAATCGGAAAGCGTAAGAAATGGAAGTGAGACAAATGCCAGTGCCACGACCCGCATAACCGACACCGCACGGGGCTCTCTGAAGGCGGTTCCGACCAGAGGAGCTACCGAAAAAACGACGCCCGCCAGCAGAATGCTGATTGCCAATAGAGCCGAGAAGACTGCCTTCAGTGTAGGCCGATCCCGAATTTGCCGTTGCACGAGAGCAGATCCGCATCCAGCCTCCCCGAGCAACTGCAAATAATTGGAAAAGACCGTGGCAACCGTGACGATGCCATAATCTGTCGGAGTCAGCAGTCTAACGGCCACGATCGTCGACGACCACGTGATCAACTGCATGATCATTCGCGAAGCCACGGTCCAACGAAGCGCGGAGATTACCGGGGCGCGCAGATCGGCCAGTTTCATGTTTGCGGTCCATTCACGGATGATCGACTCACATTGAGCTCGGCCAACGCTAGCGGGTTGTTATCGTTGCAGGTGATAGAGATGCTCAGGTAGGGCCGGCTGAAGCCGCACATGTTGACTCGATCCGCATATCTTCTCATTGGACCCCTGCCTGGCGTCCAACGTTTTTAGGTCGGTTCGCTCCCAAAGTGTACACGTACTACGTGGTCCATCTGGGCAGCATCATTAAGCGAGTCGTGTCGTTCAGATAATGCTACGCGGCCAGAAGAATCCACTGAGCCAGAGCAACTCCGGTTCTCATGTGTGTTGCCTCGGCGGGGTGACCAGAGTGTGTCGCAATGTCACATCTGCGCAGACGTAATCGGTCCGACGGAGGATCCAGTTAACCTTTATGCCGAAGGCGTGCAGCCAGAATAGGTGCCGCATGCTTCGCTCCAAACATGAATCGCATGATTGGCCCGAACACTGGTGAGCTAGCAATGCCAACGATGAATAGATCTGGGATCGATGTTTCGAAGCTGGAGTTGAGTACGGGTATTCCGTCACTTTCCCGCTTGATCTCACGAAGTAAGCTCGGATCGAGATACTTGAGTCGGTCGATATCCACCTGAAAGCCAGTCGCCGCAATGACGTGATCGGCGGTGACCTCCTGAATTCCAGACGGGGACGCCACTTGTATTGATATGCGATTGTTCGTAATCGCCGCAGCTTCCACGCGCGACTCCAAGCAAACTTCGATCAAGCCTTCCACACGGTTTCGGAGCCACCATGCGCCGCTAGGGCCGTAAGAGTTCGC
>JASHPX010000291.1 GCA_030037905.1 Gammaproteobacteria bacterium
GCGGGCCCAGCCGTCGCGCCACGACCGCCATTCGCTGCCGCCGGCGGTAATTTCAAGATCGCGATCCAATCGGGATTGCTGCTCGAAAACGCGAACCGCCGCACCCGAGCGAACGTCGCCTGCATGCCCGTCGCCAGATTCACAATACCGGCGTGCATCTCGGAAGGCTTATGCTGCTTGCGCAGATCCGCCTGTTGCGCGTGAGTCGGAAACGCCAGATACGCGCCAAACCGCCCATCGCTCGAAAACCTGATGCTCGTCCCGCCGCCAATCCCTCCCCTGGGGGGCAACCCGCTCACGGGCGGCAGCGGCGGCTCGCCCAAGTTGAAGCGATACACGGTCGCGCCGTGCGTCTGCCGAAACACCGCGCTCCCGTCCCCGACCGCCCCGCCCTCGAGGTAGGCAAACCACTGCCCATTGGGCGACAGCGCCGTGCCATTGATGCTCTTCCAGGCGAGCATGTCGTCCAGCCTAATTGGCCGCTTCGCCGTCTGCGCGACGGCCGCGGCACACCCCATTCCCAACACAACCAGCAGAGGAAGCAGCGCGCGTTTCATGCGCGGAAGCATAGCACCTACCGCCGGATGCGAGCCCCGATCACGCGAAGCAGTTTCCAACTACTCACATTCGACCTCGAGGGTCCGGCGCGCATAGACTTAGGCGGTACATATCCAAAGAACGGCCCGGTCACAACGATGAGATCGTCCGGGTCAGAAGAAAGCGGAGTGAGTCTTGTCGGGCATTTTCATCAGCTATCGCCGCAGCGACAGTCCGGACGCGACGGGCCGCATCTACGATCGCCTCGTGGGCGCGTTCGGCAGAGAGCAGGTGTTCAAGGATGTGGATTCAATTCCGCTGGGGCGGGATTTTCGCGGGCATCTGAACGACATCGTGGGGAACTGTGGGGTGATGCTCGCCATCGTGGGTCCACACTGGACGCAGGCGCGCAACTCTGCGGGGCAGCGGCGGCTGGAGGATGCGGACGACTTCGTGCGCATCGAGCTGGAGACCGCGCTCGCCCGCGACATCCCGGTGGTGCCGGTGCTGGTGGGTCATGCGCAGCTGCCGGTCGCCTCGGAGCTGCCGGCATCCTTGGCATCGCTGGTGTTTCGTCAGTCGATCGAAGTGCGGCCGGATCCGGACTTTCACAACGACGCGACGCGCCTGGTGACGGCGCTGCGGGCGATCCTGGACCCGGCGGCGGCAGAGCAAGCGGCTGCCGCGAGCACACGGTCTGCCCCAGCGACCGGCGTGCAGAGCGGTCGACGACTGGGCTGGATCGTGGCCGCGGTACTGGGCATCGCCGCCGCCGCCGTGCTCGCGGTTCCCGCAGTCCGGTATCTGCGCCTTGCTCCGGCGCCCGAAACGCGCACCGACATCGTCACGCCCGCGACGAGCCAGCCCGGCAGTTTCGCGCTCTCGCCCGATGGCCGGCAGATCGTGTTCGTGGCCTCAGGGGATGGCGCCTCGCGTCTATGGCTGCGATCGCTGGCATCGACGACGGCACAGCCGCTCGCCGGTACGGAGGGCGCGACCGATCCTTTCTGGTCCCCCGACAGCCGCTCGATTGGCTTCTTCGCTGACACTGCGCTCAAGCGCCTCGATCTGGGTGGCGGCGCGCCGTACACCCTGGCGCCTGCACCTGTCGGGCTCGGCGGGACGTGGAATGTGGCCGGCGTCATCCTGTTTGCGCCGAACGTAAGTAGTCCCTTGATGCGCATCTCCGCTACCGGGGGCGCGGCGCGGGCGGTGACCACGTTGAAGGCAGTAGATACCATACAGGCCGCGCCCTTCTTCCTGCCCGACGGGCACCACTTCCTATTCGGTGTGGTTGGATCTCCGGACGCGGGTGGGATCTACCTGGGCGATCTGGCCGGCGGCGCTGCGACGCGGCTGACGAATGCGGTGAGCGCACCGGTGTATCTGCCCACCGGCTGGATGCTGTGGGTGCGGGATGGTGCGCTCGTCGCCCAGCGGCTGGATGTTGGGAAGGCTGCGCTCACGGGTACGCCGCTCACACTGGCCACCGCCCTGCCGGCAGGGGCATTTGACGGCACCGTGTCCGTGTCGGCGACGGGGCTGGTGGCTTACCGGGTCGGTGCGGCCAGCCAGATGCAACTGACATGGTTCGACCGCTCAGGCGCCGCGCGCGGCAGCGTCGGTGCCCCGGCTGATCACCTTCTTGATCCACGTGTCGCACCCGACGGCCGGCGCGTGGTGGTCGCGCGCGTAACAGCGCAGGGTACGAATCTCTGGCTGCTGGATGGCGAGCGCATGAGCCGCCTGACGTTCGGGGCGAGTATTGACACCTGGCCCGCGTGGTCCCCCGACGGCACGCGGATCGTGTTCGGCTCCGACAGGTCCAGGTCCGGTGTCCTCGACCTTTACCAGACGCTCGTGAACGGGACGGTAGGTGACGCGCAGCCGCTCCTCCGCTCAGGTCAGGTCAAGACACCGGTGGCGCCGACCAGCTGGTCGCCGGACGGCCGATTCCTGCTGTATACGAGGGTCACTCCGCAGACTCGCACCGACCTCTGGGTCGTCCCGATGGTCGGAGCGCACACGCCCTCGGTGTTCCTGAAGACGCCGTTCAACGAGGAGGAAGGCGTGTTCTCGCCGGATGGTCGGTGGGTGGCGTACGAGTCGGACGAATCCGGGCGATTCGAGATTTACGTCCGCCCCTTCCACGCGCCGGGCGCCAAGGACTCGGATGCGGCCTCGGGTGAGATGCAGTGGCAGGTGTCCACCGCGGGCGGCATCGATCCCGTGTGGCAGCCGGACGGCAAGCAGATCGATTACATCGACCCGTCAGGGGCGATGATGGCGGCGCCGATCACCGTCAGCGGAGCCCGGCTTGCAGCGGGCACGCCGGTGAAGCTTTTCCAGACGCACATTGTCTATGGTGGCGAGAATTCAGCGGGTGGGCGCGAATATGACGTCGCCCCCGATGGGCGCTTCCTCATCAACACGGTGTCGCAGAGCGCTGCAGCCCCGATCACGCTGATCCAGAACTGGAACCCCGAGGCAACCGCGCAATGAGCGGGGTCCGGACGCAGGCGTTGTGGGGTTAAACTGGGGTTAAACTGGAATTAAACTATCAGGCTCTACCATGACCACCCTCCCCCGGACCTTTGGTTGGTCGCGCGCCGCCGCGTTGCTGGTTGGCAGCGCCGTCTGTACCGCGGCGATCGGCAGTCCCAGCGTCTTTCCGACCGGCGTCACGCGCTATGACCCACGCGCCGCCTATAACTGCGATGTCCTGTTCTCGGCGGACGACCCCAAGACCGGAGATCCGCGCACCTATCTGATCGACATGGATGGGCACATCCTTCATACCTGGAGCCACGCAGGCTTTCCCGCCAAGATGATCGACCCCGCTCTGGCGCAAGGGCGCAAAGGTCTGGTCGGGCTGCAACTTTCGGCCATTCCTGCCGGCGGTACGCTGCCCAGCGTGGGGGCCGTGCCCGGTGCGACCGCAAACTTTCGCAACAGGACCTTCGGCATCATCGACTGGAGCGACCGGATCGTGTGGCAATGGGGTCAGCAAGCACCCGAAGGTGCCGCTCTTCAGCACCACGACTGGGACGCGCTGCCCGACGGCAACGTACTGATGTTGAGCAATCTCATTGGTCCACTCCCCGGGTTCGGCAAGCGCCCCATGGAAGATGACGTCCTGTACGAGATCGACCGAGCCGGGCACATCGTGTGGCGGTGGGCTGCCTCGGAGCATCTGCAGGAATTCGGTTTTACCGCGGCGCAGATCTCGCTGCTCGAGCATGTATCCGCACCTGACTATCTGCATTTCAACGATGCCGAGCCCCTCGGCCCGAATCACTGGGCGAGAGCCGGCGATACGCGATTCGCGCCGGAGAACATCCTCGTCAGCTCACGCAACGCGAATTTCATTGCCATCATCAGCCGCCGCACTGGCCATATCGTGTGGCGCGAAGGACCCAATTTCACCGCCTCGAAGCAGCCTTATGGCCCGGACACCACGGGTCGGCCCGTCCCCTATCCACTGGATCGCTTCAGCGGTCAACGCGATGCGCACATGATTCCTGACGGCCTGCCCGGCGCAGGCGACATCCTGCTGTTCGACAACGAGGGTGAAGGCGGCTACCCCCCGGCCACCATGCCCATGATTGCGGGCTCGCGTGTGCTGGAAATCGACCCGGTCAGGAGCGAGGTCGTCTGGAAGTACATGGGCACCAAGGCCTCGTTCTTCAGCCCCTTCATCAGCAGCGTGCAACGGCTGCCCAACGGCAATACGCTGGTGGACGAGGGCATCGATGGACGATTCTTCCAGGTGACGCCGGCGGGTCAGATCGTCTGGGAGTACGTTTCTCCGTTTGAGTCCTCCCTCTGGTCGCTGCCCACCGCCACCGCCCGCAATCGCGTGATCCCTGCGGCAGCGGTTTATCGCATTCAGGCTATTCCCTACGAGTGGCTACCTGCCGGCACCCCGCACGGCGAGAGCGCCGTACGGCCCCCGCCCGATGCGCAGTTTCACCTGCCAGCGAGTCCCTGAAGAGCCGTAGGTAATGGCGCGCGGCGCATGGCGCTGCTGCAGTGGGTGCTGTCGTTGCCGTACGCGCTGCGGGCGCCGCGGGCGCACCGTATGTCTCGAGCCCCTCGGTTGAGTTTGCTCAAGGGACCACGCTTTCCTTGTACGGGCGGAAAGAATGCATGTAATTTGTCCCTATGGAAAAGGAAACATTGAAATACGTGCTCGCGTACAACACGACGCGGGCGCTCCCGAGCGCGACGCCTCGTGCCTTGCAGCTGCCGCTGGACGTACGGAAGGTGATAACGCTGGTCGGCATCCGGCGCAGCGGCAAGACCTACGTGCTGTACGAGACCATGCGTCGCCTGGAAGCGCAGGGCGTCGACCGGCGTCGCATCATCTACCTCAACTTCGAGGACGATCGGTTGCTCCCCATTCGCACGCGGGAACTCGACCTCATCCTGCGCGCGCACGACGAGTTGTATCCCGACTTCGCACGGGAGAAGAAATATCTGTTCTTCGACGAGGTACGAGGCGCGCCGGGGTGGGAAGCGTTCATCCGCCGCGTGGACGACACCGAGGACGTCCGCATATTCCTGACGGGCTCGTCCTCGCACCTGCTTTCGCGCGAGATCGCGACCGGCCTGCGGGGACGGAGCATCTCCTACGAAGTCTTCCCGCTATCGTTCGCCGAATTCCTACAGCCAGCGTCGCTCCTCAACGTCCACAAACTCTACAACGACTTCCGGTCGCAGGGCTTGCCCCTGTCGAAGGACACCCTCTATCACTACGTCGCATGCCTCGAGGAGTCTTATCTGATCTTTCCGGTTCCGATCGCGGATCGTTCGGTTCGCAAACGAGCGATGAATCCAAAGAAGCTGCACGCGATTGATTGGGCTCTCGGCTACCCGTTCCTTCCTGAGACTCGTATCGACACCGGGAAAAAATTGGAGACCGCTGTTTTCCTACACTGGCGCCGGCAGCGCGAGGACCTTGGATACCTCGGCGGCGAGCGTGAGATCGACCTCGTGGTGGGCACCGACCGCCCCGAAGCGTTGATCAACGTGGCCCTTTCCCTTACGGCGCAAGCAACTTGGGAACGGGAGATTGGGACGTTGACCCGGGCGGGTACGAGGCGGCCCGGGGCGCGACGATTCCTCGTCGCACACTAGCGCTCGAGTCGATCGGCCCCCGCGGGGATTGAGGTGGTGGAGGCCTGGCGCCATCTGCTCGGCATGCCCGCGGTACGCGGGGCGGCCAGGTCGAGGCGCCGCGTCGTGCGCCAGCAGTGACGGCCTCACCGAGCGCGGCCGCAGGCGAAGTTGCTAGTCGCTCGCGATACGGCTCGCGCCGCCCATTGCGCGCGCGACGCTCCGATAATAGTTGACACTGTTGAGCAGCGAGATCAACGGATCGGGTCACAAGTACCTGTTCCTCGCCGATACCCTTCCTAAACGGCCCGCACTGGAGCCGGATAGCGTGCGACCACTTCATCGGTCGTGAGCAGTACGATCCCCTCCACGAGGGCCTGCGCGATGAGGACCCGATCGAAGGGGTCCTTGTGCAAAGGAGGTAGCGTATCGATCGCGACCACGTGCTCACTTGCGATGGGCAACTCGCCATAACCGTTATCCAGCAACCCTCGCCGCAACAATCTCGCGTCGACCTTGAAGTCTTCTCGACCCAAGCTCCGCTTGATCACGATCTCCCAGAGGCTCGCGGTACTGAATATGACCTCATTACTCTGCGCGTCGATCAGGTCGCGCGCGGTCTTGGACAAGCGGTCCGGCTGGCCCGCCACCCACAAGAGCAGGTGAGTATCCAGTAGCAGCTTCACTGGCCATCGCCGAAGACCCGCTCGATCTCGGCACCGCCCATTCGATCGAAATCGTCAGGCACAGCGATCTGTCCCGCCATGAATCCGATACGCTTCGCCTGCCCCGTTCCCGGCGCGTCCAGGGCGACAACCTTGACCAGCGGCTTGCCCGCCTTTGCGATAACGAAGGGCTCCCCTGCGGCGGCTCGTTCCAGCAACCGCGAGAGATGGGTTTTGGCCTCGTGGATATTTACGGTTCGCATGCATCACCAAA
>JASHPX010000292.1 GCA_030037905.1 Gammaproteobacteria bacterium
GGCACCATGGGGGGTACGGGCAGCACCGCGCCGTCCGGCCCCGCGCGCTGGCCGGCGCTCACACCGGCGCTCAGGCCGGCGCGCTGGGCGGCGCGCTGGCGCCTGGGGCCGAAAACCAGGTGGTCGGCCAGCCAGATCAGCCCCGACAGAGCCACCACGATCACCAGCACCAGGCTGAAGTCCAGACGCTCGGAGAGCAGCAGCCGCAGCACTCCAGCGATCAGTAGTACCGGCAGAATGTAGTAGACCACCGCGACCAGCGGCGGGTCGGCGCGGCCGCGCAGGCGCCGCATCGGCCGCAGGAACCAATCGTCGATGATTGCGATCAGCAGCGCCGGCAGCGCCAGCCAGGCCAGGATCGAGATCAACCGCGTCAGCATGCCGTCCTCATCGATATCGCCCTCCTCGTTTATCCACCCATCGCGTGGCCAGCCGGTTGCGCCCGGCCCAGCCGGTCACTTGCGCCCGACCCAGGCGGTCACTTACGCCCGACCTTGAGCACGGCGAGAAAGGCTTCCTGCGGGATCTCGACCTGACCGAGCTGCTTCATGCGGCGCTTGCCCTCTTTCTGCTTTTCGAGGAGCTTGCGCTTGCGAGTCACGTCGCCGCCGTAACATTTGGCGAGCACGTTCTTGCGCAACGCCTTGACGGTCGCGCGCGCAATGATATGGCTGCCGATCGCCGCCTGCACGGCGACCTCGAACATCTGCCGGGGAATCAGCTCCTGCATCTTATCGACCAGCTCACGCCCGTGCGCATAGGCTTCGTCCCGATGCACGATCATCGACAGCGCGTCCACGCGCTCGCCGTTGATCAGGATGTCGAGCTTGACCAGCGGCGCCGCCTGAAAGTGACTGAATACGTAATCGAACGACGCATACCCGCGGCTCGCGGATTTCAGCCGGTCGAAGAAGTCCAGCACCACCTCGGCCAGCGGCAGGTCGTACTGCAGCGACACCTGCGTGCCGAGGTAGAGCATTTTCTTCTGCACGCCGCGCTTCTCGCTGCACAGGCCGAGCACCCCGCCGACGTAGTCCGGCGGCACCAGGATGTTCGCCGTGATGATCGGTTCGCGCAGCTCGGCGATCTCGGTCACGGGCGGGAGCTTGGCGGGATTGTCGACGAACTCGCTCCTGCCGTCGGTACGCGCGAGCTCGTACACCACCGTGGGCGCGCTGGTGACCAGGTCGAGCGAGTACTCGCGCTCGAGCCGCTCCTGCACGATGTCCATGTGCAGCAGGCCGAGAAAGCCGCAGCGAAAGCCGAAGCCGAGCGCCGTGGAGACCTCCGGCTCGTAGTGCAGCGCCGAGTCATTGAGCTTGAGCTTGGCGAGCGCGTCGCGGAAGTTCTCGTAGTCCTCGGAATTCACCGGGAAGAGCCCCGCGAACACGCGCGGCTGGATCTGCTTGAAGCCGGGTAGCGGCGCGGCGCACGGCCGCGCATCCAGCGTGATGGTATCGCCCACGGGCGCGCCATCGATCTGCTTGATACCGGCCACGAGAAAACCCACCTCGCCAGCCGAGAGGCTCTCGAGCATCAGCGTCTTGGGCGTGAAGCGGCCCAGCCGGTCGACATGGAAGCTGCGGCCGGTGGACATCAGGCGAATTTTTTCGCCCCGACGCACCGTGCCGTTGACCACCCGCACCAGCGACACGACCCCCGCATAGTTGTCGAACCACGAATCGATGATGAGCGCCTGCAGCGGCGCAGCGGCATCGCCGCGCGGGGGCGGGATGCGCCGGATGATCGCCTCGAGCAGCTCCGGCACGCCCTCGCCCGTCTTGGCGCTGACGCGCACGGCGTCGGCGGCCTCGATGCCGATGATCTGCTCGATCTCGCTGATGACGCGCTCGGGGTCAGCCGATGGCAGGTCGATCTTGTTGATGACCGGCAGTACTTCCAGGCCCTGCTCGATGGCGATGTAGCAGTTGGCGACGCTCTGCGCTTCCACTCCCTGCGAGGCGTCCACGACCAGTAGCGCCCCGTCGCAGGCGGCGAGGCTGCGCGACACCTCGTAGGAGAAATCCACGTGACCGGGCGTATCGATGAGGTTGAGCAGGTAGCTCTGGCCGTCGCCCGCCTGATAGTTCAGCGTGACGCTCTGAGCCTTGATGGTGATGCCGCGCTCGCGTTCCAGGTCCATCGAATCGAGCACCTGGTCCTGCATTTCGCGGGCCGGCAGGCCCCCGCACAATTGGATCAGGCGATCTGCGAGAGTGGACTTACCATGATCGACGTGCGCGATGATCGAGAAGTTGCGTATGCGTTGCATCGGGGGCGCTTGTGCCCCGGAACCGCAGGGCGCCGGGGGGCGGCGGATTATAGCCGTTCAGTCCCCGCCGGCCGGCGATTCAGTGCGCCGCGGGGCCGGCTGCGCCGCCTGACGCGCCTGCGCCGCCTGATCCGACAGCGCCCGCAGCAACTGCGCCTCGTCGAGTCGCACGCTGCACACGGGGATGCCGGCAAGTAACAGTACCGGGATCTTCAGGCCGTAGCGACGCTGCAGCTCGCGATCACTATCCACGTCGATGAGCTGCACGGGCGGCAGAAGAATACGCGCCGCGAGCAGCGCGAGCTGCGCCTGCATCTCGGCGCACAGACCGCACTCCGGGCGCGTCAGCAGCACCAGCGGGCCGCTCGGCACGCTCGGGCAATTCCCCGGCATCAGCGCCCGCGTGGTCCGCTCAGAGCGGCTGCACTGCGAGCTTGGCTGAAATCCTCGTCCAGCCCTCCGGCGGTCGGCGCCAGCGAAAATTGCGGCAGCATCCCCGGCATCCCCGGGATCGATGTGGCGGAGACGCCGGCTGAGGGCGCCATCGGCACCGCCAGCTCCGATTCGCCGAGCCCAGAGGCCGCTCGCGCGCTGCGAAAGGCCTGCGCAATGTCGCGCACCGTCTGCGGCGGCACCTCACCCACGACGGTAACGCGGTAACCCCGTAACGCCACCGAATAGGCTGAGGAGGTGCCCAGGGAAGCGCTGTCATCGCGAGAGAAGGCGCCGTTGCGGCCGCTTCGCGGCTGCACGAATACGGAGACCGAGGCGAGCCCGTCGCTGAAGACCAGATGTTCGGCCGGTCCGCCGGGCAGCATCTGCTGCGTGCTCGCCGTCATGCGAAAGCCTGCCGGAAGCGCGCTGGCTTGCCAGGCCACCGACAGGCCGGGTACGTTCGGCGCCCCCGCCGCGGAAGGCTCCTCCTGCACCCAGTGGTAGTTGCGCGCATCGACTGCGGGAGCGAGCTCACTGGCGGCGATATGCGCCGGCGATTCCAGCTCTGTGAACAGGATCTGCTCGAGCACGCGCCCGCGGGCACTGCGCAGCTGCATGCGCAGCGGCATCGCCGTCGCCTCGTCGATCCACACGCGATAACCGTAGCGCAGCTGATCGCGCGGCTCGATGGCAATGACGCGTGCGGTGCGCCCGGAGACACGCGTGCGGGCCACCTGGCGTATCTGGTACTGGCCAGCCGGCGTCGCATCGATGCGCGGCAATCCGCCGAGCAGCAGGCCCTGGTCGGAACTGCGCTCGACCAGCACGGTACGCTGGTCGGGAAGATAGCAGTAGAGCTGATTGCCGCGACGGATGAACTCGCGCCCCGAACCGTCCATGGACTGCAGGCGCTCGGAGAGTCCCTCGCTGCTGACCCGGTGCACCACCCGCAGGACTTCGGTCTCCCCGCCGTACTCGTGGACGAACACGCCGCGGTAATTGCGCGTCGCAAGCGCCTGGTCCGTGCGCTGCAGCCAGGCGCGTGGGTCATCCGGGGCCGGCGTGCGCGCCGCGGCCGGGGACGTGATCCCGGCAGCCGTCCATAGCAGTACGGCGGTACCCGCTGCCGCGCCCAGCCAGTGCGCGAGTGCCGCTACGGCACGTGGCCGCGAAGCGACGCTGGAAGCTGGCCCGTCAGGGGCTGGTGGCGGGAGCCGGGTTCGCATCGAGATCACCCGCTGCCGCATTCGCAGGCGTCACGGCCGCCGGGTCCGTCGCCTCCGTTGGGCCAGCCTGCGCCGACCCCGGCGCGTCCGCCGCCCCGGCCACGCCCGATGAGATGGGCCAGACGCCGTCCGGTCCGCTCTGGCCCCCGCTGATCAGCGCGGACAGCAGGTCCGGCCGCATCAGCGGGGTGGAATACTCGCTGTGTGCCACGATGTAATCGACCAGCTCGGTGCGCAAGGGGGTGCTGCCGCCGCCCGAGTCATTGGTGGGAGTGACATAGCTCCAGGGCTCACGATCGGATAGTGGTGCAGTCGGTGCCGCGGGCGGATGCGTCATCTCCGGCGCCAAACCGAGCACCACGGCGGCCTGCCGCGCCCGTGCGAGCAGCTGCTCGGACGCCGCTGCGGCGACTGCGGCGGGCGTATCGGTCGTTGCCGCTGCCGCGAGGGTGGCTACCCCGGGGGAGGCGGTGGTCGGCGCAAGGGCGACGTAGCGCAGCATGAGAATGGAGAAACCCGCGACGCACACCACCAGTGCAGCGGCCAATGCCGTCTGCCACAGCAGCCCACCTCGACGCCCTGCGAGCCTCGCAGTGTCCGATGCGGCACCGCCGGCTCGGGCCCGGCCCACGCTCCTGCGCTCCCCGGCACTGCGACCCTCGGCGGCGCGATCCACCGCGCGGCTGACACGGGCGGCGAAATCGCTACGCGCCGTGGCGACCGGCTCGCAGCGCATCGCCGCACCGATCAGCGCGTAGCGCGACCAGCGGGCCCTCAGGCTCTCGTCACGATCGATACGGCGCGAGAGCAGCTCGCATTCCGCGGGCGGCAGCTCGCCGTCGAACATCGCGGACAACTGACTTTCCACTTCGTCCTGGTTCACGGCGTCACTTCCGGTTCACACCAGCTCCTCGGCCCGCCCCAACCCCGCATCGAAGACCTCGCGCAGCCGCCGATCGATTGCCTCGCGTGCGCGAAAGATGCGCGAGCGCACCGTCCCGACGGGGCAATCCATGGACGCCGCAATCTCCTCGTAGCTCATGCCCTCCAGCTCGCGCAGCACGATCGCGGTGCGCAGGTCCTCGGGGAGCTCTCCGATGGCGGCATTGACGGTCGTGCGGATCTCCTCCGTCAGCGCCAGCCCCTCGGGAGTCTC
>JASHPX010000293.1 GCA_030037905.1 Gammaproteobacteria bacterium
TGGCGCGCCAGCAGAATGTGCTCGCGCGTCTGGGGCATCGGCCCATCGGCCGCACTCACCACCAGTATCGCCCCATCCATCTGCGCCGCCCCCGTGATCATGTTCTTCACGTAGTCGGCGTGCCCCGGACAGTCCACGTGCGCGTAGTGCCGCGCCTTGCTCTGGTACTCCACGTGCGCGGTGCTGATCGTGATCCCCCGCGCTCGCTCCTCGGGCGCCTTGTCAATCTGGTCGTACGCCACAAAAGAGCCACCGTTCTGCTCGGCCATCACCTTCGTCAGCGCCGCCGTCAGCGTCGTCTTGCCATGATCCACATGCCCAATCGTCCCCACGTTCACATGAGGCTTGGTGCGCTCGAATTTTTCCTTGGACATACCCGACCCTCTACGAAGCTGCCTTATCCGACCTGACTAACGCGAACTGACCCTCAACGAACAACCCCGCGAGACACCCCATGGTGGCCATCCGCCGCGCCAGGTGAATGACGCTCGCTCGTCCGATTACGTCTGACGTAATCGGCCGGGCGAGCGTTATTCGCCTCTCGTGGTGACTGACCCGCCATTGGCTTCTCTGCGCTCATTTCTTGATGATGTTCTCGGCGATCGCGGCCGGCACTTCCATGTACTTGGAGAACTCCATGGTGAAGGTTGCGCGCCCCTGACTCATCGAGCGCACGGTGGTCGCGTACTGGAACATCTCGGCCAGCGGCACCTCGGCGGTCACCGTCTTGCCGGCCGGCGTATCGTCCATGCTGAGGATCTGGCCGCGGCGGCGGTTCAGGTCACCGATCACATCACCCATGTATTCCTCGGGCGTGACCACCTCCACCTTCATGATCGGCTCCAGGATCACGGGCTTGGCGCGGCGAAAGCCGTCCTTGAAGCCGAAGATGGCGGCCATGCGGAAGGAGATCTCGTCCGAGTCGACGTCATGGTAGGAACCATCGAACAGCGTGACCTTCACGTCCACGACGGGGTAACCGGCGACCACGCCGGTCTCGCAGGCCTCGCGCACTCCTTTCTCTACGGCGGGGATGAATTCGCGCGGCACTGAGCCGCCGACGATGCCATTGACGAAATCCACGCCCTTGCCGGCCGCGTTCGGCTCTACCTTCAGCCACACGTGGCCGTACTGGCCGCGCCCGCCGGATTGCTTGACGTGCTTGCCCTCGGATTCCACCGAGCCGCGGATGGTCTCGCGGTAGGCGACCATCGGCTTGCCGACATTCGCCTCCACCTTGAACTCGCGCTTCATGCGATCGACGATGATCTCCAGGTGCAGCTCGCCCATGCCGGCGATCAGCGTCTGGCCGCTCTCCTCGTCGGTCGATACGCGGAACGAGGGGTCTTCCTTCGCCAACCGCTGCAGTGCCTGGCCCATCTTTTCCTGGTCCGCCTTGGTCTTGGGCTCGACCGCCACCTGGATCACCGGCACGGGAATCACCATCTTCTCGAGCATGATGATGTGCTCGGGGTCGCAGAGCGTGTCCCCGGTGATCACGTCCTTCAGGCCCACGGCGGAAGCGATGTCTCCGGCGCGCACTTCCTTGATCTCGTTGCGCTCGTTGGCGTGCATCTGCAGCAGCCGGCCGATGCGCTCCTTGCGGTCCTTGGCGGGCACGAACACGGTGTCCCCGGAGTTGAGCACCCCCGAGTAGACGCGGAAAAAGGTGAGGTTACCGACGAACGGGTCATTCAGGATCTTGAAGGCGAGCGCTGCGAAGGGTTGATCGTCGCCCGCCTTGCGCGTGATCGGATTGCCGCGGTCATCAACGCCCTTGGTGTCCGGCACTTCCACCGGCGAGGGCATGAATTCGATGACCGCATCGAGCAGTGCCTGCACACCCTTGTTCTTGAACGCCGAGCCGCACATGCAGATCACGATTTCATTCTTGAGCGAGCGCAATTTCAGGCCGCGCTGGATCTCCTCGTCGGACAGATGCTCGCCCTCGAGGTATTTGTGCAGCAGCTCCTCATCGCCCTCGGCCGCCGCCTCGATCATCTTGGCGCGCTGCTCCTGGCAGGCGCCGAGCATCGCGGCGGGAATGTCGCGATACTCGAACTTCATCCCCTGGGTCTCCATGTCCCAGTAGATCGCCTTCATCTTGATCAGATCGATGACGCCGTCGAAGCTCTCCTCGGCCCCGATCGGCAGCTGGATGGCTACCGGATTGGCCCGCAGACGCGTGCGGATCATGTCCACGCAGCGCATGAAGTTCGCCCCGGCGCGGTCCATCTTGTTGATGAAGGCGATGCGCGGCACCCCGTAGCGATTCATCTGCCGCCACACCGTCTCGGACTGCGGCTGCACGCCGGCGACCGAGTCGAAGATCGCCACCGCGCTGTCCAGGACGCGTAGCGAGCGCTCCACCTCGATCGTAAAGTCCACGTGCCCCGGAGTGTCGATGATGTTGATGCGGTGCTCGGGGAAGTTGTTGTCCATCCCCTTCCAGAAGCAGGTCGTGGCCGCAGAGGTGATGGTGATGCCGCGCTCCTGCTCCTGTTCCATGTAATCCATCACCGCCGCGCCGTCGTGCACCTCGCCGATCTTGTGCGACACGCCGGTATAGAACAGGATGCGCTCGGTCGTCGTCGTCTTACCAGCGTCGATATGCGCCGAGATGCCGATGTTCCGGTAGCGCTCGATGGGCGTCGCACGTGCCACGTTTCTCTCCTGCTCCTCGCAATTTCCGTCAATGATGTAGTTCGGATGACGGCGCCCCGGGCGACGCGGTCACACTAGCACGCTGTCACGCTGTGACACTGTCGTGCCAGTGCCCGCGGCACCGCGGCGCGCCGCCGCGCGCTCACCAGCCGCTCACCAGCGATAGTGCGCGAATGCCTTGTTGGCCTCGGCCATGCGGTGCGTGTCTTCGCGCTTGCGTACGGCCGCACCGCGGTTCTCGGCCGCATCCAGCAGTTCGTGCGCCAGGCGCATCGCCATGGACTTCTCGCTGCGCTCGCGCGCCGCCTCGATCACCCAGCGCATCGCCAGCGTCTGGCGGCGACTCGAGCGCACCTCGACGGGAACCTGATAGGTCGCGCCGCCCACGCGCCGCGACTTGACCTCCACGACCGGTTTGACGTTGTCCAGCGCCTGCGACAATAGCTCGATCGCCTCGGCACCCTGCCGTCCGGTCTTCTCGCTGATGCGCGCGATCGCGCCGTAGAGGATCTGCTCGGCAGCCGACTTCTTGCCGCTGTGCATGACGACATTCATGAACTTCGCCAGCATCTCGCTGTTGAACTTCGGATCCGGAAGAATCGTGCGGCTGGGAGCCGCTGCGCGGCGCGACATGGTCCAATACCTCGGTTGAGTGCTGCGAGTGGCCGGCCTACTGTTTGGGGCGCTTGGCGCCGTATTTGGAGCGGCCCTGCTTGCGGTTGCCCACGCCGGCGCAGTCGAGCGTACCGCGCACGGTATGGTAGCGCACGCCCGGCAGATCCTTGACGCGTCCGCCACGGATCAGCACGACCGAATGCTCCTGCAGGTTATGCCCCTCGCCGCCGATGTAGCTGGTGACCTCGTAGGCGTTGGTCAGCCGTACACGCGCGACCTTGCGCAGCGCCGAGTTCGGCTTCTTCGGGGTGGTGGTGTAGACACGCGTGCATACCCCGCGCTTCTGCGGCGAGGCGCCCAGCGCGGGAACCTTGGTCTTCTCCGCTCGCGACCGGCGGGGCTGGCGGATCAACTGACCGGTAGTGGCCATGCACGCTCCAGACTCATTTCCAAGGCAATCAACTCCAAGGGCTCGAAGGGTACGTCCGATGAGACGCGCCGGGTCGTCCCTGCTAGGGACGCCCGGCGCTCGAGATCGCTGTCCTGGCGGTCAGGCAGGCAATTTGGCCTGACCGACAAAGGCCGGCGATTCTAGGTAGCGGCGTCTCGTTAGTCAACGAGCGGCACCGACGGATAAGCCGCAGACACCGGCGGGCAGCACCCCCAATGCTGTAGTGCAGTACCTTCTGGTCGTGCCACTGGGCAGGAGTAACATGGGTTCGAGGCACGGTGGTGCGGCATGAGCGACGCTGGCGCAACATGATCCTGGATGAGTGGCTCGCGCGGGCACAGGCCCTCGGGGCAAGCGACCTGCATCTGGAGAGTGACACTCCGGCGCTGCTGCGCGTACGGGGAGACCTGCAGGCAGGCGGCGCGGCGCTGCCCGGCGAGCTGCTGCTGCAGGCCACGCAGGATCTGCTCGGAGCACAGGGCTGGGCGGATTTTCAGGCGCGCGGGTCGGCCGACATCGCGCTCGGGGCCGCGGGACAGCGTTGCCGGGCAAGCTTCTATCACACGGTGCGCGGCATCGCCGTGGCGATCCGGCTGCTCACGCCCTCGGTGAAGGATCTACGTGCCTGCAATCTGCATCCGGATCTGCGCCGCCTGGTGGAGGCCACGAACGGCCTGGCGATCATCTCCGGCCCCACGGGGTCGGGCAAATCCACGACGCTAGCGGCACTCGTCGAGGAGATCAATGCCTCGCGCGCCTGTCATATCGTGACGCTCGAGAGCCCGCTGGAGTACCTATTCACCAACCGGCGCTCCTTCATTCGCCAGCGCGAGGTTCCGACCCACTCGCCGAGCTTCGAGCAGGGAATCGTGGATGCGCTGCGCGAGAATCCCGATGTGCTGGTCATCGGGGAGATGCGCACGCCCGAGATCATGCGCCTGACACTCAACGCCGCCGAGACCGGCCACCTGGTACTCGTCACCATGCACTCGGCCACGTGTGCGGAGGCGCTCAGCCGCATCTGTCTGTCCTTCCCCGCGGAGTTGCAGGGCAGCGTGCGCGCGCAGCTCGCCGACTGCCTGGTGGGCGTCAGCTGTCAGAGGCTGGATTTCCTTCCCGCCTATCAGCTGCGCGTGCCGCGCTGTGAGCTGCTGCTGGCCAGCTCGGGAGCCCGCGGCACCATCCGCGCCGGTAACTTCAGCCAGATTGCCACCGTGCTGCAGTCGGGCGCGGAAGATGGTATGTGGAGCTTCAGCCGCTATCAGCGCTGGATGGAGCAGATCAGCGATTGGCAGCGCCCGAGCGCTGTCACCGCGGCCGCGACACCGGCGCGCGCGGCCGGGCTGCACCGCACGGGAGCCGCAGGCGCGGCAGGCGCGGCGAGTG
>JASHPX010000294.1 GCA_030037905.1 Gammaproteobacteria bacterium
GTCTTCAGACGGCGGCGCACCGGTACGCCCCGGATGCGCACGTACGCTGGCAGCCCGTCGCGATAGGGAGGGTAATCCTCGCCGGCGATGAGCGGCTGCAGATACCGACGACCGGCAGCGGTGATGCCGAAACCGTCCGGGCTGATGAATTCCCTTGGCACCGCTCGTTCCACATTGGCGACGTCGGCCAGCGGTACTGGCACGACCCGCCAGCGGTAGGGACGGGAGCTCACGCGCCGGATCGCGGGCATGACCGCATTCATGCCCTGCAGGGCGTATTGGACGGCCGCCCTGCCGACGGCGTAGGCCTGCTCGACGTCGACCTTCGAGGCGATGTGGCGCGCGGAGCGCTGCAGGTAGTCGGCGACGGCCCAGTGGAACTTGTAGCCCAGCGATTGACGCACGAGGTTGGCCACGACCGGGGCGACGCCGCCGAGTTGCGTATGCCCGAAGGCGTCGGTCGTGCCCGCCTCGGCGAGGAACTTGCCGTCCGGATAGCGCGCCCCCTCGGACACGACGATGACGCAGTAGCCATACTGTTCGACGCATTGCTTGACGCGCTCGAGCAGGCGCGCAGTGTCGACGGCAATCTCCGGGAACAGGATGACGTGCGGCGGCTCGGCGGGGCCGTGGCCGGCGAGGCCTGCGGCGGCTGCTATCCAGCCCGCATGCCGGCCCATGACCTCGAGCACGAACACCTTGGTGGAGGTGCGCGCCATCGAGGCGACATCCAGCGCCCCCTCCAGCGTGCTGACCGCAACGTACTTGGCGACCGAACCGAAGCCCGGACAGCAGTCGGTCAGCGGCAGGTCGTTGTCGACCGTCTTGGGGATGCCGACGCAGGTGATCGGATAGTTCATCGCGGCGCCCAGCTGCGAGATCTTTAGCGCCGTGTCCATCGAATCGTTGCCGCCGTTGTAGAAGAAGTACCCGATGTCGTGCGCGCGGAACACCTCGATGAGTCGCTCGTATTCGGCGCGGTTCTGCTCGAGGCTCTTGAGCTTGTAGCGCGCCGAGCCGAAGGCGCCGGCGGGCGTGTAGCGCAGCGCGCGGATCGCGGCCGGGCTCTCGCGCGACAGGTCGAGCAGGTTCTCCGTGAGCACGCCGAGGATGCCGTCGCGGCCGGCGTACAGCCGCGCAATGCGATGGCCCGCCCGCGCCGCGGTCTCGATCACGCCGCACGCCGAGGCATTGATCACCGCCGAGACACCCCCGGACTGGGCGTACAGGGCATTGCGTGGCGCGGGCTGGTGCCCGTCGCGGCCGCGTGCGGTGCGGCTGCGTGCGGCGCGTTTGCGCGGTGAGCTGGCCATGGCGCCGGCAGCATACCTCAGGTCCTCCGCAGCTCGGGTGCTGCGCTACAGCATCGGGGCGGGCGTCGACGGCCGTCGACGGGCCTCGACCCCACATCGACCGAGCTTCGAATCGACCGAGCCTCGAGCGGTGCATCCAGCGGTGCATCGACGCAGCGTCGAGGGATGCTGGTTTGACCTGTAGCAGCCCGGCCGCTACTGTTTCTCGATGCGTATCGTGCTGATGGGTGCCCCAGGGTCGGGCAAGGGCACTCAGGCCCAGCGCCTCGTCGAGCGTTTCGGCATTCCCCAGATATCCACCGGCGATCTGCTGCGCGATGCCGTTGCGCGCGGCACTGCCTATGGACTGCGCGCGAAGGCGGCCATGGACGCAGGCGCATTGGTGGCCGACGAGATCGTGCTGGGCATCATCCGCGAACGGCTCGGGGACGCCGACACGGGGCGCGGCTTCATTCTCGACGGTTTTCCGCGCAATCTTGCGCAGGCGCGCGCGCTCGCGGCGATGCTCGACTCGATCGGCAAACCACTGGACTCGGTCGTGCTGTTCGAGGTGGACTACGCGGAAATCGTGCGGCGCATATCGGGGCGCCGCACCTGCCAGCGCTGCGGTCGGGTATTCAACGTGCATACCCATCCGCCCGGCAGCCCTCCGCACTGCGAGCAGTGCGATGACCACCCGGCGCTGGTACAGCGGCGCGACGACGAGGAGTCCACCGTGCAGCGGCGCCTGCAGGTCTACGAGGAGCAGACACGGCCCCTCGCGGAACACTATGCGGCACAGGGGCTATTGCGCGTCGTTCACGCGGATGCCCCGGTCGATGAGGTGACCGCGCGGCTGCTTGCCGTGCTGCAGCCCTGAGCGGGACGCCTGAGCGGGACGCCTGAGCGGGACGCTACAGGGCGCTCAGCAGCCGCTCGCCGATGATGGCGCGGCGCCAGCCGGACAGGGGCCCGGCCGCGCGCTCTCCGGCGACCAGACGCTCCATGTCCCGCCTCGTGGCAAGCACCTCCGGCGCAATTCCCAGCTCGCGGCCGGTTTGTTGGGTCAGCTGCGCCAGACGGCGCACCGCCTCCATCTCGGCCGGCGCTGGCCGCCGGCGCTGCGGCGGCGGCGGCAGACGCTCGGGCAGCGCGAGCGACTCGATCAGCGCGAGGATCTCTGGTCCGCTGTGCCGGCGCACGCCTTGGGGCAGCTCGGGCACTTCGGCCAGCTGTGCATCGGTGCGCGGCACGGTGAGCAGGATGTTACGCAACGCCGCGTCCGCAAGGATCCAGTTACGCGGCCGGTCACTGTCGACAGCTCGCCGCTCGCGCCAGGCTGCAAGTGCGCGCGCGAGCCGCCGGCGCGGCTCGTCCAGCTCGCTCAACCCCTTGACGCGGCGCCAGGCCTGCTCGGGGTCCACCTGGAAGGAATTCCCGGCCAGCAGCTGCGCCATCTCTTCCTCGAACCAGCTCCAGCGTCCCAGCTGCTCGAGCCGCAGCGTGAGCTGCTCGGCCAGCGGTGGCAGGTAGCGCACATCATCGAGCGCGTATGCAAGCTGCGCCGCGCTGAGCGGTCGGCGCGACCAATCGGTGCGGGTCTGCGACTTGTGCAGCTGTGTGCCGAGCAGCCGGCTGGTGAGCTCGGCATAGCCAATCTGCGCCGGCAGCCCGACGAGCGCCGCAGCCACCTGCGTGTCGAACAGCGCAGCGACGCCGCCGACCGCCGGCCACAGCACCTCCAGATCCTGGCGTGCCGCATGCAGGATCTTGCGCGTCAGCGTCGAGCTCATGACGGGACGCAGCGCATCCAGCTGCGTGAGGGCGAGGGTGTCGATGCATCGGGCCTGCGCGCCTGCGTCGCTTGCGTAGCTCAACTGCAGCAGGCACAGCTGCGGGAAGTACGTGCGCTCACGCATGAACTCGGTGTCCAGGCCCAATTCATGCCGGCCGGCGAGCGTACGGCACAACTGCGCAAATTCGTCACGGTCGTCGATAATCCCGGACATGCTCCTCCATGCGCTCGCTGACATCTGTGCCGATATGTTCCCGGCTGAGCGCTGCTCGGCCGATGAGCTACTGCGCGCGTGCCGGCGCCCGGCGTCGAATCCGCTTCGCTACGGGGCGCAGGTCTAGCGCCATGGCACAGGTGCAGGTGCGCTCGGGCCTGCTGACGCTCGCGCGCATGTACGTCGACATTGCGCTGTGGCGGCGCGGGCCGCAGGATTTACCGGCGGTCGGCATTCTACTGCCTCTGACCATCGGCGCTTATGTATCGATCAGCGTCGCGCTCGGGGAGGCGCTGCCGGCGCTGCGCGACGGCTGGGCGCCTCAGGTGCTCGCCGATACGGCCTTCATTGCGCTGTGGTACTGGCTGCTGCTGGCGTTTGCACGCCGCCGCGAGCGCTACCTGCAGACCGCGGCGGCGCTGTTCGGCTTGCAGACCGTGCTGGCCGCGCCCACTATCGTGTCCACATGGCTCGTGGAGCGCTTTGCGCACGACACAGTGCTGCTGGCAGTCGCCTATATCGGCGTTCTTGCGGTGTTTGTCTGGACCGTGGCGGCCGTAGGGCACGTCCTGCGCTCAGCCCTCGAGCGTTCACTCGGCTTGTGCATGGTGTTGGCGTTGCTGCAGATCCTCTCCGAGGAGCTGCTGCTGCTGGAAGTGTTCGAGCCGCATCACTGATCCATCGTGAATCCATCGCTGATCCATCATTGGTCCATCACTGACGGTCCGAGCGCATGCATATCCACATCCTGGGAGTTTGCGGCACCTTCATGGGGGGTGTCGCCGCGCTGGCGCGCGCCGCGGGGCACCGCGTCTCCGGGTCGGATCGTAACGTCTACCCTCCGATGAGTACGCAGCTGGCCGCCCTCGGCATCGAGTTGCACGAGGGGTATGACGAGGCACAGCTCTCGCCTCGGCCGGACATGCTGGTCGTCGGCAATGTCATGACGCGCGGGATGCCGGTGATCGAGGCGATGCTCGATCGTGACCTGCCGTACATGTCCGGGCCAGCGTGGCTCGCCGAGCAGGTGCTGCGCGAGCGCTGGGTGCTCGCGATCGCCGGCACGCATGGCAAGACCACGACCAGCAGCCTGCTCGCCTGGATCCTCGAGGATGCCGGTCGCGGGCCGGGCTTCCTGATCGGCGGAGTGCCGGAAAATTTCGGCATCAGCGCGCGTCTGGGTGGCTCGCGGCTGTTCGTGATCGAGGCGGATGAGTACGACACCGCCTTCTTCGACAAGCGCGCGAAATTCGTGCATTACCGGCCGCGCACACTCGTGCTGAACAACCTCGAGTACGACCACGCGGACATCTATCCGGACCTGGCCGCGATCGAGCGTCAATTCCAGCACGTGGTGCGCACCGTGCCGGGCAGCGGCCGCATCATTTGCCGCGCCGGCGACGCGGCTCTCGGGCGGGTGCTGGCCGCAGGCTGCTGGACGCCGGTGGAGCGCTTCGGCAG
>JASHPX010000295.1 GCA_030037905.1 Gammaproteobacteria bacterium
AGCTCCGAGGACGCAGCGTTGACTCCGCCACAGGGGCCGAGCACGCCGCCGCCCGGATCTACCACGGTGGTGACCGGGTCAGCCGCGGCGACGACGAATTCCGGGCACTGATGGACGCGCCGGCCTGTGTCATCAGGCCGTGCACGCCCGCAGATGAGGGTGCGCTCTCGCTCCTCGGGCAGGCGACCTTTCTCGAAGCGTTCGCCGGCACTCTACGCGGCAGCGATATCTTCGGGCACTGTGCAGCCACGCATTCGCTGCAGGTGTATCGCAACTGGCTGCACGACTCCGCCATGCACCTGTGGATCGCCGAGACCGCGCAGGGCGCGGCGCCGGTCGGCTACTGCGTGCTCTCGCCGGCGGATCTACCGTTGCCGGACCTGGGGGAGGCAGATGCGGAGGTCAAGCGTGTTTATCTGCTGCACCGCTTTCAGGGGCTGGGACTCGGCCGGCGGCTGATGGACACGGCGCGTGAGCGCGCACGCTCACTCGGCCGTCGGCGCCTGCTGCTCGGCGTCTACAGCCAGAACCACGCCGCGATCGGCTTCTATCAGGCGCTCGGCTACCGCCCCGTGGGTACGCGTGTGTTTCGCGTCGGACAGAGCGACTGCCAGGACCTGATCCTGGGGCTGGTGTTGCGGAGCGACTGACGGCGTAGGCGGGACCGCAGCCAAGCGCGAGCGGCACGACGATCGCAAAGCTGAAGGATACGTGCGGAAATCTGCTGCAGATCACTCAGCTGATGCGCTGGTAGAGCGCGTGAGCGAGTCCTCGCCCGAGATCCTCTCGGTAGTCATCGAACGGGAATTGCCTTTTCCCCCGAAAAAGATCTGGCGCGCGCTCACGCAGCCTCACCTGATCGGGGAATGGCTCATGAAAAACGACTTCACTCACGCCAACGAGCAGAGGGACGCATCTGCGCATGGAGCACTCGGGCTTCCCGCCGGATCAGCAACAGGCCTACCGCGGGGCCAAGGCCGGCTGGCGGCAGTTTTTTGCGACCTTGGAGCAGCTATTGGAGCGCGGCTGCAGCCCTTGATCCCGGCGCCCGCGCGTTCGCGCAGCTATTGAACCGGACCCTACGTCATATCTTATAGTCATCCGCCCAGAGTCCACGGGCGGATTTCCCATGTCAGTCGCAACTACCCCGGCTCCGCCAAGCGCAGACGAGCGTGTTCAGAGAAGACAATCGCGGCGGTCGCTCTGGCGCGTCCTGAGCCTCTCGCTGCTGGCGGGGCTCGCGGCGCTTACATTCAGGCCGGACGCGGTGGCGGCCGCCGCCGGAGTCGCCGCCGCCGCGGCCGCGCCCGCTGTGAACCCGGCCGTCCACGGTGACTACGTCGGGACGCTTGGTCCGCTGCATTTGCGACTGCACGTCGTTGCCGCCGCGGATGGCACGCTCAGCGGTTCGCTGGACAGCCCCGATCAGGGGGCCACCGGCATTGCGTGCACTGGGTTTCGCATCCAGGGGCAAACGCTCAGCTTCGAGGTGCCGGCCGTTCACGGCAGCTGGCGCGGAACGATCCAGGACGGCGGGGCGACGCTGGTCGGCACATGGAGTCAGGGTACGCCGCTGCCGCTGAAATTGACGCGGGACACCTTCATCCCCGCGACGCATCCCTCCGCAGTCGATGGGTTCTGGCTCGGAACGCTGCAGGGGCCGATCCAGTCGCTGCGGATTCAGCTATCCGTGAGGAGCGACAGCGCCGGCAGGGAGTTCTGCGCCCTCGACAGCTTGGATCAGGGTGCGTTCGGATTGCCATGTGCGAACGTCGTGTTTTCCGGCACCAGGTTTTCCTTCGACGTGCCGGTGGTGCACGGCCACTGGAGCGGAGTGTTATCGGCGAATGCAGGGTCGTTGCAGGGCACCTGGAGCCAGGGCCGTCCCCTGGCGCTGAATTTCCAGCGCGAGGTCCATGTCCAGCGAGCGCCGCCGCCACCGAAGGTCACCTACGACCCGGCAATCGCGCCGGTCGGCGCGGCCCGGATGCCGGCGGTCATCGCCGCCGATCTGCACGAGGCGCTGCAGAGAGGCGCACTCGCACCCGGTACGGATGCAGGGATCTCGATCGGAGTCGTGCGCGACGGCGTGCGTCGGGTGTTCGTCTTCGGTACGGCCGATTTTGGATCGATATTCGAGATCGGATCGATCACCAAGACGTTCACCGGCCTGGTGCTGGCGCAGATGATCGAGCAGGGCAAGGTCAGGCTCGATGACCCCGTGCGCGAACTGCTGCCCCCCGGCACCGCGAGCAAGCCGCCGGGCGAGGAGATCACGCTGCTCGACCTGATCACCCATCACTCCGGACTGCCGCGCATGCCGGACAATTTCCGGCCTGCCGACCCGACCAATCCGTACGCCGACTACCACGCGCAGGATCTGTACGCGTTCGTCGCACGGCACGGTCTGGCAAAGCCCGCCGACGCATCGTTTCTGTACAGCAATCTCGGGGTGGGGCTGCTGGGGCAGGCGCTCGCGGATCGAGCCGGCACGACCTACGGGAGGCTGGTAACGCGGGAGGTCATCATCCCGCTCGGTCTGCGAGACACCGTGACATCGCTCACCGCCTCGCAGCGGCAGCGACTGATTCAGGGCCACACCGCGCAGCACCGCCCTCAGGGACCCTGGGATATCGATGCACTGGCCGGCGCCGGAGCGATCCGCTCGACCGCCGCCGACATGCTGACCTATCTGCAGGCCAACCTGCGTCCGCAGGCGCTGCCGGCCGGTGCCGCGGCGCCGGGCAGCGTCCGGACCCTTCCGGCAGCGCTGCAGCTGTCGCACGAGCTGCGCGCCGATGCCGGGCCGGCCATGCGCATTGCGTTTGCCTGGCTCTACGACCCGCAGACGGGCGATTTCTGGCACAACGGGGCCACCGGTGGATACAGCGCCTACGCCTTCTTCAATCCCAAGGGCGACTACGCGGCAATCGTGCTGATGAACACCACCGTCGGGCCGCGCGGCGGCTTCGCCGACCGGCTCGGCCTGCACATCAGTCAACGCTTCGCGGGCAAGCCGGCCATCTCGCTGTCCGATTGATGCAGTCGCAGTACCTGACAGCCGCCGAGTGTGCCGAGCGCACGGGGCTGACCGTGCGCGCTCTGCGTGTGTACGAGCAGTATGGTCTGATCTCGCCTGGGCGCAGTGCAGGCGGTTGGCGCCAGTACGGGCCTCAGGATCTCGTTCGCCTGAATTCGATCGGAGTGCTGAAAGCGGCCGGGCTGAGCCTGCTGCAGATCCGCGACGTCGTGCGATCGGAGCCCGGGGAGCCGGCGCTGCGGCAGTTGCTGCAGTTCCAGCTCGGCACCTGCAGGACGCGCATCGCGGATGCGCAGCGCGGCCAGGCGATCGTCGAGAGGGCGCTCGCGCGGCTGGACCGACAGGAATCACTCTCCGTCGATGATCTGTGCGCCCTCGTCCGCAACCTCGAGCACACTGCGCATCCATCGATCAATGAGCCGGTCCAGGCCAGCGAGCCCGTCCAGGCCAGCGAACCGACCCAGCCCGGCGAACCGACCGAGGAGATTAGCGTCGATGCGGTGACGCTGGACAGCTACGCGGGCCTCTATCAGGTGGGAGACTACGGCTTTTGGAGGATACGTCGCGACGGACAGCGGCTGCTGGCGCAGGTGATGGATCGGCCGCCCTACGAGCTGCAGCCGACGGCGGAGGCGGAATTCGAGCTCGCCGGCATCGGCGGCACGTTCCGGTTCCTGCGCAACGAGCACGCTGTCGTCGATACCGTCGTGATTCGTCGGCAGGGGATCGACGTCGCGGCCCGGCGCATCGATGCTGCTACGGCCGACGACCTGCGGGTGAAGCTCGCGGCGCGCATCCAGGCCCAGAAGCCGCTACCCGGGAGTGAGGCGGCACTGCGCCGCCTCATCGAAGCGGTCGCGCGCAACGAGCCCAACTACGAGGAGATGACTCCGGCGCTCGCGTATCTCACGCGCATGCAGTTGCCGCAGCTGCGGGCCCACTCGCTCTATTTCGGACCCGTCGTGTCCGTGACGTTCCAGGGCGTCGGCAGCCAGGGTTGGGATGTCTTCGACGTGCAGCGCCAGCGTGGCTCGGAGCGGTATCGCATCTTTCTCGGTTCGGACGGCAGGATCGCCGGCGCGAGTGTCGCGCCGATGAACGCTCCGGTGTCGCTCGGTCCGTGAGGGGTGGTGTACGTCCCCGCAGTGACGCAAACTGCACGCGCTGCAGGTGAAGGATGTTTTGGGAGCATGTCGGGAAGCTGGCTGCCAGGATCGATCCGCGGATCGGGCGGCGCGCGCGCCTGCGCGCGGCCTGGGGCCAGAGCGGTGCGCAGACCAACGGCTGGCTGGCACGGCGCTTCTTCGAGCTGACGCAGGATCGCCCCGGGGCTCGCTGGGTGGACGACAAATCCTGGGACGATCTGGAGTTTCCGAAGCTGTTCTCCGTCCTGAATACGACCCTGACGCCGCCCGGCGGTCAGTGTCTCTACAAGCAATTGCGAACGTACGTTTCCGACGCGGACGAGCTGCGCGAGCGCTATGAGACCTGCCGGGCGCTGCGGGACGACGCGGCGCTGCGCGAGAAGCTGCAACTGATCCTGCTGGGTCTCGCGGCTGATTCGACGGCGTACGTGGCGGAAGCCCTGCTGGGCCGGCCGCCCCTGCGGCCCTGGTACAGTCCGCTGCTGCTCGTCTGGGCGGGCAGCTGCGCGCTGGCGCTCATCGCGTCGCTCGCCCTGTCGTGGACGCTGCTGATCCCGCTGGGCCTCGTGGCGGTCAATGCAATCATTCTATTTTTCATTTCCCCGCGGCTCGATACGGAGGCGGAAACGCTGCTCAGCGCCGCGCGCTTGCTCGGTGTCGCCGACCGGCTCGCCAGCGTGCGCGCCGGCGCGCTGCTGTGGCCGTTGCAGCGGCTCGCAGAGCAGACGGCGGCGCGACGCACCCTGCGCCGCGAGGTCCGCTGGCTCGCGATGCTGGGCCAGGATGGCCGCACGCTGGACCTGCTGATCGGCTTCGTGATTCTGGCAGCCAATCTGTGCTTCCTGGCGAAAGTGGTCGCCTACATTGCGACGGTCGAGCGCTTCGTACGCTCCCGTCACGCGTGGGAGTCCACGTTCGAGCTGATCGGGGCCGTGGACGCGGCCATTGCGGTGGCGAACTTCATGTACCGCCATCCCCGACATTGCCGGCCGGCGTTGAGCGAGGCGGCCAGGATCGACATCACGGACGGCTACCATCCGCTGCTGATACGTCCAGTTGCCAACAGCGTCAGTCTCGAGGGACGTTCCGCGGTGATCTGCGGCTCGAACATGACCGGCAAGACCGCTTTCATCAAGATGATCGGCACGAACATCGTGCTGGGCCAGACGCTGGGCCTCTGCCTCGCCTCGCGCGCGACGATCCCGCACAGCCCCGTGATGGCTTCCGTCAGGGGAGAGCAGTCCCTGGAATCGGGCCGCAGCCGCTACTTCGCGGAAATCGACGCGGTCCTCGGTTTCATCGAGAGCGCGGCACAGGGCGAGTGCCGTGTATTTGTCATCGATGAGCTGTTCAGCGGCACCAACACCATCGAGCGGGTTGCCGCGGCGAAGGCGGTGCTCGAGGCCCTGGGCGCGGGCGCGCAGGTGCTGGCGACCACGCACGACGTCGAGCTGCAATTCATGCTGAGCGAGCGCTTCGTTCGATACCACTTCCGGGAAGACCCGGCGGTGGACGGGTTCTTCGACTACACGTTGCGCCCCGGCGCGAGCACCGAGCGCAACGCCATACGGCTGCTCGAGCGCATGGGGTTCCCGCCGGCGATCGTGCGCGAAGCGCTGGCGCTGGCGGCGAAGCGGGCGGCCGGCGATGATGCGGCGGTCGGCCCAAAGTAGCGCAATAGCGCCTCGCCGCGGGATGGCTGGTGCACGTCCGTGGCCAGAGTCGCGCGGTGCGCCAGGAGCATGCCGCCGCGGCTGCTAAGGCAGCTGTGCCGGCAGCTGTGCCTCGATCGCGGCACCCATGCGCTCGGGAGCGACTGCGGGTCCGAAGCGCCGCAGCGGTTCGCCCTGCGGGCTCACCAGGAACTTGGTGAAGTTCCACTTGATGCGATCCACACCGATTGCACCGAGCGCGCCCGGGAGCGCGTGGCGCAGGTAGCGATACAGCGGATGCGCACCGGGGCCGTTGACTTCGATCTTGGCGAACAGCGGAAAGGTCACCGCATAACTGGCCGTGCAGAAGGCACTGATCTCGGCCTCGCTACCCGGCTCCTGATGCCCGAACTGATTGCAGGGAAAGCCGAGCACCGTAAAGCCGCGGTCGCGGTAACGGCGATACAACGCCTCGAGCCCGGTGTACTGCGGTGTGAAGCCGCAGCGGCTGGCGACATTGACGATCAGCAGCGTGCGGCCGCGGTAGGCCGACAATAACCGCTCCTCGCCGTCGATGGTCCTGGCGCAGTACGCGTAGATGCTCATGGGCTGCTCATGGGTCGCAGCTGCGCCGAGCGCGCTCAGCGGTGTCGGCGCGCGCCAGTATAGCAAGCGTTATCAAGCGTTATACTGCGGCGAGGGCGTGTACCGCGACGAGGCGTGGCAGCGCGCCGGTGAACGACAACGGGGAGCATCATGCACGAGCAGGCGCAGAGAACGGCACGGTTGATCGGGGGCGGTGCGCGGCTGTGGGCTTCGTCGCCGAAGCTGCCGGCGTGGCCGCCGTCGGCGCGGTCGCCCGCGGCGGGCTGGCTGCTGCTGGTGCTCGCGGCGCTCTCGATTGCGGGCATTTGCAACCTCTGGCGATCGCCCGCCACGGCGGCCAGCGACGACGCCAACTGGGTGGCCGGCACCAACTACATCGTGCTCGTACCGGCGCAGCCGACCGCGGTTGGGCCGGGGAAGATAGAGGTCACCGAGATCTTCTCGTATGCCTGCCCGGCGTGCAATGCATTCCACGAGGCAGTGGACCAGCTGCGCTCGAGCCTGCCTTCGGACGCGGCGCTGGACTTCGTCTCCGCCGGGTTCATCCCCAGCGAGGACTGGCCGACCTTCCAGCGTGCCTACTACACGGCGCTGGAGCTCGGGCTGATGAACCCCCGCCTGCACGACGCCATGTTCGACGCGGTGTGGAAGACCGGCCAACTTGCGGTCGTCGATCCGCAGACCGACCGGCTCAAGGAGCCGGCCCCGAGCATCCAGGACATTGCGCAGTTCTTCGCGCATGAGACAGGCGTGAGCGCGGCGAAGTTCGTCGCTGCCTCCCAGTCCTTCGCGGTCGACGCCAGGATCCGTGAAGCGAATCAATATATCGAAGACTGCGGCGTCGAGGAGACGCCCACCATCATCGTCAACGGCAAGTATCGGCTGAACCCGGGCACCGCGGGCGGCTACGACCAGATGATCGAGCTGGTGAAGTACCTGGTGGCGAAGGAAAGCGGGCACTGAGCGCCGCGGTCGCGGTCTGAGCGGGTCGCGATCTGAGCGCCGCAGGGCGCGATCAACGTCAGCCGTTGTCGTCGAGAAGCAGCTGCAGTTGGTGCAGCCGATAGTCGATGATGAGGATGTCCAGCCGGCCGAGCGTTTCCATGCCGATGAGCATCGCCGGGTCGCGTGTCATATTCCAGTGCTCGAAGATGTGCATATCGCCATAGGTCAGGCGGTCGTTGCTGATCTTGATGGTGCTGTCCTTGAACATGGTACCGAGAAAGATCGGCGGGGCATCGGAGCTGTTGCCGGGCTGAATCGAATCGGTGACGTCCTGGATTTTCTCGGGTTGATCCTTGCTTTGCCGGCGCGCACTCTCGAGCGCATTGCGCAGGGCGAGGTTGGCGATGGTGACCTGGCCACCGGTATCGATGATCGCGCGGGCGCGCACGCCGCCGACCCAGGCGTCGGTCACGAGCAACTCGTGGCGCACCAGCTTGAAGGGAATGGTCACATAGCCGGCCGGTGCGCGCTGCGCGTGCGAGCGCGACAGCTTGATCAGGTCGTGATGGAAGTCGATCAGAATGCGATCGGCGGCCATGCGATCGGTGCCGAGAATGCCGTCGGCACCACCCAGCGCGTCAGCGATGATCGGCAGCCGCGTGGACCCGAAATCGATGTCGCCCACGGAGAAGCTATCCACGCTCACGACTGGCACGGGCACCATGCCCACCACTCCGCGCAGCAGCACCTCGTGGGTTGTGTCGGGCGTCAGTCCGAGGGCCCGGGCGACCTTGGCGGTGATTCCCGAGGTAGTCGCGCCCGAATCGAGCACCAGTCGGAAAGGGCCTTGGCCGTTGATATACACCGGCGCCCAGATGCGCCCGATGCGATCACGGCGCGTCGGGGCCACATAGCGCGGCTCGGGGGCCTGGACGATGACCTGATTGAGTTTCTGCTGGCCTGCGGCATGCGGGCTCGTGGTGTCGGCGGCTGATGCAGTTGGCGTGGCGGCTGCGGCGCAGCTCGCCGGGGCGGCGGCGGCGCAGCTCACCGGACTAGCGCGTGCGGGCAGCAGTGGCCCCAGGAGCAGGGCTGAGCAGCACAGCGCGGCGGTCAGCGCCGCCCTGACAGGCACGCGGGTGGCGCCCGCTGATCGATCAGCCGGAATTTCTGGCCTTGAAGACCCGGAGCTCCTCATTGAATTTGTCCGCGAGCTTCTGCAGCTTGTCGACCTCGATATTGTTCATCTTATCGTATTGGACCGACAAGAACTCCTTATTCCCGCCGGCGGCCACCTGCTTGTCCAGCTGCTGCTGCAGGCAGTCCCCGTAGGCCTTGACGGCCGTGTCGTAGGCCTTGACCGCGCGCTGCGCGGCAATCATCTGGTCGCGGGTCGCCGTGGCGCCGTCGGGTATGGCAATGGCCGCTTCGTCGGGTGGCGTGCAACCGGCGAGTGCGCAAACCGGGCCTGCGGCCAGGGCTACCACGATGGACACGGTCAAAATGCCTTTCCTCATCGGCCGCTGCCTCTCCTGACGTTGTTTCGGCCTATGATATCGGTCGTCGCCACACCGGGCTAAAACCCAGATGAGCACTACATGACCGCCGTCACAAATCTGCCGTACTTTTGGCGGGAATTGGGCTGCGAATGACGGCGACGGTATGGGTCGGTGTGAGCGCCGCCGCGGCGGGGCTCGTGGTCGGCGCCGCGCTGGCATGGCTGCTCGCCGCTGCGCGCTGGCGTTCCGCGCTGGCGGTGCTCGAGACGCGACTGGGCGATGAGCGGCGCGCCGCCGAGGATGGGCAGAAGCTGCTTGCGGACGTCGAGGGCGCATTCTCCAGCGCGTTTCGGGCGCTGTCGGCCGATGCGCTCACGCAAAACAATCAAAGCTTCCTGCAGCTCGCGACCGCGACGCTGGAGAAATTCCAGCACGGGGCGCGCGCGGACCTGGAAGCGCGCCAGCAGGCCGTGGACGCGCTGGTGCAGCCGCTGCGCGAGTCGTTGCAGCGCGTCGATGGCGCACTGGGGGCGATGGAACAGAGCCGCATCGCCGCCTACGCCGAGCTCAGTACGCAGCTGCGCGGCCTGGTGGAGACGCAGATACCGATGCTGCGTGGGGAGACCGCCAACCTCGTCAAGGCACTGCGCCAGCCGACGGTGCGGGGGCGCTGGGGCGAGATGCAGCTGCACCGTGTCGTCGAGATGGCCGGCATGCTCGAGCACTGCGATTTCCTCGAGCAGCAGAGCCGCCGTGGTGCCGAGGGTACGCTGCGGCCCGACCTCATCGTGCGACTGCCGGGCGGCAAGCAGATCGTGATCGATGCCAAGGCCCCCCTTGCTGCCTATCTGGAGGCAGTGGAAGCCTCGGACGACGCGGTGCGCGCTGCGCAGCTCGCGGCGCACGCGCGCCAGGTGCGCGATCACATCAGCGCGCTCGGTCGCAAGGGCTACTGGGAGCAATTCGCTCCCTCCCCGGAATTCGTGGTGATGTTCCTGCCAGGGGAGATGTTCTTCAGCGCGGCTCTGCAGGAGGATCCCGAGCTCATCGAGTTCGGCGTGCGCGAGAAGATCATTCCGGCGACGCCGACAACGCTGATTGCGTTGCTGCGCGCCGTGGCCTACGGTTGGCGCCAGGAGGCGCTCGCGACCAATGCGCAGCAGGTCGCCGATCTGGGCAGGGACCTGTTCACGCGCATCGGCGTGCTTGCACGCCACTGGAGCGAGCTCGGTGAGCGGCTAGGCCAGACTGTGGAGACCTACAACAGAGCGGTAGTGACGCTCGAGTCGCGCGTGCTGGTGTCCGCGCGCCGCTTCCGGGAGCTGAAGGCCGCACCGGCCGACGCTGCCGACATCTGCGTGCAGCAACCTGTGGAGCTCGCACCGCGCGCGCTGCAGGCGGGGGAGCTCGTGGATTCGCTCGTGAACTCGTGAACTCGTGAGATCGATCACATCAGCGTGACCGGATGAGTGCGAATCCATGAGCGTGCGGCCGGTGTTGCGCATGGGCGACCCACTGCTGCTACGGGTCAGCGAGCCCGTGGAGGAGCTGGATGCCCCGCAGCTGCGCGAGCTGCTGGTGGACCTGCACGACACGATGGCGGCGCTGAATGGAGCGGGACTGGCGGCCCCGCAGATCGGCGTGTCCCTGCGGGTCGTGATCTTCGGCACGGGCGCGCCCAATCCGCGCTACCCGGATGCGGAGCTCGTGCCTCCTACGGTGCTGATCAATCCGCAGCTCGAGCCCGTCGGTGGCGAGACCGAGCAGGGCTGGGAGGGCTGTCTATCGGTGCCCGGCATGCGCGGCCTCGTGCCGCGTTATCGGCAGTTGCATTACCGCGGCCTCGATGAGCAGAGCCGCGTCATTGACCGGCGCGTCGACGGCTTTCACGCCCGCGTCGTGCAGCACGAGGTCGATCATCTGGACGGCATTCTCTATCCGATGCGCATCCTGGACATGCGCTATTTCGGCTTCAACGAAGAGCTCTTTCCGGACCAGCAGCTGCAGGACGACTGACTTCCATGCCAAGCCGTAAATCGCCATCGCGGCCCGCTTCACCGCAAGCGCCGTCGCCGCCGTCTTCGCCCTCGCCGCCGTCGAAGGCCCCAACCCAGGAGGAGCTGCAGCAATCGCTCGAGCGCCTGCACGCAGAGCTCGCCGCATCAGCGCGTCTGGATACTCACTCGCGCGCACTGCTGCATGAGGTGCTCGCGGACATTCGCCGACTGCTGGCGGCTCCGACGACCCGCGATTCGGACGAGGCCATCCAGAGCGCCCCGCGTCGGCTCGCAAATCTCGCGATCGCATTCGAAGCGCGCCACCCGGTGCTGGCAACCAACGTCCGCCAGTTCGTCGATCTGCTGGGGCGCGCCGGTCTGTAGCGGGCGGCCGGAGGCGCCGGCCGGGCTATTGCGCCCCGCCGGACTGGCCTCCGCCGTTACCTTGCCCATCCGCGCCACCGGCCTGCGGGCCGCGTCCGGCGCCGCGCTGCGCGGCGCGTTGCGTGCGCTGCTGCATGCGCTGCTGCATGCGCTGGCGGCGCTGAGCAAAGATCTGTGTGAGCTGCCTCTTCTGCGCGGGGGTCAGCACGTTGTACAGCGCCTGCTGCGTCTGGGTGGCTCGCTGAATGCGCTGCGCGGCGCGGTCCTTGGCCGCCTGCACTGCGCGTGCATAGTTCGGATCGCCCGGATTCACGATCGCCGCCAGATCCTGGCGCGCGGTCGCTGCGCCCGCCGCATTCTGCCGCTGCTGCCGGGCGCTGTTGAGAGCGTTCATCAGGATCGTGCGCACCTGCTGGCGCTGTGCATCCGACAGGTTCAACTGACGGAAGGTGCGCAGCATCGGCGCATCCAGCATCACGCCGACTCCAGCTCCGCGACGCATGCCGGGGCCGAAGCCGCGGCCGGCCCCACGGCCTGCAAATCCTCCGCGCGGACCCCAGCCGCGTCGGCCCCAGCCGCCGCCCCAGTGCCCGCGGCGCCAATCGCGGCGCCAGTGGTGCCGCCCGCGTCCCGGGCCGCCGTCACGGCCGAAGCGGCGGCCGAAGCCGCGGTCAAACCCGCGGTCGAAGCCGCCGCGGTCAAAGCCGCCGCGGTGGTCTCCAGGTCCAAAGGCGCGATTGCCATTGCCCGGGCCCTGGTCCTGATTCTGACCCGGCCCTTGATCCTGGTTCTGGCCCGAACCCTGATCCTGCGATTGCTGCTGCGACACGGCAGCAACATCGGTGCCGGCCCCGGCCCCGTCTGTCGCTGCCCAGACACCGGTGGCAACACCCGCCGTCGCGAGCACTGCCACCACCACCCACTTCGATCCGCCGACTCGTCGCGTAGCCATGTTCTGTCAAACCTCGTCGCTGATACGTCTGCTCATGCAAACGCGGCAGCTGACCAACGGTGGACACTCCGCGGGGCCGGCAGTGGTTAACTTACGTCAAGCTAGAGTTAGGTCAAGAGATCGGCAGCGCGTCCTCGCGCGCGGCTCGTCGCCGCTGCTGTGCCGACAGATGACGCTTACGCAGACGAATATTCTGCGGCGTGACTTCGACCAGCTCATCTTCGGCGATGAATTCCACGGCGTACTCGAGCGTCAGCGGGACCGGCGGGGTCAACAGCACGTTCTCGTCCTTGCCGGCCGCGCGGATATTCGTGAGCTTCTTGGTGCGAATGGGATTGACGACCAGGTCGTTGTCGCGGCTGTGGATGCCGATGATCATGCCCTCGTAAAGCCGCTCGCCGGGGCTGATGAACAGCCGTCCGCGCTCCTGCAGCGCGAACAGCGCATAGGCGACCGCCTCGCCGTTCTCGTTGCTGACGAGCACACCGTTACGCCGCTCGGGGATTTCGCCCTTGACCACGTCGTAGCCATCGAAGATGTGGCTCATGAGACCGGTGCCACGCGTGAGCGTCATGAATTCGCCCTGAAAGCCGATGAGGCCGCGCGCGGGCACCCGATAGTCGAGCCGCACGCGCCCGTTGCCTTCCACGGCCATGTTCGTGAGCTCCGCGCGCCGCTCGGCCAGCGCCTGCATGATTGCGCCCTGATGCGTTTCTTCGATGTCCACGGTCAGCGCCTCGAAGGGCTCGAGCCACCGGTCCTCGACCTGGCGCCGCAGTACCTGTGGCTTGCCCACGGCGACCTCGTAGCCCTCGCGGCGCATGTTCTCGATGAGGATCGTCAGGTGCAGCTCCCCGCGACCGAGCACACGGAACACGTCGGGGTCCGCCGTGTCCTCGACGCGCAGCGCGACGTTGCCCTGCAGCTCGCGGTACAGGCGTTCTCTGAGATGACGGCTGGTGACGAACTTGCCTTCGCGGCCGGCAAACGGGGAGGTGTTGACCTGAAAGGTCATGACGAGCGTCGGCTCATCGACGCGGATCGGCGGCAGGCCCGCGGGCCGCTCCGGATCACAGAGCGTCACGCCGATATTGACTGCCTCGATGCCGGTGACCGCGACGATGTCGCCGGCCGCCGCGGACTCGACCGGCGCACGCGTGAGGCCGGAGAAGGCGAGCACCTGGGCGACCTTGGCGACGCCGCGCTCCTCATCCCCATAGCGCAACGCGACGCTGCGTCCGGGAACGATCACGCCGCGGCGGATGCGGCCGATACCGATGCGCCCGACGTAGGAGTTGTAGTCGAGCGTACTGATCTGCAACTGCAGCGGCGCATCGAGCTCGGCAGCCGGCGCAGGCACGTGCTGCAGGATCGCCTCGAACAGCGCCGTCATGTCCGGCTCGCGACGTGTGAGGTCGGTGCTCGCCCAGCCCTGCAGCGCCGAGGCATAGATGACCGGGAAGTCCAGCTGCGCGTCGCTGGCGCCGAGCTGATCGAACAGCTCGAAGGTGCGATCCACGACCCAGCCGGCGCGCTCGCCGGGCCGATCGATCTTGTTGACCACGACGATGGCCGTGAGGCCGAGCGCGAGCGCCTTGCGCGTCACGAAGCGCGTCTGCGGCATCGGTCCCTCGACGGCATCCACCAGCAGCAGCACTGCGTCGACCATCGAGAGGACACGCTCGACTTCACCGCCGAAGTCCGCGTGACCGGGTGTGTCGACGATGTTGATGCGGGTGCCGGCGTATTCGATCGCGCAGTTCTTCGCGAGGATGGTTATGCCGCGTTCGCGCTCGATGGCATTGGAATCCATGATGCGCTCGGCCACCTTCTCGTGCGCCGCGAACGTGCCGGACTGTTTCAGCAGGCAGTCCACCAGCGTCGTCTTGCCGTGATCGACGTGGGCAATGATGGCGATATTGCGGATCGGGCGTTGCATATCCAAAAGGGCTGCGAGGGTAGCAGAAGCTGCGCGCGGAAGCGAAGCAGTGGGCAGCAGGCGGCAGCAGGCGGGGGCAGGCGGGGCAGCGGCAGTAGCGGCAGCTGGCAGCGGCGGCAGCAGCGGCAGCGCCTTGATTCCGGCGGTCAAGCCCCTATCCTGATCCGCATCAGTACCGTCTCTTCACCACCTGGGGCTGCGCGACACACCGGACCGTACGGCGCGGGGGTGACGCGCGCGGCGTACGCGCCCGGCGCGGGCGCAGCGGCGGGCGGCGGCCACGGCACGGCTCCCGCTGCGGGCAATACGCAGCTGCTGCGCAGCCTCGGCGGAGTGTTCCGCTACGGTATGCGCGCCGTGCGGCTCGTGTGGGAGACCAATCGCACGCTGCTGGTCGTGCTGAGTGTGCTGTCGCTGATCGCGGGGCTGCTACCGGCGGCGATTCCCACCATCACCCGGTTCGTGGTCGATGCCGTGGTCGGCGCGCGCGCGGCCACCGTGCACGCGGTGGGACATGCCCTGATGCTGGTCGTGCTCGAGGGTGCGCTCGTGGCGGCACTCGCCGGCGCGCAGCGCGGGCTGTCGCTCTGCCAGGCGCTGCTGCGCGCGCAGCTCGGCCAGCGCGTCAACGTCATGATCCTGGAGAAGGCGCTGACGCTCGAGCTGCAACATTTCGAGGACTCGGAGTTCTACGATCGGCTCACGCAGACGCGGCGCGAGGCCTCCACTCGCCCGCTGAGCCTGGTCACGCGCACCTTTGGGTTGATGCAGAACGCGATCTCGCTGCTGACCTATGCGGTGCTGCTGGTGCGTTTCTCGCCGTGGACCGTGCTGGTGCTGCTCGCCGCGGGGGTGCCTGCCTTCCTCGCAGAGGTCAAGTTCTCGGGGGATGCGTTCCGCCTGTTTCGCTGGCGCTCCCCCGAGACGCGGATGCAGACCTATCTGGAAACGGTGCTGGCCCGCGAGGATCACGCGAAGGAGGTCAAGCTCTTCGGGCTGGGGGCGCGGCTGCTGCAGCGCTATCGGGACATCTTCACGCGGCTGTATGCCGAGGACCGGGCGCTCTCGATCCGCCGCGACAGCTGGGGCTCCGCTTTGGGATTGGTGGCCACCGGCACGGTCTACGGCGCCACTGCCTGGGTCGTACTCGCCACGATCCGCGGGGCGATCACGATCGGGCAAATGACCATGTACCTGATGCTGTTTCGCCAGGGTCAGTCCGCGGTGACCGCCATACTGTCGGCGATCAGCGGCATGTACGAGGACAATCTCTACCTGTCGACACTGTACGAGTATCTCGAGACGCCGGTCGCCGCGCCATCGGGCTCGGCGCACACTGGACCTGTACCCGCCGATGGCGTGCGCTTCGAGAACGTCACGTTTACCTATCCCGGCGCATCCGAACCGGCACTGGTGGATATCGATCTGCATCTGCCGCCCGGCAGCAGTCTGGCGCTGGTCGGGGAGAACGGTTCGGGCAAGACCACGCTGATCAAGCTGCTCACCCGGCTCTACCATCCCGACAGCGGTCGCATCCTTCTCGATGGGCTGCCACTGCCCGACTGGGACGAGCATGCATTGCGCACGCGCATTGGAGTGATCTTCCAGGACTTCGTGCGCTATCAGATGTTGGTCGGCGAGAACATCGGCGCGGGCGATGAGCGCCACTTCGAGCAACAGGAGCGCTGGAGTGCTGCGGCCGAGCTCGGACGTGCCGCGCACTTCATCGAACGGTTGCCGCAGAGTTATCGCACGCAGCTTGGCAAATGGTTCAAGGATGGCCAGGAGCTGTCGGGCGGCCAGTGGCAGAAGATCGCGCTCGCGCGGGCCTTCATGCGCACCGAGGCGGATGTCCTGGTGCTCGATGAGCCCACGGCGGCGATCGATGCGCGCGCCGAGGCGGAGGTCTTCGAGCATTTCCGCAGCCTCGCCCGGGGGCGCATCACCATCCTGATCTCGCACCGATTTTCCACGGTACGCATGGCCGACCAGATCGTCGTGCTTCACAAGGGGCGCATCGTCGAGCGCGGCAGCCACGAGCAGCTGGTGGCGAGCGGCGGGCATTACGCCCAGCTCTTTGCGCTGCAGGCGCGCGGTTATCGCTGAGCCTCGGCCAGGGCACCCCGCAGGCTCGTGGCGCTCGGCGCCTCGGGGGCGCTGCTGAGCATGCGTCAGCCGCTGAGGTACAATTGCCGCAGTGCTGCAGCGCTTATGAGTGATGCCGCCATGGATGAAGCCGCCGATACCTTCGATTCCGCGTTCGCCAAGGCCGTCGATCTTGGCAACCGCCTGGCCGGCAAGGACAAGGAAGCCGATCTGTGGGACATCGCCGACGGGCTGCTGGCGGGCGCCGTGCAGTACTGGCTCTATTCGCGCCAGCCGTGCGGGGATGAGCGTTGCGAGGATTGCGCACCCATCAGCACGGCCAACGCGCGCCTGGCGGAGCTCAAGCGCCTCATCGACCAGCTCGCCTCGGAGAGTGAGTACTTTCACGCCCCTACCGACTCGAATGCCGGGCGGGCATAGCGGGGCGCGGCAGGGCGTCGGGACTGCGGCTGCATGTCAGCCAGGATAGAAGCGCAAGACGGCTGGATGACGCACGAGGCAGCGGGTCTTCGGGCGAATATGTCTAACATATTCGCCCGAAGGCCCTCTGCCTCATGCGCAACCGGAAGTCATCAGGCGCTTCCGATCCTGGGCTGACATGCAGCCGCAGTCCCGACGCCCCGCGGGCCCGTCTGGCGCCTATAAGCCATTCTCATGAGCTCAAAACCCCAATTTGTTTGCCCGGCGGGGAGTCGCGTCGCTAGAATCGCGCGCCTTCACTGCAGGACTGCGGGACAGCGCCTTGAATGACCAGGCAAACTCGAGCGGCTCGGTGGCCGCTGCCGCCAACGGCTCGACCGCGGTGGCCAACGGCACGGCCATCCAGACCGAAGTGGTCGTCGTCGGCGCCGGCCCGGCCGGTCTGTTCCAGGTCTTCGAGCTGGGCCTGCTGGGCATGAAGGCCCATATCATCGACACCCTGTCGCAGCCCGGGGGGCAGTGCACCGAGCTTTATCCGGACAAGCCGATCTACGATATCCCCGCCTTGCCGGTGTGCGGAGCCCGCGAGCTGGTCGACCGGCTGATGCAGCAGATCCGCCCGTTCGGAGCCGAGTTCCATCTGGGCGAGGAAGCCGTGCAGCTCGAGCGGCGGGACGATGGACGCTTCCGCCTGGTCACCAGCGCCGGCACCGTCTTCGATACGGGAGCGGTGGTCATCGCCGCGGGCGTCGGCTCGTTCCAGCCGCGCCGCCTGAGTCTGGAGAACGTCACGCAGTTCGAGGGCTCGCAGATCCACTACCGTGTCAAGAGCGCCGCCGACTTTCACGGCCGCAAGCTCGTGATCTTCGGTGGCGGCGATTCGGCGCTCGACTGGACGCTGGATCTGGCGCCCAAGGCAGCGAGCATCGCGCTGGTGCACCGGCGGCCTGAATTCCGGGGCGCGCCCGCATCCGCCGAGCGCGTGCGAGCGCTCGCGGCCGAGGGGCGGCTGCGCTTCATCGAAGGGCTGGCGCATTCGCTGCACACCGAGGCCGGCGCACTCGCCGGAGTGCACGTCAAGGCCGCCAGCGGCGAGCTGCACCTGCTGGACGCCGAACATCTGCTGGTGTTCTTCGGCCTGGCACCCAAGCTCGGCCCGATCGGGGAGTGGGGCTTCGATCTGGATAAGAAGGCCATCCGGGTGGACACTGAAAAATTCCAGAGCAACATCCCGGGCATCTTTGCCATCGGGGACATCAATACGTATCCGGGCAAGAAGAAGCTGATTCTGTCGGCATTTCACGAGGCCGCCCTGGCGGCCTTCGCCATCCAGCACCACCTGTACCCGGCCAAGAAGCAGTTCCTGCAGTACACCACCACGAGCCCGGCGATGCAGAAGCGGCTCGGTGTGGCCGTCACGGCCTAGGGGCTGGGGCCGATGCACGCCGGGTCAATGGGCGCCGGGCCAATGGACGCCGCCTGATGGATGCACGGCTCGTGGAGCTGCTGCGATTGCTGCAGCTCGAGCGGCTGGAGAACGATCTGTTCCGTGGCGCGAGCCGCGACGTCGGCGCCCCACAGGTGTTCGGCGGCCAGGTGCTCGGTCAGGCATTACGCGCAGCCTACGCGACGGTGGATTCCGTGCACCGCGCCCATTCGCTGCACGCCTACTTCCTGAAGCGTGGGGATTTCGACGCGCCGATCGTGTACTTCGTGGACCGCAGCCGCGACGGCCACAGCTTCTCCAACCGGCGCGTCACAGCGATTCAGCACGGTGAGCAGATCTTCCACATGGCGGCGTCGTTCCAGGTGCCGCAGCCCGGCGTGGAGCACCAGCTGCCGATGCCCTCGGTGCCGCCCCCTGAGGCGCTGGCCGCCGGGGCCTTGCCGACGCAGGCCGAGCTCGAGGTCATGCCCGAGAAGATGCGCGAGTACTACCGGCGCGAGCGGCCGTTCGAGTTCCGGCTGGTCCCGGAGCCTGTGGGCGGCGGCACGGATGACACGGGTGGCGCGGATGACGGTGAGGATGACACTGGCGCTGAGGACGACGCTATGGCCCAGCGGGTCTGGGTGCGTGCGGTCGACCGCCTGCCGGATGACGACGCGCTACACCGCTGTCTGCTGGCATATGCGTCGGACTTTCATTTGCTGCGCACCGCGACGCGGCCGCACGCAGCGCTGTTCACGAGCGGCCGGCGCTTCCTGGCGAGCATCGATCATGCGATGTGGTTTCATTGGCCGGTGCGCGTCGATGAGTGGTTCCTGTACGCGACCGACAGCCCGAGCGCCTCGGGCGCGCGCGGCTTCGCGCGCGGCAGCGTCTTTGCGCGCGACGGCCGCCTGGTCGCCAGCACGGCGCAGGAGGGGCTGATGCGCGTGTCGGCGTAGGGCGGCGCGGGGCGTCCGGTTCGGGCGCATTCAGAGGAAGTCAGCCCAGTGGCGGCATCGATCACGCCAGAGGAGATTCATCTGACGAATCTCCTCTGGCGTGATCGATGCCGTCGTTGGAGTTGAACGCTCTGGATGCGCACGTCGAACGTGCGATTACTGCGCCTGGCGTCCTCACAGCAGCTTGCCCGGATTCATGATGCCGTTCGGATCGAGCGCGTGCTTGATCGCGCGCATCGCTGCCAGCGTCGCGGGCGCAGCGTAGTGCGCCAGTTCCTCGCGCTTGGCGAGGCCGATGCCGTGCTCGGCGCTGATACTGCCATGGAAGCGCACGACCAGATCGTGGATGGCGCGCCGCACCTGCGGCTCCCGCGCCAGGAACGCCGCGGCCTCGCCGGCAGGCCCCGCCGCGCTGCCGGACTGATCCGCGGCACGGCCAGCCGGGTCCACGGCGCAGTTGATGTTGAAGTGCAGATTACCGTCGCCGGCGTGACCGTAGCAGACGAGCACACCCTCGGGCACATGTTCACTGACCCACTTCGAGGCCTCGGCGATGAATCGTGGCAGGGCGGCCACCGGCACACTGATGTCGTGGCGGATGTTCACGCCTTCCAGGCGCTGCGCCTCCGGCACGGTCTCGCGCAGCCGCCAGAACGCCGCGCGTACGCGCTCGCTGGTCGCCAACACCGCATCGCGCACCAGCGAACGCTCGGCAGCCTGCGCGAGCGCCTCCTGCAGCAGCTCCGAGAGCGGCTCATCGCCGGGGGAGGTGAGCTCACACAGCACGTACCAGGGGTACGCATTGCCCAGCGGATCGGTCACGCCGGCGATGTGCCGCACCGTGAGCTGCACGGCGCTGCGAGGCATCAGCTCGAAGGAGCTGAGCCGCTCGCCGCACGCCGTGCGCAACAGTCCGAGCAATGCCACCGCGTCCTCGGGCTGTGCGAGCGCCACGATTGCCGTGGCGCTGGCGCGCGGTTGTGGCCACAGCTTCAGGGTCGCCGCGGTGATCACCCCGAGGGTGCCTTCCGAGCCGACGAGCAGCGACTTAAGATCGTAGCCGGTGTTGTCCTTGCGCAGTGAGCGCAGCGCGTGCAGCTCGCTGCCATCGCCGAGTACCGCCTCGATGCCCAGCACCAGCTCGCGCATCATTCCATAGCGCAGCACGTGAACGCCCCCGGCGTTGGTCGCGAGATTGCCGCCGATCTGGCAGCTGCCCTCGGATCCCAGGCTCAGCGGGAAGAAGCGGCCCGCCGCTTCCGCCGCCTGCTGCACACTCCTGAGCACGCAGCCGGCCTCCACGGTCATGGAGAAGTTATCCGCATCGAGCTGCCGCACCCGGTTCATGCGCCGCATGGCCACGAGGAGTTGCCGGCCCGACTCATCGGGCGTGGCGCCGCCGCAGTAGCCGGTGTTGCCGCCCTGGGGGACCAGGCCCACGCCGCGCCGATTGCACCAGCGCACGAGCGCTGCAACCTGCTCGAAGCTGCGCGGCAGGGCTACCGCCAGCGCCTGTCCGTGATAACGCGCGTGATGATCGACCAGCAGCGGGGCGATGTCGGCTGCCTCGGTCAGCAGTCCGTCCGCCCCGAGCAGGCGAGCGAGCTCCTGCCGTAGCTGCGCGAGGGTCACACCGTCACGATCGGTGCGCGGCGGCAGGCCGGTTTGGTCAGCAGCATCTGCACATCCCCGAGCTGCCGCTCGGCGAAGCCGCCCTCGCAGTAGCAGAGGTAGAACTCCCACAGGCGCACGAAGCTGTCGGGATAGCCCAGGCGGTGCACTTCGGGCAGATGCGCGAAGAAGTTCTGCCGCCAGGCCGCGAGTGTGCGGGCGTAGTGCGGTCCGATGTCCTCGAGGTGAAACAGCTTCAGGTCGCTGGCCTCGCAGATCGCGCGCGTGAGCGCGCAGATCGAGGGGATGAAGCTACCGGGGAAGATGAAGCGCTGGATGTAGTCGACGCTGCGCAGCGCATCGGCATACAGTTGATCCTGGATCGTGATCGCCTGCAGCAGCAGGGCGCCATGTGGCTCGAGCAGCCGGCTGCACTGGCGGAAGAATACCGGCAGGAAATTCGCGCCCACGGCCTCGATCATCTCGATCGAGACGAGCTTGTCGTAGCGTCCCGTGAGCGCCCGGTAATCCTCCAGCAGCAGCGTCACGCGCTCGCCCAGCCCCGCGGCACCGATGAGCTCGCGCGCATAGTCATACTGTGCGCGCGAGATGGTGGTCGTGGTGACACGGCAGCCATA
>JASHPX010000296.1 GCA_030037905.1 Gammaproteobacteria bacterium
CCGCCGGGGCAAGCAGGCCGGCCGCCTGCCGGCCCGCCAACGGGTCCAGCGCCACAAGGCCCGCCAGCACCCGGCCCGCCCGCGACGCCGCCGGCCGCGCAGGCGCAGGCACCGTTCGACCTGGGCGGCTACTGGGTGTCGATCGTCACGCAGGACTGGCGCTTCCGCATGATCGTGCCGGGGCCGGGCGAGTACGACGGCATTCCCATCACCCTCGAGGCCAAGCAGTTCGCCGACGCGTGGAAGGCGGCGCCGGATGAGGCGGCCGGCAAGCAGTGCGAGGCCTATGGGGCCGCCGCCATCATGCGCGTACCCGAGCGGCTGCACATCGGCTGGCGCGATCGCGATACGCTGCTGGTGCAGACCGACGCCGGCATGCAGACGCGCGTGCTGCACTTCAAGCCGGATCCGGCCGACGCGGCCGCGCCGCCGAGCTGGCAGGGTTATTCGCTGGCGCAATGGCGGCTGCCGCCGCGGCTGCCCGGTGCGCCGGGTCCGGCGTACGGCACGCTGCAGATCGCGACGAGCCACCTGCTGCCCGGACTGCTGCGCAAGAACGGCGTGCCCTACAGCGGTGCCACACAGCTCACCGAGTACTGGGAGGTGCATGCCGAGCCAACCGGGGAGCAGTGGCTCACGGTCACGACGCACGTGGAGGACCCGGAATATCTGCGGGCACCGTACATCGTCAATTCCATCTTCGAGAAAGAGACCGACGGCTCGAAGTGGAGCCCGGAGACCTGCACTCTGCGCGAGTGACCACCGTACCACCCCGCACGAGTGACCATCGTGCCCTGCACGGGTAACCATCGAGGCGCTACCCTATGAAGCCGCCTGTTCCCGCCGCCCTCAGACCTGCTGCCCATCTCCGAGCTCTTGCCGTTCTGCGGGCGTCTGCTGCCTGGCTCAGGCGATGCGCTCCCGCGGTCGCGACCGCCGTGGCGACGCTGTGCGCCGTGCCGGCCGCGGCGCAGATCGACCTGTCCGGCAACTGGGCGACGGTCGTCCAGCAGGACTTCCGGGGGAGGTTGAATCCGTCCCCGGCGGATTTTCTCGGTGTGCCGCTGACAGCGGACGCCCGGGCTGCAGCGCTGAGCTACTCCGAGGAATCCCTCGACGAGCTCGGTCGCCAGTGCCACCCCCGGACAGTGCTATCGCTGTGGCGCAATCCCTTCGGGCTACGCATCTGGCCCACGACCGATCCCGCCGGCGGGGAGGTGGTCGCTTGGCACCTCAGGTCCGCCCTTCCCGGAGGCGGCAGCTTCTTTGCGCCGATGACGATCTGGGTCGACAGCCGCCGCGCGCCTTCGGCGCAGGCCCTGCACACTGACAGCGGATTCACCACCGGGCACTGGGAGGGCGACACGCTGGTGTCGAGCACGACACACATCATCGATGCGCTGCTCACCGTCAACGGTGCACCCAGCAGCAATCAGGCGACAATGACATCGTTCATCAGCCGCTACGACGAGCTGTTGGTGATCAGCGCGGTCGTTCGCGATCCGGTCTACCTGGCCGCCCCCTACGTGATCGCCCAATCCTATCAGCTCAGCGCGCGCGGCAGCTCCGACACGCTGCCCTACTACTGCGTCCCGGAGGAAGTGATTGCCGGCGTCTCCGACGGCGCTCACACCATAGCCTACCCGCTGCAGGGCAATCCGCTGCGCGACTACATGCGCCAGCAGTATCACATCCCGGCCGATGCCGCGCTCGGGGGCCCGCAGACGATGTATCCCGAATTTCGCCGGCAGCTGCGGGGCGAGTACACCCCGCCGTCGCAGTATTGCATCCGGAATTGCTGTGGAGCAGTCAACGAGTTCGGCGGCGTCGGCCTCGCAGAAATGAGGGCCTACGATCGCCGTGTGCTCGAGTGCACCGACAGCATGGAGCTGGTGCTGAATTGAGCCCAACGAAGCCCGCCGGACTCATCCGAGGCGTGCCGCAGCGGCGGGCGCTGCTCATGGCGCTGCTTGCAGCATTGGGCGGCCCGGCACTGGGCGCAACGGCGCCCGGCGCAACCGATGCCCCGGCCTCGCCCGGCCCGGCGTCCGACGGCACCACAGCCGGCAGCACCGCGGCGGTGAGCGTCGAGACGCTGCGCCCTGACGTTTACATGCTGACCGCCTCGGGCATCGACGTGGCGCTCGAGACCGGACCTGAAGGCGGCATCGTCGTGGACCCGGGACCGGCGCAGGACGCCCCGGCCCTCATTGCCGCAATCACGCGCCTCAGCCACAGCCCGGTGCACTTCGTGATCGACACCAGCGCGGATGCCGATCTCGCCGGGGGCAGCGCGGGCGTGGCGGCCGCCGGCACCTCGCTGGTGGAGTCGGGGGGCCTGATCCTGGTACCGCGCGGGGTCACCGACGTCGGGCGCTTCGCGACGATCGTTGCGCGCGAAGCGGTGCTGCAGCGGCTCGCTGCACAGCCGGATCTGCCCGCGCAGGCGCTGCCGAGCGCCACGTTCAGCCGCTCACAATTCAACTTCTACCTGAACGGCCAGGCGATCGAAGTGATCGCAATGCCGCCGGCGCACTCGGACAGCGACGCGGTGGTGCTGTTTCGCCGCTCCGACGTGGTCGTCACCGGCGCGATCTTCGACCCCACACGCTTTCCGGTCATCGACACAGCGCGCGGCGGCAGCGTGCAGGGCGAGCTCGAGGCGCTCGACCGGCTGATCAACACGCTGGTGATCACGCCGACGCCGGTGGTCACGGGCGAGCCGGGCACCCTGGTGGTTCCGATGCGCGGGCCGGTCTGCCAGCAGGCCGACCTGGTCAATTACCGTGACATGGTCGCGACGGTGCGCATGCGCGTCGAGACGCTCGTGCATGCGCATCGCAACCTCGTACAGATCGAGGCGGCGGACGTCACGCAGGGCTACGACCGGCGCTTCGGCGCGCTGGCGGGCACAGAAGGCACGCGGCAATTCGTCGAGGCCGTCTACCGGGATGTCACGGCCGAACGGCGCGGGCGGGGGCTTGAGGCGGAGCCATGAGAGTGAGATATGTTGCTATGAACGCGCGAGACGGTCAGGGCCTGAAGCGGCCTGCTTTTACCGCTCTCAGCCCTGCGGCCCATCTCCGAGCTCTTGCCGTTCTGCGGGCGTTTGCCGCCCGGCTGAGGCGATGCGCTCCCGCGTGCGCGACCGCCGTGGCGATGCTGTACACCGTACCTGCCCCGGCGCAGATCGACCTGTCCGGCAACTGGGCGACGATCCTCCAGCAGGACTTCCGGCTGATTAATTTGTCCCCGGCGGATTTTCTCGGTGTGCCGCTGACGGCCGACGCCCGCGCCGCAGCGCTGAGCTACTCCGAGGAATCCCTCGACGAGCTCGGCCGCCAGTGCCAGCCCCAGACAGTGCTATTGCTGTGGCTCAATCCCTTCGGACTACGCATCTGGCCCACGACCGATCCCGCCGGCGGGGAGGTGGTCGCCTGGCACCTCACGTCCCCTCTTCGCTCAGCCGGCAGCATTGCGCCAATGACGATCTGGGTCGACGGCCGCCGCGCGCCTTCGGCGCAAGCCCTGCACACCGGCAGCGGATTCACCACCGGTCAGTGGGAGGGCGACACGCTGGTGTCGAGCACGACACACATCATCGATTCGCTGCTCACCATCAACGGCGCACCCAACAGCGATCAGGCAACGATGACCTCGTTCATCAGCCGCTATGACGAGCTACTGGTGACCAGCGCGGTCATTCGCGATCCGGTCTACCTGGCCGCCCCCTATGCGGTCGCCCAGTCCTATCAGCTCAGCGCTCGCGGCAACTCCGACACGCCGCCCTACCACTGCGCCCCGGAGGAGGTGATCGCCGGCGTCTCTGATGGCGCTCACACCATGGCCTACCCGCTGCAGGGCAATCCGCTGCGCGACTACATGCGCCAGCAATATCACATTCCGCCCGACGCCGCGCTCGGGGGCCCGCAGACGATGTATCCCGAATTTCGCCGGCAACTGCAGGGCAAGTACACCCCGCCGTCGCAGTATTGCATCCGCTATTGCTGTGGAGCCGCCAACATCTTCGGCGGCGTCGGCTTCGCAGAAATGGCGGCCTACGACCGGCGCGTGCTCGAGTGCACGGACAGCCTCGAGCTGGTGCTGAATTGAGCCGGCAGCGCCGAGGAGCGACACACCATGATCCGTTCCGCCGCAATCCGAGCGATGTTTGCTACTGCCGCCGGCCTGTACGCCGCGGCGGCGTTTGCGCAGATCGACCTCTCCGGCTACTGGGCCTATCAGCTTGATCAGGACGTGCGCGTCGCCAACGCCAACCCGGCCGATTTCGCGGGAATCCCGCTCAACGCGGATGGTCGAGCGGCCGCGCTCAGTTACTCCTTCGAGTCGCTCGAGGAGCTCGGCCGCCAGTGCGAGCTGCAGATGCTTCCCGAGCTGCAGGAGTTTGCCGGCCTGCGCATCTGGGCGGACGACGACCCCGGCAGCGGCAACGTCATCGCCTGGCACATCGGCACCGCCGCCGATCGCCCGCCGTTCGTCATCTGGGTCGATGGGCGTACGGCACCCTCGCCGCGGGCTCTGCATACACGCAGCGGCTTCATCAGTGCTCACTGGGAGGGTGACACGCTGGTGGCGAACGCCACGCACATCATCGATGGCCTGCTCACGCAAAACGGCGTACCAAGCAGCAACCAGGCCACGATGCGGCTGTTCCTCACCCGCTACGACGACCTGCTGACGCTCACCACCGTCCTTCGCGATCCGGTGTATCTGCAGGCGCCCTATGCCCGCGCCGCGACCTACCGGCTCACCGCGCGAGGCAGCACCAATACGCCGCCGTGGCACTGCCTGCCCGACGAGACGATCGCCGGACTGTCCGACGGAGCGCACACGGCCACCGAGCTGCCCGGCGCGAATCCGTTGCAGGGCTACATGCTCGAGCATTACGGCATCCCGCTCGACGCGGCGCACGGCGGCGCGGCGACGATGTATCCGCAATTCGGCCGGCAACTCGAGCGCGAGTACCGCCCACCGACTGCGTACTGCGCGCGGCGCTGCTGTCTGGCTACCGGCCTCGCGGCGGCCGACATGCGGGGCCTGAAGTGCAACAACAATTAGACTACACATGGAGCACGGCCGCGTGGTCGAGCACGCCCCCCTGGACTGCATCCCCGACTGGGCCAATCCGTCCTGGGCGCGGCACTTTGATCGAGCAGCCTGCTGGCTACACCAGCTTCAGATCCAGCGGCATCGTCTGCGGGAAGACCTGTTCGCAACGCACGGCCGGCAGCTGCCAGAGCGCCTGGAACAGCCCGCCGAGAACCGCACGGTAGTCGTTGAGCACCGGATAATCGCGGTCCTGGAACAGCGTCTCGCGCGCCACGCGCTGCTGCGCGCCGACGATACGGCCGCCATCGATGCCGCCGCCGAGTACCCAGTAGACCGTGCCGTGGCCATGGTCGGTGCCGCGCCCGCCGTTTTCGCGAAAAGTGCGGCCGAACTCCGACAGCACCACGACCACGGTGTTGCGCCAGTCCGGTCCGAGAGCGCGCGAATAGGCCGTGAGCCCGCGTCCCAGCGCCGCCAGATTGGTCGCGAGCTGTCCCTGCGCGGCACCCTCATTCACGTGGGTATCCCAGCCGCCGACGTCGACGAAGCCGATGCGGTAGCGATCCTGCATCATGCGGGCGATGCGCTCGCTCTGCAGCTCGAAGCCGCGCGTATCGACGGCATTGCGGCCGGCGGCGCGCATCTCCTCGTCCAGGGCGCTCAGGGTCTGGGCGACCTGCGCGCGCACCGCGAGCCCGCTGGCCACCGCGCCTTCCAGCGGCTGTCCGGCATACATATCGAGGAGGATGCGCGCCTCGCGCTCATCGACGGAGCCGCGCCCGTTACCCTTCAACGACATGTTGGGCACCGGTGTCGGGCCACTGAAGGACAGCGGCAGCGAGTCGGTGAAGGCCATGGGAGGCGCCGAGATCCCCGAGCGTGTCAGCGTGTCCGCAAGGCGCGCCATGAAGCCGGAGTGATAGTCGCGCGCTGCGCCGATAGGCTGCCCGAGCTCGATACTGTCCTGGGTCTCGAAGTGGCTGCGTGACAGATCATCGGTCCCCGCAAACGGCACGAACGCGGCCTGGCGCTGCCGGTAGAGCGCGCCGATCGTGTCTCGCAGTGCCGGCGAGAGCGCCCAGTCGGCATCCAGCGCCAGCGCGCCCGCGGCTACACCTGCGGAGGCGATGGCCGAGGCGGTGGCCGAGCCCGCCGCCGGCGCTGCAATGGCTATCGTCGGGCGCGCCTCGTAGTAGAAGCTGCTCGTATAGGGAATGAGCATGTTGGTGGCGTCGTAGCCCCCGCGCATGAACACCAGCAGGAAACGCGGCCCATCGGCCGGCGCGGCGTACAGGCGGCCCGAGAAGCCGCCGAGGCCGGCGGCGCCGAGCGAGGCGGCCGCGAGCTGCAGCGCGCGGCGGCGATTCAGTGGGCTACTCATAGTTGAACTCCGGCGAAGAGAGCAGGAACGCATTCCATTCCGCCGGCGAGCGTGCCTGGTCGAGCGCAGCCCGGGTATTGCCGGCCAGAAAGGGCTCGAGAGTATCGACATAGATCCCGCGGGAAAGCGGCGGGGCGGCAGCGATGGCCCTCGGGGCGAAGGCTGCGAGCGGATCTGCGCCCGGCGTGCCGAACAGCGGCGCGCGGCCACTGCCGATCACGCGAGCGATGTCGAAGCGGCGGCTGAGCTGGCCGGGGCTGCCCCAACCGGCCAGCGTGAGCGAGTAGCCGTCGGGCGTCTGGTGTCCATACGGCAGCTCCCCAAGTGCTCGCAACCAGTTGAGCAGCGGCTGCGGATTGTCGATCACCCGTCCAGCGTACGCGGGGCCGTCATACGTGAGGCGCACCGAGGAGACCACATAGCGCATCGGGTCCTTGAACTTGGTGCCGAGGGATGGGGTGAATGCATCTGCGGTGAACATCGTGCGCAGTACCGCGGCGATGTCGCCGTCGGTGCGCTGGAAGGTACGGGACATGGCCTCCACGAGCTGCGGCGGCGGACTATCTGCCACGAAATAGGTCGCGAGCTCCCGGGAGATGAACTGCGCGCAGGCCGGCTGGCGCACGATCAGGTTCACGGCGTTCTTCACCTCGTCGAATCCGACACCCTTGACCCGCTGGCCGAGGAGCGTGACCGGCCCGAAGTCGTGCCGCGCCGGATTGAAAGCGAAGCCGTCATTACGCTGCAGGTACAGCGAGCGCAGCGCCGGCGGCAGGCGCGGGGCGGGGCCGAAGTTGACACCGAGGCCGGTGAACACGCGCGCGAGCTGCTGTACGTCCTGCTGCGTGTAGCCGCTGCCCACGCCGAGCGTGTGCAGCTCCATGAACTCGCGCGCGTAGTTCTCGTTGAGATGGCCGGCGGTGTTGCGATAGTTGTCCAGATACTCGAGCATCGCCGGATGCTCGAGCGTGGCCATCACCAGGTCGGAGAAATGCCCGAGGGCGTAGGGCCGGATCGCGCGCTCCTCGTAGTCGGCCGCGAGCCAGCGCACCTGCGCCTTGTTCTCGAAGACGCTGAAATGATTGAGCCAGAACCACACCATCTGCTCGCGCAGCTGGTCCGAGGAGTAGACCGCGCGCAGCAGCTCCCGGTAGCGCGCCTCGTCGGTGAGCTGCCCGCCGGCGCGGAAGATCGCGCGCAGTTGCTGCCCCCTCGCCGTGGGATCGGTGGTGGTGCGAAACTGGCGCCGCGCGCTGCGCAATGCGGCGAAGGTGCGGCGCAGGTCCAGGTGCGAGATGTCGAGGGCGGCGATCTGTGCCGCGACGGAGGGCGGCAGATCGTGCGCATCGTCGGCCGCGGGATGCAACTGCCGCTCGAGATAGCCCGCACGGCCGAGCCGCAGATACTCGGACACGGCCTGGCTGTCCACACCGAAGTCCACGCGCTCGAGCCACAACACATCGTCGTGGCTCAGCGCGTGCACTCCTGGTGCAGCGCCCGTACCGGGGGATCTGGCCACCGCCGGCGGCGCAGGTCGCGATGCCGAAGCGGCGCACGCCGTCAGCGCGCAGGCCGCCAGACCCATCGCCGCGATATGCATGAGCTTGCCCCAACCGATATGACGGGCGGGTCGATATCGCATGCAGGGTCTACGGTGGCGCATCCGGGTCTCTTCGAGCATGCAGGGCTTGTGGCGCATCTGGGGCGGATGTCCTTCGCTGTCCGTGGCTGTCCGTGGCTGTCCGTGGCTGTCCGTGCAGCCGTCTACGGCGTCCATGGGGCTCGCGATCGTGTCCCCAACGACCGCGGGGGTGGCCGCGTTGACAGCTCTGCGCGCAACGGCCCTGATTACGTCATCCAACGCACGGCGTTTGCGATGCCGCATTCCCGCCGGCGCTAACATATCCACGCATTCCCCAAAGCAGATCTAATATGGGTCGACTATGAATCCGCATCTCCTCACACCGCTGCTGATCACCGCGCTGGTGCTATTGGGGCTCTATCGACGCGCGCGACGTATCTTCGGCCGCCAGGCCGTCGTTCCCGGGCGCTTGTACACGACCGCCGGCGTACTCGGCGTGCTGGGGGTGCTGTTGTTGTCCGGACTGTGGCGCGACTCGACGCTGCTCGTAGCGCTATTGGGCGGAGTCCTCTGCGGTGCCGTGCTCGCGCAGATCGCCCTGCGTTACACACATTTCGAGGCGACACCGCAGGGGCGTTTCTATACTCCGCACGCGTACATCGGGCTGGTCGTCCTCGCACTGTTCGTCGGCCGCCTGCTGTTTCGCTTCCTGACGGTCTACGGCTCTGCGCGCGCGCCGCTTCAGGCGCCCCTGCAAACCCGCGGCGATCCGCTGGCTTTCTATCGGCACAGTCCGTTGACTCTTGCCATCTTCGGCCTGCTGATCGGGTACTACGTGCTCTACAACCTGGGCGTGCTGAGCCGCACGCGCAGCATCGCGGAGCTGCCCCCGGGCGAGACTCCGACCTAGCCTGGACCTAGCCTCGACGGATCATGCAGGTGCGCAAGCCAATGGCCAAGCTCATGGCAGGGATGTACGCGCTGGCGATCGCGGGGCTCGGGTTTGGGCTGAGCGCCGCAGCCCGCTCTCGAGGGACTTTCGCCGAGCCGCCGAACCATCGCGTCTACGACACCATCACGCTCGGCTACATTCCAAACGGACCAAACGTGCCGACCATCGCTCTCAACGAAGATCGAAGCGGGGCTTACGACCAGCCCCTGTTGCGCGTGCCGCCACCCAATCCCGTCGATCAGCAGACGATCTGGAACATGCGCGTCGTCGGCTATATGACCGACCTCGGCTGCTCGCAGAGCGATCAGGAGTGGATCG